>CBFHMO010000035.1:0-14693 GCA_965656925.1 Patiriisocius sp.
CAGACACCCCACTTCTTACTTTAGAGATATTTGCGAACCCCCCCAGGTTTAGACAATAATCATACTGCGAAAAAAGCAATCGGTCACCCAGAGGTACCAAAGGTGCTCCTTGACCTCCAAAAAGTAAGTCTTGAACCCTAAAATCACAAACAACTGTTTGTTGTATGTTTTTTGAAATTTGTTCTAAATTACCTATTTGCAATGTAACTCCTTGATCGGGGCGGTGTAAAACAGTATGACCATGGCTGCATACAGCGTCCAAATCTTTTATGTTATTATCTGTAATAAATGTTTTAATAATATCGCCCAAATATTTGGTATACTCCAGATCTAGTAAAATTAACTCTTTCGAAGAAAAATCAACCGCTCTGAGTAGCTTACTTCTCCAATAAGTAGTGTATGCAATGGTTTTTGCCAGCGGCATTTTATAGGTTATATTTTCATGGATATCAAAATAACAAAGCGCCAAATCTACACCATCAAGTGAGGTGCCGCTCATAACACCCAACACTTTATAACTTTGTTTTTTCATACCCTAAATATCATAAAAAAAAAGCCAATATAACCAAGGAGATAAAAGTTTATTTAAGACTTTCAAGACGTTTATAATTGCAACATTAAAACATAACTAACACCATTTTATAGCAGCAAGACAAAAACACAATAATTACACATTTAGCAACAATTGCTCTTTTGAGAATTATATTTTTAACACTATCTTTACAAACACATAGTTTTATTGAATTTTAAACAAAATACATGGATTTTAATCTATCTGAAGAACACTTAATGATACGCGAGGCAGCTCGCGATTTTGCAAAACAAGAATTACTCCCAGGTGTTGTAGAACGTGACAACAAACAAGAGTTTCCAAAAGAGCAGGTAAGAAAAATGGGCGAGCTTGGCTTTATGGGCATGATGGTAGATCCAAAATACGGCGGTGGCGGTATGGATACCCTGAGTTACGCAATCGTTGTAGAGGAATTAAGCAAGGTAGATGCTTCTTGTTCTGTAATTGTTTCTGTAAATAACTCATTAGTGTGCTACGGTATCCAGCAATACGGAACCGAACAGCAAAAACAAAAATATTTAACAAAACTAGCTACTGGAGAAGCCTTAGGAGCATTTTGTTTAAGTGAACCAGAGGCAGGAAGTGATGCAACATCACAAAAAACTACAGCCATAGACAAAGGAGATCATTATGTTTTAAACGGCACAAAAAACTGGATTACAAATGGTGGTAGTGCAGATTACTATTTAGTAATCGCACAGACAGACAAAGATAAAGGACACCGTGGTATCAATGCATTTATTGTAGAGAAGACTTGGGATGGTTTTGAAATAGGTCCTAAAGAGGATAAATTAGGTATTAGAGGTAGTGACACCCACACCCTAAACTTTAATGATGTAAAGGTGCCTAAAGAAAATAGAATTGGTGAAGACGGCTTTGGCTTTAAATTTGCCATGAAGACACTATCTGGTGGTCGTATTGGTATTGCGGCACAAGCACTTGGTATTGCTGCAGGCGCATTTGAATTGGCTCGTGATTACTCGAAAATAAGAAAGTCATTTGGCACAGAAATTTGTAACCATCAAGCCATTGCATTTAAACTTGCAGATATGCACCTTGAGATTGAGGCAGCACGCTATTTGGTGTATAAATCTGCCTGGGACAAAGACAACTCAAATAACTATGACATGTCTAGTGCCATGGCAAAATTAAAGGCAAGTAAGGTTGCAATGGAAGTCTCTGTTGAGGCTGTACAAATTCATGGCGGTAATGGTTTTGTAAAAGAATACCATGTAGAGAGAATGATGCGGGATGCAAAAATCACTCAGATATATGAAGGTACTAGTGAAATTCAAAAAATTGTAATTTCAAGAAGCTTACTGAAAGATTAACTTATAGATTCCAAATAATAAAAAACCCTAACAAGCGAGTTAGGGTTTTTTTTATTGTGTTTTTTAATGCAATTGTGTGCTATTTCTTACGTATAAAAACAGTTACTGGCACCCCGTGGAAATCAAACTCTTTTCGTAATTGATTTTCTAAAAAGCGTTTGTATGGCTCCTTTACATACTGTGGCAAGTTGGCAAAAAAAGCAAAACTTGGCCAAGGTGTTGGTAATTGAGTTATGTATTTTATTTTAATATACTTCCCTTTGTATTGTGGCGGAGAAGTATGCTGTATAATAGGCAACATCGTATCGTTAAGAGTACTTGTTTTAATTTTCTTAGTACGATTTTGATACACCTCAACAGCTGTTTCTATGGCCTTATAAATACGCTGCTTGTTAAGCACAGACATAAAGACAATAGGCACATCTGTATAGGGCTCACATTGTTTTTTTATGTACTTCTCAAAATCTTTAGCGCTTTGATTGTCTTTCTCTATTAAATCCCACTTGTTTGCCAAAATAACAACTCCTTTGTTGTTTCTATGGGCAAGCCAAAATATGTTTTGTACCTGTCCATCAAAACCACGAGAGGCGTCAAAAACCAATATAATAACATCACAATGCTCAATAGCTCTTACACTTCGCATTACAGAATAAAATTCTAAATCTTCTTTTACTTTACTCTTTTTACGGATACCTGCGGTATCCACCAAATTAAACTCAAAACCAAAACGTTTGTATCTGGTATCTATACTATCTCTAGTTGTTCCAGCAATATCAGTAACAATATATCTGTCTTCACCAATTAAAGAATTAATAAAAGATGATTTTCCAGCATTTGGACGACCTACTACAGCAAATCTTGGCAAAGTTTGCTCATCAGCTTCAACAGCCTCTGGAAGCGCCTTTACTAGATCATCTAGTAAATCTCCCGTGCCACCTCCATTGATACTTGAAATGGTATAAAAACGTTCAAAACCTAGAGCATAAAACTCTACAGCATCTTGGGCTCTTTTTGAGTTGTCTACTTTATTTATGGCAAGAAAAACTGGTTTTTTACTTTTTCTTAGCAATTGGGCTACATCTTCATCCATGCCTGTAACACCGCTCTCTACCTCTA
The DNA here is from genome assembly GCA_965656925.1 of Patiriisocius sp. Classification (GTDB taxonomy): domain Bacteria; phylum Bacteroidota; class Bacteroidia; order Flavobacteriales; family Flavobacteriaceae; genus Patiriisocius. The sequence continues at coordinate 3,019 of CBFHMO010000035.1, forward strand.
CCATAAAGATGATGGCATCTGCCTCATCAATGGCAAGTTCTACTTGTTTATCAATCTCGGCTTCAAAGATATCATCACTACCAACAACGTATCCTCCTGTGTCGATGAGTGAAAACTCTTTACCGTTCCAGTCACTCTTCCCGTAATGGCGATCTCTAGTAACACCACTCACTGCATCTACAATAGCCTCCCGGCGTTGTATTAATCTATTAAAAAATGTAGACTTCCCTACGTTTGGACGTCCTACAATAGCAACAATACTCATAGTTTCTGAAATTTTCTAGTCTGCAAAAGTACTCTTTTAGATTTGATATTAGGCAGGAAGTATAGAGTCTTTATTTCCTTTGTATTTTATGGTTTTAAAATCTCTAGCCGTTGTAGCCAAACCTGCGTAATTGCCTGTCATTATTACGCCAGTTTTTATTGACTTTTACATAGGTTTCTAGATGTATTTGCTTTCCAAAAAACTTCTCTAAATCTTTTCTAGACTCAATTCCTATTCGCTTTATAGCTTCACCCTTATGGCCAATGATGATTCCTTTTTGAGAATCACGCTCTACCATAATTACGGCCCGTATTCTTATAATATCTTCGTCTTCAAAAAACTCCTCTGTTTCTATCTCTACGCTATAAGGGATTTCTTTTTTGTAGTGCATCAGGATTTTCTCTCTAATGGTCTCGTTTACAAAAAAACGTTCAGGCTTATCTGTTAGTTGGTCTTTAGGATAAAATGCTGGAGATTGTGGCAATAAATCTATAATACGTTTAAAAACCTCTGTAACTCCAAAGTTTTCTAGGGCAGAGATTGCAAAAATTTCTGCATTTGGCACTTTTTCTTGCCACAGGGTCATGGCCTCTTTTAGCAAGGCCTCATCTCCTTTATCTATCTTATTTATAAGCAGTAAAACAGGGATTTTACTATTTGTTATTTTACTGAAAAAAGCTTCGTCCTTTAACTCTTTCTCTCCAAGTTCTACGATATACAATAAGACATCTGCATCATCAAAAGCAGATTTCACAAAATCCATCATGCTTTCTTGGAGTTGGTATGCAGGCTTTATAATACCAGGGGTATCACTTAGCAGCATCTGGAAATCATCTCCATTTACAATTCCTAAAATTCTGTGGCGTGTGGTTTGTGCCTTAGAGGTAATAATAGAAAGGCGTTCTCCTACAAAAGCGTTCATAAGGGTGCTCTTACCCACATTGGGATTACCAATGATGTTTACAAAACCTGCTTTGTGTGGTGTATTTTCCATGGGGCAAAGATAGTTACAAAAAAACAGAGACGTACCTCTTGGGTGTATATAAATATTTCAACCTAGGGTCAAAAATACGCTACCCAACGACTATTGTTTTTCTTCCCAGTTCCAGGCAGACAACAAGGCCTGCTCTAAAGTGCGCTCAGCCTTCCAACCCAGTATATTATTTGCCTTGGTGGTATCTGCAAAAGCCTGTATAACGTCACCCTCTCGCTTGTCTACAATTTTATAGTTTAATTTTTTTCCTGTAACAGTTTCAAAGGCAGTAATTACCTCCAAGACAGAAGATCCCTTTCCTGTACCAACGTTATAGAAATCAAAGTTAGTTGCTTGGCCATTTTCAAGTAATTTTTTTAGCGCCGTTACATGCGCCTGTGCCAAATCTACCACATGAATATAATCTCTAATGGCAGTTCCATCTGGGGTTGGGTAATCATCACCAAAAACAGATAACTGTGCTCGTTGGCCTGTTGCTGTTTGTGTTATATAAGGCACCAAATTTTGAGGAACTCCAATAGGAAGCTCTCCAATATGTGCACTTTGGTGAGCTCCAATTGGGTTAAAGTAACGCAAGGCTGTAGCTTTAATATTTGGGCACACTTTGCAGGTGTCTTGTATAATCTCTTCTCCAATTTGTTTGGTATTTCCGTAGGGAGATTCTGCTTTTTTGATAGCTGCAGTCTCGGTAATTGGCATCTGATCTGCTTGCCCATAGACCGTACAAGAGGAACTGAAAATAAAAGAAGCCTGCTCTTTTTTTTGTAATTCTTGTAATAGATATACTAAAGTACCAATGTTGTTTTCATAGTATAATAAAGGATTCTCTACACTCTCCCCAACTGCCTTAGAGGCAGCAAAATGAATTACTCCCTGTATATCATCATACTTTTTGAAAAAACCAGTTACTGCAGATTTCTCTCTTAAATCTAACTGCTCAAAGGCTGGAGTTATACCCGTAATAGCAACAATACCATCCAATACTTTAATATCTGAGTTTGATAAATTGTCTATAATGACAACATCAAAACCTTCTTCCTGCAATCTAACCACTACATGAGAACCAATAAAACCTAAACCACCTGTAACGAGAATTTTCATTTGTATAACGTTTAATTTTATACAAATATATTGATATTTCTATTTCAACAGCGTAATAATGGCCTATGAACTTGAAATAAAATTAGGATGTAAGAAAGATTAAATCTTGTAAAAAAGAGATAGGATAGGTATTTAAAATTAGGTATTTTTACGCTTTGATACCACATTAACAATGCTTTGTTTTTGGTATAATTTAAAAAGAATATAAGCACCATCATTCCCTGAACAAAAGATATGATCACAATAATAGCCGCTGCGGGCAAAAATAATGAACTTGGTAAAGACAATGATTTAATTTGGCACTTGCCTGATGACTTTAAACGCTTTAAAGCACTAACAACGGGGCACTATATTATTATGGGACGCAAAACTTTTGAATCTTTTCCAAAGCCCTTGCCCAACAGAACGCATATAATTATCACTAGAGATACCACCTACTGTCCAAAAGTTGGGCCAGATCAAGAACAAAATATCATTGTAGTGCACAGTCTAGACCAGGCTTTAGTAAAAGCTGCTTCACAACAAAAAATATTTATTATTGGCGGAGGAGAGATTTATAATTTATCTATGCAGGTGGCAGATAGCATAGAGCTCACTAGAGTACATGGCAAGTTTGAAGCAGATACTTTTTTTCCAGAAATTGACACAAGCCTATGGCAAAAAACCTCAGAAATACACCATGATATAGATGAGAAACATCTACACGGGTTTACCTATGAAACCTGGGATCGTATCTAAATATCATAAAAATAATAATCTTATTTTTGCAGTAATTAACTAAAAAACAGAACATGAAAGCATATATATTTCCAGGACAAGGTGCTCAATATACAGGAATGGGCCTTGAGTTATACCAAAACTCTGCACGTGCAAAAGCGCTTTTTGAAAAGGCAAATCAAACCCTTGGTTTTGAAATTACTAAAATCATGTTTGAAGGCACCCCAGAGCAGCTCAAACAAACAAAAGTAACCCAACCAGCAATTTTCTTGCACTCTACTATTACTGCAGAAGTTATGGGAGCTCGTTTTGACCCAGATATGGTAGCTGGTCATTCTTTAGGTGAAATATCTGCACTTGTTGCCAACAAGACACTTGACTTTACAGACGCCTTGCAATTGGTATACAAAAGAGCACTTGCCATGCAAAAAGCATGTGAAGCAGCACCCTCAACAATGGCGGCTGTACTAGGTCTTGAAAATACAGTTGTAGAAGATATTTGCGCCTTGCAATCTGGAATTGTTGTTGCTGCAAACTACAATTGCCCAGGACAATTGGTTATTAGTGGAGAGATACAAGCCGTTAATAATGCTTGTGAAGCTTTAAAACAAGCAGGTGCAAGACGCGCCTTATTACTGCCAGTTGGTGGAGCCTTTCATAGCCCACTTATGGAGCCTGCAAGAGAAGAATTAGCCGCTGCTATACAGGCTACCCATTTTGCAAAACCAAGCTGCCCTATTTATCAAAACGTGAGTACAACAGGAGTTACAGATGCAGCAGAAATTCAACAAAACTTAATTGTACAACTCACCGCTCCTGTTAAATGGACCCAAAGCATGCAAAACATGATTGCAGATGGAGCATCTCATTTTACCGAAATAGGCCCGGGTAATGTCTTACAAGGATTGATGCGTAAAATAGATAGAAGTGTAGAGACATCAAAAGGAGAAATTTAATTTTAAAAACAACTATATAAAAAAAGACTGCTTAAAATTTAAGCAGTCTTTTTTTAAAGGTGTATTTAACTTTAAACTATTTTGTCACAAAATCAACCAGGGTTTTTGTGATAAAAGCAATTTGCTCATCGTCAAGCTCTGTATGCATAGGCAGAGAAACAACCTCTTTTACTAGTGTATTTGTTACGGTAAAATCTGCCTCTTTATATCTTGTATCTGCATATGCTTTTTGTAAATGTAACGGTATTGGATAGTATACCCCACAAGGGATGTCATTTGCGTTTAAATGAGCTACCAATGCGTCTCTATCAATATTTTTTACCTGTAATGTGTACTGATGAAATACATGACAATCACAGGTGTCGCAAATAGAAGAAGAACTATCGCAAAACCCAGTTGGTGTTATAATATTTTGGATACCCGCAAAAGCCTTTGTGTATTTTCTAGCTGTATTTCTTCGCGTGGTATTGTAGAGGTCAAGCTTTGGTAATTTTGCTCTTAGTACTGCGGCTTGTATAGAATCTAATCTTGAATTAACCCCAACAACATCATGGTGATATCTTTTGTACATGCCATGGTTAACAATCCCTCTTATTACATGAGCCAAATCATCATCATTTGTGAAAATCGCTCCACCATCTCCATAACAACCTAGGTTCTTTGAAGGGAAAAAAGAGGTAGAACCAACATGACCAATACCCCCGGTCATTTTTTTCTGACCAGTTTTAGAGGTGTAAGTAGCTCCAATGCCTTGAGCATTATCCTCTATTACATAAAGGTTATGTTTTTCTGCCAGGGCCATAACCTCATCCATATTAGCGGCCAAACCAAATAAATGTACAGGAATTATAGCTTTGGTTTTTGGTGTAATTGCTTTTTCAATAGCAGCAATATCAATATTAAAATTGATAGGATCAACATCCACTAAAACAGGGGTAAGCTGCAACAAAGCAATCACCTCAACAGTGGCTGCAAATGTAAAATCTGCAGTGATAATTTCATCGCCAGGCTGCAAATTTAATCCCATCATAGCTACTTGCAGCGCATCTGTACCATTGGCGCAAGGAATAACATGTTTTACTCCAAGATAGGTTTCTAGTTCTTTTTGAAATGCATGTACCTGTGGTCCGTTAATAAAAGCTGTAGTATCTATAACCTCTTGAATGGATGTGTTTACCCTTTCTTTTATTGCGGCATATTGACCTTTTAGATCTACCATTTGTATTTTTCTCATACCAATGCTTCTTATTATAGAATTAATTAAAATGTTGTCTGGTACTGCAAAAAAATAACCTTGACAGACTAGACATTTTTATAATGTAAAAATACAAAATTGCATGATATTAAAACCACTACAACACCCCTAGTTGAGTAAATGAGTATAAGATATTTAATATCTACAGCACAGGTATATTCTAAAACTTCAATTTTGTACTTTTACACACATGAGTTTACTGTACAACATACTGCTTTATATCACAATAGGTTTTTTATCTATAGCGCAGCATTTGAGTAAAAAACTGAAACTATTTATGGCAGGCAGAAAACAAACCTTCCAGATAATAGCCCATGGTATTTCTCCAGAAGATAAAACGATTTGGTTTCACTGCGCTTCCTTAGGTGAGTTTGAGCAAGGAGTTCCAGTAATGGAAACTCTAAGAACATCGCATCCAGAACACAAAATTGTTGTAAGTTTTTTCTCCCCTTCTGGCTATGAGAATAAAAAAAATACACCTCTTGCAGATGTGGTTGTTTACTTGCCTATGGACACCAAAAGCAAGGCAAAAAAGTTTATAAACAAAGTACATCCTTCCCTTGTGTTTTTTGTGAAATATGAATTTTGGCCCAACTACTTAATAGAATTAAAGCGCCAAGAAATAACAACTCTTTTAATTTCTGGAGTTTTCAAAAAAGAGCAACTATTTTTTAAGCCCTACGCAGGTTTTATGCGCAAGGCACTAGATAGCTTTGATCACTTTTTCTTGCAAGACAAACTCTCAAAAGAGTTATTACAAACCATTGGCATCACAAACACAAGTGTTAGTGGAGACACTAGATTTGATAGAGTATCTCGTCAAATTGAGATGGATAACACCTTAGATTTTATAGCCCATTTTAAAAAAGACCATGTATGTATTGTTTGCGGGAGTACTTGGGTGGAAGATCAAGACTTGCTGCTTGAGTATATAAACCAAGCACCAAAGCAGGTCAAATTTATCATTGCACCTCATGCCATAGATGCAGCTAAAATTTCAGCATTAAGGAAAAAGATGAACAAGCAAAGCGTTTTATACTCTCAAAGCATCGCTAAGGGAAATACAGAAAACATTGAAACGGCACACGTTTTTATTATTGACACTATTGGCCTACTAGCCAAAATATATAGTTATGCAGATATTGTATACGTTGGAGGGGGCGCAGGAACTAAAGGCTTGCACAATATATTAGAGCCTGCAACTTTTGGGGTTCCTATTGTAATTGGTAAAAATTATAACAATTTCCCTGAAGCAGTGAAATTAAGATCATTGGCTGGGCTATTCTCTGTAGAAAATAGCACGGAGTGCAAAACCATACTCACTAAATTAGTAGAAGATTCAAATTTTAGAAATAAAACAGGAATGATATGCGGGCATTTTGTGGACAGTAATACTGGGGCAACAAAAACAATAACAGCGTATCTTAAAAGTGAAAACCTACCCTTATAGCTATACTGTTACAGCATTATTTAAATACCTTCTAAAAGGCAGTAACTCCAAATAAAGCGCAACTACTCTTTGGTTAAAATCTGGGGCTAAGACCTCTTGTTTTGTAAAGGTCTTTCCTGCCGCAAATGACTTTCTTCTTAAGAGCTTGATGTATTGATGATCTCTCGGGTATCCCTTTGGAGCATTCTTTAAAGACTCCCCTGGCAATAAATCTCCAAAGGTTTCTTTAAAAGACTTCTTGTTTAAAATTTGTGTTAGCTCCTGGCCGTTATAATCAATAGCCTCTCTTATACTTTTTAACACTTTTGAACTAGGGTGCCAGTATCCTGCGCCAATAAAGTTCTCCTCGATACCAATTTGTATGTAAAAATCTCCTTGTTTAGTGATTTGATCTAAACCTGCACCAAAATGATTTTTATACACCGGCTTTAAGGGCTGAAACATCAAATTGTTGTTAATACGGTTAATGGCTTTTTTACCGGGTGTATCAAAATAGTCTGGATCAATGCCAGCCAATTCTTGATTCAAAACTTCTAGCCAAGCAATATAAAAGTCTCGAACCCTATGGTATTGCTTTCGATTGGAGTCCATCCATTCTTTGGAGTTATTTTGCCCAAGGGCAGCAAGAAACTCATAAAGGTTCTCAAAACTCATGGTCAAAAAAATTAGGCGTTTAAACTATTAATTTGCCCCTTCAATTCTTCCATAGATTGTTGTAACTCCCTGAGTAAAGAACTCTCACTTGGCTCATCAATACCAAAGGTAAGTTTGCTGTTAACAAGCCAAAGCTCTTGAATATTTTTAACAGCAACTTCTATTGGAATGTATTCTGGGTTTAACGAAATTAACCGAACCCGATCTGGAGCACTTGGTACTTTTTGTAATTTTTTCACTAAGACAGAGTCATGCAGCACTACAATATAAATTTTGCTATCACTGGCCTCTGTTATACTTGGTACCGCTTTACCAAGAACCCACTCATTGGGTCTTATACTTGGCAACATACTATCTCCTTCTACTTGAAAACCTCTGTAGGTTGCATTTCTGTATTGGGGAAGAGGTATATTAAATGCAGGTAAGGTTTCATACCATTCTACATCTTGAACATTATGAGGATATCCTGCAGCTGCTTTTTGATTCACCAAAGCGATGGTATCATTTTGATCTACATCAAGGGTGATTACCTTTGGGCTTACATCACCACCATTAATATTGACAATCTTATTGTAACTTTCTCCAAACAACCACAAAGGATTTATATTAAATTGACGTAAAAGCTCCATAACTACCTTCCCAGATAATTTGGTTTTACCTCTTTCTATATCTGCTGTAGTAGCACCAATACCAAGAATTTCAGCAAAGTATTGCTGGGTATGATTGAGTTCTTCACGTACTTTTTTAAACCGTCTGGCTTCTATAGATAATTTTGTGTCCATATTCAAATATACATTTTTTTGGAATATATCCAATATTTTATTCGGAAATCTTCCAAAAAAAGGAATATTTCCATAACAGGTGTCCCTCACATCATTAATCTCATATAACACATTGAAAATAAAACTACTAATAACTTATATTGTTAATTATTAAAGTATATTTATGGCTAAACTTAAAAAAAACATCATGAAAAAAGTAATCACAACATTTGCTGCACTAGCGTTAATAGTTTCTGTAACATCTTGTAGAGAAACCACAGACAAAACTAAAGAAGCAGTTGAAGTAGTAGAAGAAAAAGCAGTTGAAGCTACAGAGGCAGTTGAAGCCGTTACAGACTCAGTTGGAGAAGCAGTAGAAGTAGCTACAGACTCAGTTGTAGAAGTATTAGAAGTACAAAAAGTAACAGAAGAGAATTAATTTTTTAGTTTTTTTGCATTAAAAAAACAGGCTACACTTAAGTGTAGCCTGTTTTTTTTATTTTCTATTTTCAAGTATCCTAAATAAAGACACCCCAACTAAGGTAAGGACCACTGGCCATATTACAAAAAGGTCAACCCGAAGTACATCTGCGCCATCATCTATTTGATAAGACAGCCACTGCTGCATGTAATACTCCCAAACAATGGCCGCAACAACAACCACTACTGTTATAATGTATAGTAAAATTTTTGGTGTTAATTTCATGGTATAAAAATACAAAAACCACTTTCAAAAAAAAGTGGTTTTAAGAAACTATATGTAGCTAAAAATTAATTGTCCATAGTGTGATCTTTTTGTACGCTATCATCTCTGTATTTACAGCAGGGATGTACACTTGCATATGCCTTATCTGTAGCCTTTATTTGCTCTGTATCATGACCAACGGCGGCAACAGATGCATTAATAGAAGCCAAAGTTGTTTTTTCTTCATTATAAATTACACGCAATTCTTTTGTGTCTAGATTCCAAACCGCAGACTTTACTCCTTTGGTCTTTATAGCAGCTTTTTCTATACGAACTTTACACATCATACACACGCCGTCTACGGTAATTACTGCTTTTTCATTTTTATTTTGCCCAAATGAAGTGGCTCCCATAAGAAGCATTAATACTACTACTACTTTTTTCATATTGTTTAAATTTTAGTTAATGTTATATCTTAATCCTGCGTAATAATTACTTCCAAAAATTGGACCATATACAAAGGTAGTGTCAAAATTTGAACCAAAAGGGTTTTGGGCATCCAAAATTGGATTGTCTTGCCTTTGATCTGTAATATTCTCTGCCCCTATGTATATTTCAAACTTAGAGCTAAAAACTTTAGTGATTTGCGCATTTAAGGTTCCAAGAGCAGGAGTATTCTCTGAAAGTCTGTAGGCAGCTGTGTTGGCTTGAGTACTAGGGAGGCGTTGAGAACTCAACCAATTGTATGTTGCGTCAAATTTCCATTGGCTCTGGTTATAGCGTTGTGTCTCATACGACAGATTTGCAAAAAAACGATGTCCTGGAGTAAGAGGTCTGGTTAATCTTCCAGAGACATAGTCTGTTTGTACATCATAGTACTTGTAGGTTGTTCTGAAATCTAAACGCTCTAATATAGCATAGCTCAAGTCTATTTGAAGACTATTGGCAGTAGTGGCATTTTGTGCATTGTAAAAACGTATCTGGTTAGGATCTTCCCAGTCTACAACCACTTGGTTTTGAAAATCTGTTCTGAAAAAATCTATACTCACCTCAGCCTTGCGATCAAACACAGTAAATCCTTGTAAAAAAGAGAGGCCGTAGTTCCAGGCAATTTCTGGATTCAGTCCATAAATAGGCCCACCATTATCTGTGATAGAGATAGCTCTGGAGGTGGCAAAAAGAGATTGGTTTTCTGTAAAAATAGTAGCGCTGCGTTTCCCTCTACCAAAAGAAGCTCTTAAGGCCGCTTTATCCCAAGGGGTATAACGCGCATGAAATCTTGGGGTAACAAAGGTGCCTAATAAATTATGGGCATCTATCCGCAGGCCAGCTGTCATGGTAAAATTCTCTAAATCATCAAATGAGTATTCAAAAAAAGCTCCAAGGCTCTGTTCTGTCCTGTCATAGGTTGTGGTCTCTACTAGTTCTTTATAATCATCATAGGTTGCCGTAATACCTGTTTTAAAAGTATGCCTAGAATCACCAATGATGGAATTAAAAATACCACTTACATACCCACTATCATGCTGTATGTTGTAGTCACGTAATCCAAAATAAGAATTTTGCTCATGCCTATTTCCAGCCACTTGTAAACCAATAGACTGATAAGGCGCACTTGGAGTTACATAACCAACCTTGGCTGTGAACCCAGCACGCTGGGTATCCATCTCTCCTCCCCAAAAATTGGTAGTGCCACGATCTCGATTTGGTACAAAACCTGTTTGCCCAACTTGCTTATCATCTTTTAAATAATTAAGAGATATAAAACTTACAACACCTGTTTTAGGATTTGCATATTGCCACCTGTTCATAAAATTCATTTGTTTGGCCAGCGGGTTGTCAAGAAATCCATCTTCATTTCGGTCATTTTTTTTATCTCTGGCATTTCCGTGAAGGTACACCCCAGTGCTCCAATTATCTGTAAGTTTTGTGTTTAGGTGAACATTTAATTCTTGCCTACCGCCCAAAGCACCAAAAGCATTTACAAATAATTTACTATCTGTACTTGGCTTTACCAGCTCTGCATTAATCTGTCCTGCAATACTTTCAAAACTGTTTACAACACTCCCTGCCCCTTTAGTGATTTGTATACTCTCTACCCATGTTCCGGGTATAAAACTAAGCCCATAGGCCTGAGAAGCGCCCCTTACAGAAGGTATGTTCTCAGTGGTAATTACAGTATAGGGTGTGGTTAATCCTAACATTCTTATTTGGCGAACACCCGTTATAGCATCTGCAAAGTTTACATCTATAGATGGATTGGTTTCAAAACTTTCTGAAAGATTACAACATGCCGCCTTTAAAAGCTCTGCACTAGAAATATTAATCACGTTTTCTGCCTGGAGATAAGACCTAGAGGTTGCTTTAATTCTTGAAGTTATAACCACTTCATCTAAAGTTCCTTTAGACCTTAATACGTGTTTTACAAACGTATTGGGGTTGGTAATCGAGATAGTATCTGTGGTATAGCCCACGTAGCTTACCACTAATTTTGAATACTCAGACGAAAACTCAATGTTAAAATTTCCGTCGAAATCAGTGACAGTTCCAACTTGTGTGTTAAGCCAAAAAACATTAGCAAAAGGCAAGGGTACTTCTTTATTATTTTGTAGTTCTAAAATGCTGCCAGATACTTTTTGTTGTGAAAAAAGCAGTGCCGGAGCAACCAGTAATAAGAATAAAATATGTTTCATTATATATAATGTGTTAATAAGATGAATGTGGCCATGAAAATCATGACGCTATTTTCAATAAATGTGGCTTGGGTCATGGGGAGTTTTAAAACCGTTCCAAGACAGGCACATGTTATTTGTTTTTTTTGAAGTAAGGTAATAGAA
>CBFHMO010000036.1:0-13850 GCA_965656925.1 Patiriisocius sp.
AGCTTCACTGTAGAAACTGGAGATTTAAATTGTGATTTTACAAGTGGCGTTATTGAGTGTCAAGCACAAGGAAGTTGTGATGTATTGGATGCTGGATTTGATATGTTTATTGATTGTGAAACATTTTGTACAGATTTGGTTGCAGATTATATAGCCTTGCCAAATCTAGATACTACCTCTTACCAAATTCAAGGCCCGATTTGTGATCTGCCTGCTATTACTGGTGGAGCACCAACAAACCTTACTATTGATGATGTTTGGAGTGGTTTGATTGCATTACCTTTTGAATTTAATTTCTATGGCAACTCATATACAAATGTTGTAGCAGGAGCAAACGGCCAGCTTTCTTTTGATGCTGCTCTTGCTGGTAATTATAACGGGTGGAACATGGATCCTGCGGACCAGATCCCTACCAACGACGCCAACTATCCTTTAAACACAATATTTGGAGCTTATCATGATATCAACCCTGCGGTTGCACCGGCAACGGCAGACAGAATTAATTATTTTGTAACAGGTGATGCTCCCTTTAGAATTTTTGTACTGAACTTTAATGCAGTTCCTCAATTTGGGTGTAATGAGCTTTTGACAACGCAGCAAATCTTATTGTATGAATCATTAAATGTAATTGATGTAAACATTATCAATAAGCCTGTATGTGATACCTGGAATGATGGTCTTGCAGTTATAGGAATGCAAGGAAACAACCTTACAGAATTTAGTGTTCCAGAAGACAGAAATGTTGGCACATGGGAGGTAACCAATGAGAACTGGCGATTTGTTCCTAATGGAGGCCCTGTTACAAACGCAAGTGTGTTTGAGTGGAGAGATCCTGCCGGAAACGTACTAAGTAATGACCCTGTCTTTACAGTATGCCCAGATCAAACAACCGTTTATACTGCGGCACTGGTGGTAGAATTACCTGACGGAAGTTTTAATGAACTTACAGATACTATAACGGTAACCAAAGAATCTGGATGTTCTCCTTTTGATTGTACAGATGATGCATTCTTAGAAGATTTCGGAACTGGTGTGGGTAGAACTACGCACCCTTTTACACCTTTAGAATTTAATGCCACTACACAATTAAATCCTAACCAATATGCTGTAACAAACATATCAACAGGTCTTAATTTTGGATGGCACCAGGGTATGGAAGACAATACTAGTGGAGACACCAATGGTAGAGCTATTTTCTTTGATATTTCTGACCAACCATCTCAAATTGAAGTATATAGAAGAGATATCGCCGTAACGGCAAACACCTCTCATATTTTTGATTTTGCAATGACAACCATGTATGATATTGATACTAATATCTGTTCAGGAACAGGGATAGACTCAAGAATTATTTATCAAATCGAAGATGCAGCGGGTACTGTTCTGGCAACAAGCACAACAGGAAATGTGCCAAATGGTGCAAACCCAAACTGGATTAGATATTCTCTAGAATTTAATCCTGGAGACAACACGACAATCCAGGTGGTTTTATTAAATGATATTTTTGGTGTATGTGGAAACGACATTGCCATAGATGATATTAGAATTCGTGCAGAAGGTACCTCGCCAAGCATAGAAGATCCTATGGATATGTTCTCTTGTGAGGACACCCCAGGAAGTGATGTGGCAACCTTTGATCTTACCTCTCAGATTGTAGAGATACTAGATGGTCAAAACGCTGCAGATTTTGAAATCACATTTCATGCCTCTCAAGAAGATGCAGACTCGGGAGACAACCCAATAGCGACACCTACTGCATATCAAAACACGGTAAACCCTGAAACTATTTACACAAGGGTACAGCGTTTAAATCAAGAAGATTGTTTCACAACAACATCTTTTGATTTGATTGTTGAATTGCCTGTAGTAATAACAACTAATTTGCCATCACAATTAGATGTGTGTGCCAATGAAGATGCGGCCGCTATAGATGCAACACCAACAAATAGTGGTGTAGACCTTGACACAGTAACTTATGATTGGAAAAATGCGGGTGGCACTACAGTGTCTACAGATGCAGTATTTACTCCTTTAGAGTCTGGCACTTACACCGTAACAATTTCTATCCCGCCATGTAGCGAAACTACCGTTAGTATAGAGGTAGTGGTAAAGCCAGTTCCAGATCTAGATTTAGGAGAAGATGTTACCCTTTGTGATAGCGAAGACTTTGAAATTGTTCCAAATATTTCTGGAGACAGTGAAGGGGCTAGTTTTTTATGGAGCACAGGTGCTACAGACACTACTATAATTGTAGACCAAAGTGGTACTTACTCTCTTGAGATTACTACCGTTGATGGTTGTGTTGTTACAGATGATATTGTTGTGGTTATTTCAGACCCAGTAGTGGTAACACTTAATGAAGATTTTGATGTTTGTCCAGATTTTGAAACTATTATTACTGCAAACTCTAGTGATGCTGGTGTAACATACCAATGGTTTGAAAATGGAACATTAATTCCTGACCAGGGAGAAAACACCTTAGTTATTATATTATCGCAAGACGGTGCGTCCACTCAAGAATATAGCGTGGTAGTTACAAACAGCGATGGCTGTATGGGAACTGCTGTTGTAAATGTATCTCTGTATACAGATAATGAAAACTGTGTTATTTCTCAAGGTATCTCTCCAAATGGAGATGGCCTTAATGATGTGCTGGATCTTAGTTTCTTGAACAATAGAACAGGAATTAATTCTTTCCAGATATTTAACAGAAACGGAACCGCTGTGTATGAGTTTACCAACTACTCAAACCAGTGGGGAGGACAAACCACAGACGGAGAAGAATTACCAACAGGAACCTATTACTATGTGTTAGGACTAAATGGAGAAGATCCTGTATTTGGATCTAGCTATACTGGATGGGTTTACATCAATAGAGAGAAAAACTAATATTATATAAAGATGAACTTGTATTAGGCCTATGGGCTTTAGAACTTTCGTATTCTTGATACAATCAATATAAAATAAACACCACAGAAATGAAAAAAATACTATCAATACCATTACTACTATTATGTGTTTTACTTTGTTCCAAAGAGGCAAATGCGCAGCAAGATCCTCAATACACACAATTCATGTACAACATGAATGTTGTAAATCCTGCCTATGCAGGATCTAAAGAGAACATTTCCTTTACCTCTTTATATAGGTCACAATGGGCCGCTTTGGATGGAGCGCCAACCACATTTACTTTTTCTGGACACGGTCCATTAAATGATAAAGTTGGAGTTGGTTTTTCTGCGGTGAAGGATGAACTTGGACCTGTAAATGAAACCAATGTGTTTGCAGATTTTTCATATACACTCCAACTAAGCCCAACTACAAAATTAGCACTTGGCCTTAAAGCCGGAGCTACTTTTCATGATGTAGGTTTGGTAGATTTAGAGCTGCAGGATCAAAATGATCCATTTTTTAGTCAAGACATTAGTAGTGTATATCCAAATATTGGAGCAGGTGCTTTTTTATATGCAGAGAAATTTTACGTTGGTGTATCGGTGCCTAACATGTTAAACTCTGTTCATCTGGATGCAAACGGAACACAAATTGGATCTGAGGTGAATCACTTCTTTGGTACTGCAGGGTATGTTTTTCAAGTTTCAGAAAACACGAAGTTAAAGCCTTCTGTTTTGGTTAAGTCTGCTTTTGGAACTCCAGTTTCTTTTGACGCTAACTTAAATGCCTTATTTTTCGAAAAGTTTGAATTGGGTGTCTCTTACAGAGTAGATGACTCATTTAGTGGTCTTGTTGGGTTTCAAGTCCTACCAGAACTTCGTATAGGATACGCCTATGATGCAGTTACTTCAGATATTAATTTTGTAGCTCCATCATCACACGAAATTATTCTAACGTTTGATCTATTTACTAACAAGCGTACTTTACGTTCACCAAGATATTTCTAATTAACAACATTTAATTTCATTGAAAATGAAAAAAATATATACCATACTTCTACTTATCGCTGTTTCTACAACAATTGTTTCAGCTCAAAATAGTAAAACTAAAAAGGCAGATAACCTATATGATAGATTAGCATATACAGATGCTGCCCAAGCATATCAAAAAGTCCTTAAAAGAGGTACTACAGATGTTTATGTCTTTGAAAGACTGGCAAATTGCTACTACTTCATAAACGACACAAAAAAGGCTGAGATGTACTACAAAAGAGTAGCCAAGTCTAAGGATGCAAATCCAGAAGCTATTTACAACTATGCGCAAAGCTTAAAAGCAAACGGTAAATTTAGTGATTACAACACTTGGATGAAAAACTTTGCAAAGCTAAGTCCTAATGACACCCGGGTGAGGGAGTTTATGAAAAACCCTAATTATATTCCAAAAATCATGGATGACATGGCGCGTTACACCGCTACAAACATGGAGGATATAAATAGTGAATATGCAGATTTTGGAGGAATTGTATACGGTAAAGATTTTTACTTTGCATCTGGAAGAAATACCTCTCGCAAAAAATACCAATGGAATGAAGAGCCATATCTTGAAATCTACAAAGCAACAAACGTAGGCGGAACTATTAAAAATGCTGAGCTACTAAGTGGTGATGTAAACACAAAATACCATGAGTCTAATGCTGTAATTAGTGCAGATGGAAAGCGCATGTATTTTGATCGTAACGACTACTTTGAAGGAGATTATGACAAATCTGAAAATGGGATCAATCAAATCAACCTATACTACGCAGAGAATATTGATGGTAAAGGATGGTCTGGAGTAGTCTCTGCACCTTTTAACAACAATGAGTACTCTACAGGACATCCAGCCTTAAGCCAAGACGGTAAGACACTCTATTTTGTAAGTGATATGCCAGGTGGTAAAGGAGGTTCTGATATATATATGGTTGCCATAAACAGTGATGGATCTCTAGGTACTCCAAAGAGATTGGGAGATAATATCAATACAGAAGGAAAAGAACTGTTTCCATTCTTAGATAGTAATGGTACTTTATATTTCTCTAGTAATGGCCATATGGGCATTGGTGGGCTTGATGTGTTTTATGCAGAGGCCCAAGGAGATGGTTTTGGTGTTGTAAACAATTTAGGGAACGGAGTGAACAGCCCTGCAGATGATTTTGCATACAAATACGATCCAACAACTCAAAGTGGGTACGTTTCTTCAAACAGAGAGGGCGGTCTAGGTAGTGATGATATATACATGGTAGCGGCAGTAGAAATTCCTTGTGAGGTAACTATTGCGGTGCTTGTAATAAATGAAAACACAAACGCTGCAGTTGCTGGAGCGCGTGTAGATTTATATGACACCATGGGTAATAGATTATCTAGTAAGACATCTAATGTAGATGGCATGGTTTCTTTTAAAGCAGCCTGTGACCAACCACATGAACTGCAAGCAGTATTAGCAGATTATGAGAGTGGTGCCAGCAAAGTAGCTTCAGCAAATGACCAGAAAGTTTCTGCAACTATTGCACTAAAGCCAATAGAAGAAATTATTGTTGAGGACCAAATTGTTTTAAACCCAATCTTGTTTGATCTTGATAAATCAAACATTAAGCCTCAAGCGGCATTTGAGTTAGACAAAGTAGTTGCTGTGATGAATAAATATCCAGAGATGGTTATTGCAGTAGGATCTCACACAGATAGCAGAGCTACAGACTCTTACAACCTTACCTTGTCTGAAGCTCGTGCCCAGTCTACGGTACAGTACATTATATCAAAAGGTATAAGCAGTAAAAGAATAAGCGGTAAAGGATTTGGAGAGTCGCAACCTAAAGTTTCTTGTGGTGATACCTGTAGTGAAGCAGAGCATCAAATAAACAGAAGGTCTGAGTTTACCATTGTAAAAAGGTAATCTCATCCCCGCTTTTCTAAAAAGCGCACCTTACTATAAATCCCTAAACAAATTGTTTAGGGATTTTTTATATAATCAGTTTTGCATCTAAATGCACCAAAGTCTTGCTTTGTTTTAAGAGCTATATGCATGGCCTTAAGCCTGCAAACATAGACTTGGGAAATATGTGGGGTTAGACTTGTTAAACGCCTCTTAAAATCTTTTATACAAGGCATTGTTTAGGGTGAACTATGCTAGAGATTACCTACATCGATTTTTGTTGAGAGAGAGAAGAGAGAGCTATTATGAATTAGTGTGTACTAAGAGGTGTGTCTGGGTAAACTATCATCGTTGGGTTTACAATAATTGGCTTTTGAAACAACAAAAATGGGGTATGTCTCTCAAAAACATACACAAGTAGTGACATATATTTAATAACAAATATGTAGTAGCAACCCAAAAAGGGCCGCCTTTTGTTTAAAAAAACTAAAAAAAAACACCCTTGAAGTATCAGGGGTGTTTTTTATGTATAAAAAGATGTTCTTAGTTTCCTGTAATCACGATATCATCAATGTGGTAACGTGTGGTTGCTGTTGGGTCACTTCCTTGGTATCTAAAGGCAATATGAGCCATACCGTCAACACAAGAAACATTGATTGCCCCTGATGGGAAAAAGTCTCCAAAGCCACTTTCTGGTCCTGTAGGGATAGAAGCGTCTAAAAGATTCCAAGTAGCTGTAGTTACATCTCCAGTAAAGTCTGTAGAAACTAACACACTTAAAATGGTTCCGTTATCAAAGGCAGATTGGATATTAAAGGTCAATTCCTCTTCTGTAGTTGTATCCATATCAATGGCTGGTGTTACAAGCCAAGTGTCAATAATGTCTTCTCCAGAACTAAATCCAGATACTTGAGCATAGTTATTGTTGTCAAAGTTACCAATCTCCCATACTTCGTTTCCGCCACTTGCATTTACGTTTGTCCAGCCTGCACTTACATAGGCCTCAATAGAATCAAACCCTTCAAAGTTTTCACTATAGAATACTGCTCCGCCTCCACTTGGCCCATCACAATTGAATGTTTCTGGATCACATCTGTTCTCATTGTCAAAATTAATATCTGATGGGTCATTAATCACAACATTAAATACTTCTCCAAAGAAATCCTTTGTTAAAATTCCTACCATAGAACCTCTTCCTTGAGGAAGCAAGAATGATTTAAAGTCTGCAAATGTGCTTGTGCTAAAAATAACACTCCCACCCTCTTCACAGCTTTCTAAAATACGCTCTCCGTCAAACTCATCTCCTGGTTCACCAGCATAGGTTTTGCGATCATCGCCTAACACTTCGTTGCGGTTAAACTGAGCATCAGCAAGCTCCACTAATAAGTTAGTGTTGGCATCTGTAAATTCTGAGAACAGTAAAGGCTTAGCAACCATTGTCTCAACAACCGCATCTCTAATTACATAGTCTGGCATTTGAGATTCTCCAATTTTACCAAGGTCATTTACATCAATAATTCCAAGTGTTAATACTCCAGAATCATATCCAGCGGTTAAACCGTCTAGACGTACATATACTTTTCTACCTACTTCATAGGTGATAAATAATGGGTTTACGTCTATTAAAACCTTAATACCACTAACAGGATCAGCAGGTGCATTTTGCATGATCATTTCTTCAAAAAAGTTTCCTGCTTGATCATTAGAGATTACATACCCTTCTACATAGGTAATAAAATCTGTCTCAAAGGTTAATTTTTCTGTTTCTCTTAACTCTGCAAGAGTATCTTCATAGTTAAAGTCTCCAGGATCTACACCAAGGTCATCTGCTGCATCTGCAACCAATTGTTCAAAGGCACTATTAATACCCATTATTGTTAGCACTTCTCCCTCTAGGGTTGGAGCCACAACGATAGTGTTTGGTGTTTCAAAATCATCATCTTGCACACATGATACTATCCCTACTGTTACCATCAACAGCATTACTAGTTTGTATAAATTGAAATTTTTCATTTGTATTGTGTTTATCTATTTTTTATTAAAATCTAACGTAAAGGTTTAAGTAATATGTAGTTCCGTTTCCGAAGAAATAGCGATTTCCGAATACCGGTGTATCTCTATTTGATTCTTCAACCATACCACGATAATCTGCAATTCTTGAATCTTCAAAACCACCTGTTCTGTAGCGTTGGTCAAAAACATTGTTTATTGTTGCAAAAAATCCAATATAATAACCATCAACTCTCCAAGACTTTCCTCCCACTACATTTACAAGCGTGTAATCATTAAACTGTTCTTGTTTTAATAATTCTCTTGCCGTTGCAGGGTCATAGTCATTGTAGCCAATATTATCTGTGTCTGTAGCAAAATTATCGTTTCTACGCAGGCTACTTACATCTATATAAGCGTTTGAGAAATAGTTTGAAGTAACACCAAACCACCAGAAGTTTGGATCACGATACTCAAAACCTAACTGAAATGCGTTTTCTGGACCTCCTGCAATGTGTAGGTTTTTCATTTTAGTGGTTCCATCACCCAATCTTTTTGGACCCTCAAAATCATCACTTGTAAAGTATTGATTTGGATTATTGGTAAATACATATTGCGCCATTGATGCCGCACCCTTCAGTTTAATTGTAGGGGTTACCTGAGCCTCAATACCTATCTCTGCTCCTGCTCTTCTAGACTCGATACCTGTGAGTACCTCCTGTACAAAAGTTCCTCCGCCATCTTCGTTTTGTATAGATTCTGTAAAGAAGAAGTTGATATCTGTCTGGTCTTGCATAGCATTATAAAAACCAGTGACTCTTGCCTTTAAAATAGGAGAGCGGAAGATGTAACTTACATCTAGATTTTGAATTTTCTCTTCTACCAAGCCTTCTACAACATTATTGTTTTGGCGAGAATTACTAAAAGAGTTTCTAATACTTGGTGCTTTTGTTAAATACCCAGCGTTTACATCAATAAGGTGTCGCCCTGTTAGCTTGTATACCGCACCCCCTTTAAGACCAAGAGTGCTAAAGCTTAAGGCTTCACTTTCTCCAAATGAATTGTTCCCTCCTTGGTAATTTCCGTTTTCATACAAACCATTACGTTGGTAATTAGTTGCACCTAAACTACCAGCTAGGTAAAAATCTACCTTACTGTATTTAAATTGAGCTTGCGCAAATCCAGACATAACATCTGCATTTATATCAAAATTATACTTGTAACGATCCCCCTCACCTACAATACGGTTTGGATTACGCACATCACTTTGCGCGATGTTAGATTGCAAATCTCCAGCACCATCTCCAGATTCTGAATTTGCAAAAGTATCAATATCTAAAAATCCATTACTCCCAAGTAAATCACGAACCTGTGCGTAGTTTTCGCTTTTTAGGCTTCTATAATTTACAGCAGCATTTAAGGTAATATTACTGGTTAGCTCAGAGAAAAGAATTGAGCTAAACTGCACTTGAGTATCTTTACTTACATCATCTTGCAAAATATAAGATGCTCTTAAGGCATTCCCTTGAGAATCTAAATTTGCATCATATAATGTGTTCCAAGGAATTTGCCCGTCGTTTACAAACTCTTCTCTTGCCAAATACGCTTGTTGGTACTGGTAAGGTGTAGGGCTTGCATCTCGCAAGAAATAACTAGGCATTCTCTGGTAGTAGTTACCAGACGGGTTACGGTTCCCGTTATTATCTATACGGCTATTGTTGATTGTTCCTGTTTGGTAGCCAATGTTTGTGTTTAAGGTTGTTTTCTCACCAATGTTCCAGTAGTGATTCAACATAAAAATAGGTTCTTCTATTTCTCTGATACGGCTATTTCTAATCTCCCCATCTTGATACCCCCAGTTTGGGTTGTATCGAATCCCCTTAAGCTCTCTTTGCTCTTGGGTGATAGCTGTAGACCTTCCTCTTCTATTTGGCGTATAAAACGCCGTTAGGTTAAGACTATGGTTGTCATTTATTTTTTTCTCTACAGAGGCAAAGAATGAGTTTGAATCATACAGGGTACCTTCTTGATATCCTCCATCACCAAATCTACGTGCTGCAGAAACGGCATATGCCCAGCCATTTTTGTTAAGCCCGCTATTGTAGGTTCCCATAACTCGGCCTTCGTAACTTCTGTTTGAAGAAGCATAAGAAACACGACCCCCTTGGCGGTATTGAGAAGCTCTCATAATGATGTTTGTGGTTCCTGCAACATCTCCAAAGGTATAATCACTAGCCTTTAGTCCCATTGAAAATTCACGGTTACGTTGCACATCATTAAGGCCACCCCAGTTACCCCACTGTGGGCGTCCTGTAATTTGCTTGTTCATTTCAAGACCATTGATAAGTACCTTACCGTTGGCGTTATCTAAACCTCTTGGTCTAAAGAATGTTGCGCTAAAATCAAAAGCAGCGGCATTTAAAAAGGCATCTCTAGAAGCCTGTAATAGCCCAGAGGTGTTAAAGGACGATCCATCATCCTCATCCAGTTCATTATCAGAAAGGCTAATAATACCAATTTGAGCTTCTGTAAGAGAAAGATCAACCTCTAATAAAATGGTGTTTAAATTTAATGTCTCTCCATTTTGTATGGTGAGTTGGATTCTTTGTGTGTAATAGCCAGCCTTTGAAACTAAAAGCACCTGCTCTCCTTGAGGTAGAGCATCACCTTGAATAACAAAAAGACCTTCAGGGTCTGTCACGGTACTAAATGTGCTAGCTTTAATGCTAATGGCCACATCCACAATGACATCACTTGAATTACTATCCACAACGCGTCCCTTTACTACTGCAGTTTGTGCAAAACCTGTGCTTGCAAAAAACAAGAGAGTAAAAAAAGTTAACATGAGTTTTTTCATTCCGAAATTTTAAATGTTTGTTGAGAATTTAACCTTCTCTTTAATATATTATTATCACTTTTGAACAAATGTACATTTTTCAAAGGAATTAATTACTTTTGTTTAAATAATTATGTGCTCTTTTACACATTACTAATATATCAAATAAATGCATTACACTAAACAATTTTTTATTGCACTTTTCCTTGTTTCAAGCATCGGTTTTGCTCAACAAAAAAAACAGTATAAGGTAAACACCATTGCCTTCTATAACGTTGAAAATCTTTTTGATACAGAAAATGACCCTATCACCTACGATGATGATAGAACTCCAGACGGGAAAGACCACTGGACAGATGAAATATACCAAGCCAAACTTAAAAACATGGCCAAGGTTATTAGTGAAATTGGAGCAGATGTAACCGGTACTGCGCCAGCAATAGTTGGTCTTTGTGAGACAGAAAACAGAAAGGTTTTGGAAGATCTGGTAAATCAAGAAGCACTTTTGGGTAAACAATACGGAATTGTACAGTTTGACTCTCCAGATAGAAGAGGGATTGATGTGGCACTCATCTACCAGAAAAAATTATTTACTCCAACAAATTACAAAGCACATGAGCTGTTAATTTACGATAATGTAGACCCTACAAAGCGTATTTTCACTAGAGATCAATTAGTAGTTAGTGGTATGCTAGATGGAGAAAAAATGCACTTTATCGTTAATCACTGGCCTTCAAGAAGTGGAGGAGAGGCAAGATCTCGTCAAAAAAGAATTAGCGCAGCAAAACTCAATAAGCACATTATGGATTCTATTTTTGTGCAAGAGCCGTATGCTAAAATTATCACCATGGGAGATTTTAATGATGATCCTACAAGCCCTAGTGTTAGAGATGTGTTACAGCCAAAAAACAAAAGAGAGAATGTGGGTACAAAACAACTATTCAACCCAATGGAAGACATGTTTAAAAATGGTTTAGGGACCTTGGCTTGGAGAGATGGTTGGAATTTATTTGACCAAATGATACTCTCCTCAGAATTCACTAAGAAAGACTATACCTCCTATCGTTTTTATAAGGCAGGTATCTACAACAAATCTTATCTGGCAAACTCAAAAGGGCAATACAAAGGATATCCCTACAGAAGTTTCGGAAACGGGTCTTTCACAGGAGGGTATAGCGACCACTTTCCAGTGTTTGTATACCTTGTAAAAGAGCAATAACATATTCTGTACCACTTAATACCTCACAAAAAAAAGCCACTATATACTATAGTGGCTTTTTTTATGGAATCTATGGCTTTACAGCCAACTTGACCAAGGAATTCTGCTAAGCAGTAACACTAGCGCAATGGTATAGAATATAGCCAGCATTTTAAATTTTGGACCAGAGGTTAATTTCTTTTTATGCTTAGAATAGCCTATGGTTATAAACACTGCCGTTAATAGCATTACCGTTGGATGTTCTATAGCATACAGCCGCAGGGTACTATCTTTCATAACCGCTCCCATACCATTGTTTGAAATAGACTGCAGCCCAAGTGGTGACACAAAATACAATACAAGCCCAATTAAAAACTGCAGGTGGGTGACAATTAAAGCAAATAAAGAAAGTCTAAAATCTTTATAGCTGTACTCTTTGTTTGAAAAAAAACTGTAAAGTGCATTTATAGTGGCTATACTTACAGCAAGAACTACAAGGTAAGCCCAATAAGAGTGTAAGTGTTGAATGGCTTGATACATATATTAAAATTTTTAATTGAAAAGTAAAAGTACTAAAAAAACAAAAGAGCCATCACATATGTGATGGCTCTTTATGATACTATATGTAATTTGGATTAGAAGTTATAACGCAAGCTAGCATTATAGGTTCTTCCATTTCCAAGACCTATACCGAAGTTATCTTGTCTTGTAATGTAGTCTTCATTAAGCGCATTGTACATATTTGTTCTTAATGTAAGCTTGTTACCACCAAACATGAACTTGTATGTAAGACCAAGGTCAAATAACCCGTATCCATCTATTCTGTCAGACTGAGCTCTTTCTCCTTCTTGAGCTGCCTCAACAACATCATCTGCGTCAATAGCAGCATATAAATCTGTGTAGATGTTGTAATCTGCATCAAAACTAAGTCCATTACAAATGTTCCAAACAACTCCACCACCAAATGATGTTTGAGGAGCTCTACCAACTTTTACACCAGATAAGGTTAAAGTATTTTCATCTAACTCAATAAAATCAAGTGTTTCATTGTTTTGACGTGTAAAAGGAGTTTCTCCATCATACTTCCAGTTTCCGATAGATCCATATCCTCTCCATCTTAGAACGTCTGAATCCATACGGTATTCAAAATCAAATTCTAATCCTTGGTGAATTTGTGTTACGTCTGTAAAACGGTCTGTAAAAAATACATCTGCTCCGTTCTCATCTGTAGTTTGACCTCCAGTTGAAACAAAACGGTTACCCCAGTCTGTTCTGTAGATATCTACATTAATACGAAGGTTTCCTTTATTGTATCGGTATCCAGCTTCATAACTTAATACTTCTTCGTTTTCAATTTCTGGAGACACGATAGCGTTAGAGTTTCTAATGTCTGCAAAAATATTGTCTAAATATGGTTGACGTGAGTAAAATCCTCCGTTTACAAAGAATGTACTAGCCTCATTAGGAGAATATCCTAATCCTCCCTTAAGGTTGTAACCTAGCTTACTGATTTTCTCAGACTCCCCAAGACCATCTAAAGCAATACCATCTCCACCATCACGCTCTGCACCTGTAAAGCGTCCTGTTCTTTGGAAAGACTGTGTAGACACAGCTCCTTGGAAAAACGTAGAGAAATGATCTGTAGCATACTCAGCTTGACCAAAAGCACCAACATAATTGATGTTCTCGCTGTAGTCATACTGAGTTCTGTTATCTTCATCTGCATAGTTGAAAAGTGCAGACCATGGATTTGCATCATACTCTTCAGTAAATGTGTAATCATCTGGTCTGTCTGTTCTAAAGTTATCTACCCAACCGTTAAGACCTAATAGGTCGTTTACTTGTCTAAAGTGATCTCCTGTGTACATTCTTGCATCAACACCTACACTTAAATCCCAATTTTCATTAGCATCATAGTTTAAGTTACCTAAGAATCCATACCAGTTATGATTGTTCACTGAAGATCTTCTGATGTAAGAATCTCCGTAGTTACCATTTCCGTTAACATCTGCATTAGCAATGTTATTT
>CBFHMO010000037.1:0-13196 GCA_965656925.1 Patiriisocius sp.
AAAGAAGTCTTCTCCATATTGTACTCCAAACTGAGTATTTTTGTTAGAGTATGCATGTACAGAAAATCCAGGAGTAATAGTAAAAATACCTGCTTTAAACCTATAATGAACTCCCAAATACAAATCACTAAAATCATACTGAGTATCATTGATTGCTCTCCCTTGATTAAAGGTAGGTGTTGGCTCAAAAAAGACGCCATTTTCTAAAAACTGAAAAATAGTTGAGTTAAAATCTTGCCTACTAACAATACTTCCAAGGGTAAGGTTTATGTTGCTTTTGTTATTTATAATGTTGTAATAATCCAGCTTGGCGTCTAGCTGGTTTGATTTGATACGCCTGTCTTGGTTTAGATCATAGTTATTTAAACTTTGATTGAGTCCAAGGGCTCTAGCGGTACTGTCATAAGCGTCTTGCTCTTCTGGAGCTAAATCATTATTGGTAGGGTCATTACCAAGTAAAACATTATAAAAAGGGTCTTCATCCTTATTTAAATATTGAGCCTCTAAGGCAAAAATATTATTTTCATTAAGAGTGTAATAGTACTTTAAACTCTGGGTAATACTATAGGGGTTTACCTGGTCTACTTGCTGAGTGGGTCCAACAACAGAAGAAATCTCTGTTTGTGTTTGCTCATCTTTAGAGAGACGACCTAGAATATCATACTCTATTTGGTTTTCAAAATTTGGTTGAAATGATGCACTCAACTTAAGCAGCCCTTGGTCAGAGCGTTGTGTGCTGGTTTGCTGTGTGGTCTCATCAGGAATTCCTAAATCACTGTCTGTATATTGCACAAAACTAATTTCTCTTGAGGTGACGCTATTACTGTTTAAAATTGCAAAACCAGTAATATCTAGCGCTTGGCTGGGGGAGTAACTAAAGTTAGCGGCTCCTAATTGATTTTTTACCTCTAGGGCATCCTTTTGGTTTGTTAAAAAGTTTAAGGAGTTATCTCCCAAATTAATACTTGTTCCACTTGTGTTGCTAGGGGCTCTAAAACCTCCTCCAAAGCCTCTTATGTCTCTTCTAGACAATGCTGTTTCTCCAGTATTGTTAAGATCACCAATAAAATTAAGACTAAATTTTGGGCTGTAGTAAAAGAGTTTTGGTTGTGCAATATATAACTCATCTTCTTCACTACTCCCTCCACCTGCGGTTACTGTTCCAAACCAAAAGTTTTCTTTTCCTTCTTTTAATTTGATATTGATCGCTACATTATCTTGGTTGTTGGTCACGCCACTTAGCTGCCCAACCTCAGAGTAATTACGCAGTACCTGTATTTTATCTACCGCTTTGGAAGGAATGTTTTTGGAGGCCAATTTGGTATCTCCATCAAAAAAATCTTTCCCGTTAACCATAAGTTTGTTAACCACTTTTCCTTCTACCTCAATCTGCCCATCTTCGTTAATTTCTACACCAGGTAGGTTTTTTAAAACATCCTCTAGTTTTCTTTCAGATCCATTTGTGAAGGAGTCTGCATTATATATTAGCGTATCACCTCTTACAGTAACAGGCATTTCATAGCTTAGCTCTATGGCGTCTAGGTTGTTGTCTAGACTTAAGTTAAAATCTTTTGTGATGTCTTGTTCTTGAGTAGAAATTTCCTGTTCAAAAGTTTTCATTCCTATGTAGCTCACCTGCATGTTATAGGTTTGATTTTTGGACAATGAAAGCAAAAACTTTCCATCTTCGGTAGTGACAGAAAAAGATTCAAGAGCACTACTTTGTTTGTTAATTGCAATAACATTTGCAAGCTCCAATGGTGTTCCTAGACTGTCTCTAACCACACCTTGTAGTTTTACTTGAGAGAGACCAATACTTGAAATTAAGACAATGGCTAGGGTAAGATAAGTTTTCATAGGGTTGTGTAAGAGGTTTGTATGTTTTGTTTTAAGTATACTAGATTTTAGTACTTTCTACTACCACGGCCTCTATTGTCTCTCATTTCCTGCATTTTTCCAGTAATAATTTCATTGTATTGTTTTTTGGTAACCACATCTCCTTTTGTAGGACGTTTGATGCTGATTTTCTCTTCAGGATTCATTACAATTTTACTGCAAAGCATGGTTGTATTTCCGGCGCTAAGCTCTAATATTAATCCCGGTAAACCCCAATATTCTGTAGGGCCTTGACTTACGGGAATCATTGGCGAGTACCATGCAACAACTTCAACCATCTTCTCTTTTTCTTCTTCAACCAGCTCTTTGTCTTTTTCAACTACCGCTACAGCAACTGCCGTTTCAATAGCAATTGCTTTGCTAGCTACATTAATGGAATCTTTTTTGATTTTCTCTTTTTTCTTATCGCTGTCGCGTCTGTTTGTAGAGGTAAAATTTAACTCAGAAGATGGACGCATTGTTGTGGCCTTGTAGCAGGTATATTGTCCTATTTTTTTAGTTTCTGATCCCATTTTCCAAGCATATGGTGTCATCTGTTCTGTGATTAAAAACTGTTTGCCGAAAAATTCTTGATCTTGCAGAAACACTTTTTCTTTAATGTTTTTGTATTGCAGCCCTGCAGAGAAACTACTTCCCCACATGCTTGGAGCTCTTCCTCCTGGGCCTCCTTCTAGTTTTTCGTCTTCTTTAAAAATAGATTCTACTTTATTAAATGTAAGGATATATGTTTTCTCCAGCCATGGTTTCATTCTGGCTTCCATTTGCTTTTTTTGTGCTTCACTCATTTTTCCGCCTCTATCCCAACGGCTCATGTCCATGGTGGTTTTGGAGAAATAATAAGCCTGGCCTTGGAAGTCTTGTGCCTTTATGTTGGTGGCAAATAAAAGTGTAAAGAGTATTAAAACAACTTTATTAGAAAATGAAAACATAATTATTATAATTGAATGGTTATATACAAACTTAACAATAGCGAGCACACTACCTCCTTGTTTTGCTTAAGATTAACATTAAAGCTCCCCAGTTTTATTTAAGAGAGTATCTTAATTCAATAGACGACATAGGGCGCAAAAAATCTCGCATCCTTGTAAAATAAATTAAACCATACTTGGCCACAGGGTTAAAATAAAAAAGCCTCTAGTTATAACTAGAAGCTTTTTATTGTGTTGTCCCACTAGGACTCGAACCTAGAATGACGATACCAAAAACCGGAGTGTTACCATTACACCATGGGACATTACCAAGAGTATAGACCTTCGTCTTATAAAACATTAAAATTCATTGATGCTTTAGAGGATGCAAATTTAAAACAAATTGTATACCCTACAAGCAATTTTTGTAAAAAAATATTCTTCTAATATTTCAGTGATAAAATAAGTCTTTAAGGTGTTACGTTAACTATGATAATCTACTATTTGTGTTTAAAAAAAACTAGAAATAGTAGTACATTCGCTACAACCAAAAAAGTATTATTGTATGGGGTCTTTTACATTCAAAAAATGGAATATTATTCTAGGCTGGTTTGTCTTTTCAATAGCCCTGTTGACCTACTGGAGCACCGTTGAGCCTACTGCTAGTTTCTGGGATGCTGGAGAGTATATTACCACCGCAAGTAACCTTGAAGTAGGGCACCCTCCAGGAGCACCTTTGTATCAATTAATGGGAGCCTTCTTCTCTATTTTTGCGATGGAGGCAACAAATATTGCCTTGACTATTAATTTAATGTCGGTCTTTGCTAGTGCTTTTACCATTTTATTTATGTTTTGGTCTGTCACTATTTTACTTTCCAATTTGGTTAAAAACAATGACACTTTTACTAAGAATAACCAAATAGCTATTTTAGGTAGCGCGGTAGTTGGCTCGCTAAGTTTTGCATTTACAGATAGTTTTTGGTTCAGTGCTGTTGAGGCAGAGGTGTATGCAATGGCGGCTTTTATTATGTCTGTGCTTTTTTATGCAGGCCTTCGCTGGGAGAGTGAAATGTTTAGCCCTAGAGGAGATAAATGGGTGGTGTTAATTGCCTTTGTTGTTGGTCTTTCTTTTGGAGTTCATTTTATGGGACTTTTAACTATTCCTGCGATCGGGTTTTTATATTTCTTTAAAAACTATAAAAAAGTTACAGTCAAAAATTTCTTGATTGCCAATGTGGCTACCGTTGCCATACTGCTGTTTATTTTTAAACTATTATTGCCCATGACTTTGCGCTTTTTTAGTGCTGCCGAAATCTTCTTTGTCAACCAAATAAACATGCCATTTAACTCTGGAACCATCATTGCAGGACTTCTGTTTTTGGCGGTATTTTATTTTGGTTTGCGCTATACTAGAAGCAAAAGTTTTGTAAAACTTAACACACTTCTGCTTTGTGTACTGTTTATATTTATTGGTTTTTCTAGTTGGCTTATGTTACCAATAAGGGCCAATGCAGGAACGGTTATTAATGAAAACAATCCAAACAACGCTAGAGAATTATTAGCCTATTACAACCGTGAGCAATACCCAGAAACACACCTGTTTTATGGCCCACTCTTTACAGAGGCTTATGTAGGGCTTGATGAGGATAATCCATTTTTGGATGATAAGCCCAAGTATGAAAAAGATCTTACCGCAAAAAAATATGTTATTGTAAATGACATTAATAATGCCAAACAAAATTTTGATGACAGTCAAAAAGCATTCTTACCAAGAATGTGGAGTTTGGAGCACAACGCCAATTACATGGAGATTACGGGCGCTGTAGATTTTGAAATTAAAAGAGAATACCTCTCAGAGCAGTTGCTTGTAGATGAGGTAGCAAAATTTAGGGAGGCCTATGACAAAGGCCTTGTAGATAGTGAAGATTATGACAAATTTTTAAAGAATTTTGGAGACTATCTTGACATAGAAAAACCTGGGTTTTTAACCAACATGCGCTTTATGTTTGAGTATCAGTTTGGTTATATGTACTGGCGTTATTTTATGTGGAATTTTGCAGGCCGTCAAGATGATATTCAAGGTAGGTATGATAAGCTGCACGGCAACTGGATTAGTGGTATTCCATTTGTGGATCAACTGCTAATAGGTCCTCAAAATAATATCCCTACAGACGCCCAAGAGAACAAAGCAAGAAACACCTATTATTTCATACCGCTACTCATAGGGCTTTTAGGCATCCTGTTTTTGGCCAAGTATGACAAGAAAACCTTTTGGGTACTCTTGGTGTTTTTCCTTTTTACAGGCCTGGCCTTAAAGGTATATCTTAACGAGAGACCCTTTGAGCCTAGAGAGCGAGATTATGCCCTTGTAGGTAGTTTTTATGTTTTTGCCATATGGATTAGCTATGGAGTGTATGCGCTGTATGAAATCTTAAAAGAATATATAAATCCTAAGCTAGCACTACCTATTGTCTTGAGCGCAACTATGCTAGGGGCTCCAGTGTTAATGGTGTCTCAAAACTGGGATGATCATGACCGTTCAAACAGATATACGGCCCAATCTATGGCCCGCATGTACCTGGATAGTATAGCCCAAAATGGTATTATTTTCACCATTGGAGACAATGATACTTTTGCACTTTGGTACCTTCAAAATATTGAGGGCTATAGGCGTGATGTACGTGTTGTAAACACCGCTTTGTTTGCTACAGATTGGTATATAGATGACATGAAAAAGAAGGCCTTTGACAGCGAACCAATCCCTTCTCAACTCACTCATGATGATTATAAGTACGGCTCTAGAGATTATATTATTTTCAATGAAATTGGCACAGATAGTATAAACATAAATGTTTGGATGGATTGGGTAGCCTCTGACGACCCTAGGACCATGTATCAAATACCAAGTAGCGGGCAGGTAGTTAATACCTTTCCAACAAAAAGTTTTAGGCTACCTGTAAACAAAGAGGCTGTTCTTAAAAGTGGTGTTGTTTCTCTAAAAGATCAGGCCAAGATTGTGCCATACATAGACGTTACAATAAAGGATGAAGTTATCTACAAAAACAGGCTCTTAATGCTCGATATTATTGCCAATAACAATTGGGAGCGCCCTATTTATTTTAGTGGTGGCAGCTTTGGAGACGATGATTATCTTTGGATGAAGGATTACCTGCAAATGGATGGAGTGGTATATAAATTAGTGCCCATAAAAACGCCAGTAGATAAAGACAATCCTTTTGATATGGGGCGTGTAGATGCAGATAAATCGTATGAGATTGTCAAAAATTGGGACTGGGGTAATAGTGGAGATCCAGCTATTTATCACGATATAGAAACCCGCAGAAACGGCTTAACCTATAGAAGCAACCTAGCCCGTATTGCAGAAGCGCTTTTAAAAGAGAACAAATTAGACAAGGCCCGTGAGATACTAGATTTGGCCATGGAGAAAATGCCAGTTGATATCTTTGCCTTCTATTCTTTACTTGAGCCTTACATGCAAATGTACTACCGAGTGAACCAGCCAGAAAAAGCCCGTGAAATATACGAGCAGTTAGCGGTCGTGTACCAAGAAAAACTACTATATTTCAGTAGTTTTAAGACCAATGAGCAGATTGATATGCGCAGAGAGATATACACAGATATGGAGCGCTACAGAGCTATTGTTACGGTGTTATTGGCTGAAGACACAAAGCAGTATGCCCTTACACAGGCTGTAAAATTTAATGACTATATAAAGCTGTTTCCATACCTCTATAATCCAGATGAGGGTATAGAATTAGAAGATCAATCTGCCTCAAACTCAGACTCAGAAATACCCGCAGAGGCTTCATTACAAGAATTATTACAAAGTCAAGATAACTAATTGTATTTTCTGAAAACTAACACATGATACAAACACCCAAATTTGTGACTCGGTTATTCCCGAAACAAATTTGGGAATACCCCAAGACTAAAAATGGGATTTACCTCACCTTTGATGATGGGCCTATTCCAGGGGTAACCCCATGGGTGTTAGACCAATTAGCTGCCCACCATGCCAAAGCTACTTTTTTTTGTATTGGAGATAATGTAGCTAAACATCCTGCTATATTCAGCAAAGTAGTTGTTGCAGATCACAGTATTGGCAATCATACTTTTAGTCATTGCAATGGTTGGAAAACATCTTTAAAAAATTATATACTAGATATTGAAAAATGTGCAGCTGTTTTGCAGGTTCACCTCCCTGGCTTTGTGCCATTTTTTAGACCTCCTTATGGCAGGATCACCCCCAAACAGGCAAAGGTGTTACACGCTGGGGGTTACAGCATAGTAATGTGGAGTGTTTTAAGTAAAGATTATGATCAGCAAATCTCTGGAGAGCAGTGTTTTAAAAATGTATTAAAACATATAAAGCCTGGAAGTATTGTTGTGTTTCACGATAGTTTAAAGGCATTTAAAAACCTTCAATATGCGTTACCAAAAGTACTGGAGCACTGCACTAAAATGGGATGGCAGTGCAAGGCCCTGCCAATGTTAAAAAAACAGTAGTATTAAATCTGAAATGTAACTGCTGGGGGGGGTTATACGTATTCTTGTATTAAACCAATTAGGGTATTTGCGTCTTGCTCTCCACTTTGTCTCCATTTCATTTCACCTTGCTTATAAATCATAAGTGTCGGCAAGCCTTTTACGCGAAGCGCTTCTGCAAGTTCACTGTTTTTTTCTACATCGATTTTAATCACTCGGGCTTTATCACCAAGGGCTGCCGCTACATCTCTTAGTACAGGATGCATCGATTTACAAGCATCATCCCACTCCGTATAAAAGTCGAGTAAGACAGGAATGTTGGTTTCAATAATTTCTCCAAATTTTGACATGAGGTTTCTCTTTTTGGGACTAATTATAATACAAATATAACATTTATACCCAAACAACAAGGATTACGCGCTTTTGGGCTTCTTTTTAAGGGTGATTACTGTAACCTCAGGCCAAATTCCAACACGTCCAGGGTAGCCTAAATACCCAAAGCCGCGGTTCACATTTATGTAACGCCCAAACTCCTTGTAGACACCTGCCCAGTTTTGATATCGATACTTTACAGGACTCCATTTAAACCATCCTGGTATTTCAATTCCAAATTGCATACCATGAGTGTGGCCACTTAGGGTAAGATGTATGTTTTTTGGATGCTGTTTCACCCTAGATTGCCAGTGAGATGGGTCATGACTCATCAGTATGGTAAAATCTTGGACACTTACCTGTTGGCAGGCCTTATCTAAATCACCTGCTTTTTTAAATCCTCCTTCTCCCCAGTTTTCTACTCCCACAATTTTAATGCTCTGTTGTTCTCTTTTAATGGTTCTACTTTCATTTAATAGTACATCCCAGCCCATGTCTTTTTGAAGTGCGATTAGCGCCTTTAAATTCTCTTGTTTTTTTTCTGGAGTTTCCCAGGATACATAATCCCCATAGTCATGATTCCCTAATACAGAGTAGACGCCATCTTTTGCTTTTAAAGTGGCAAAGGTGTCTTTCCAGAGATCCATTTCCTGGGCAACATTATTTACTAGATCACCGGTAAATAAAATAAGATCGCTCTGTTGTTTGTTTACCAAATCTACAGCATATTTTACTTTTTCAGGATTATCAAAACTCCCGCTATGTATATCACTAATTTGAGTGAGGGTATAGCCGTCAAAACTGCTAGGTAAATCATCAAACTCTAGGGTGTATTGCAATACTTTATAATTGTATTTTCCTTTAATCATACCATATAAAAGCCCTGTAAAAGGAATGGCTGCTATACCAAGGGCTAGGGTACTTACAAATTTGCGGCGTGAGGCCATAAAAGAAGCATCACTGCCTCCAGAAATTTTATAGAATAGGCCCACAAATAACCTTATAACATCCTCACCAAAAAGTGCAATAATCAGGATGAGTTTGGGCGCAAATAAAGCTAAGAAAAGCCCAAAGAAGTACATCATTTTTGGATTTGTTCTAGCTTCAGGGGAGGTGATAGCATATATAAATAGCACTAAAATAACCAAAGAGCTCAAAACATAAACCCCATGTATAAATTGGTTTTTACTTATGGTTTTTATGGCCTGAAACGCATAAACATCTATAAGTATGTATATAATAATAGGAATAATCCAACGTAGCATAGTGAGGGTTTTCTTTGAGGTTAAAGATAATTACATTTTTTTTGCTCTTGTGTGAATATGGTCTTAAAAATTATAATGATTGTTGTATCTTCTGATCTTTAAAAAAGTCTATGAAGAACATTTTTTTTGCATTGTTTGTGATATTTGTACTGATGAGTTGTTCTCGTACAAAGATACATCCTGCCTCCACAAACAATATACCCTTAACTAGTTATGTAAATCCCTTTATAGGTACCGGTGGTCACGGACATACCTATCCGGGCGCAACCATGGCTTTTGGGATGGTTCAACTAAGTCCAGACACACGCCTTGACGGCTGGGACGGCTGTAGCGGCTATCATTACAGTGATAATTATATATACGGCTTTAGCCACACCCACCTTAGCGGCACAGGGGTTAGTGACTACGGAGATATTTTATTAATGCCAACAAGTACTATTAATTTCAATAATGGGGCTAATGGCCAAAAAGGCTATGGGTCTTCCTTTTCTCACCAAAAAGAAGAAGCTTCTCCTGGGTATTATAAGGTACATTTAGACGACACTAATATTGATGTTGCCTTAACTACAACCACCAGAGCGGCAATGCATTTTTACACCTATCCAAGCCCGGAGAATCAGGTGCTAATGCTAGATTTATTACATCGTGACAAGGTCTTGGATGCCTCTATTGAAATTATTTCAGATACAGAAATTCAAGGGTTTAGATTTTCAGAGGCATGGGCAACAGATCAGCGTTTGTTTTTTAGCATAAAAACGTCTCACCCCTTTAAAGATATGCTGCAATCTCCACCAAAAAAAGGGATGCCAGGGGCTAGAAAATGCGCTCTAGAGTTTATCAACCCAAACAATGAACCAGTGTATGTATCTGTGGGTATTTCTGCGGTAGATCAAACAGGTGCCAAAAAAAATAGAGAAAAAGAAATTGGTTCCAAAACTTTTGAAACCATCAAGAAAGAGGCTGCACTATCTTGGGAACAGCAATTAGAGAAAATTGTTATTGAAGACTCAAATAAAGACAAGCTCGCTACTTTTTATACCGCCCTTTATCACACCATGATTGCCCCCAATATATATCAAGATGTAGATGGTCGTTACAGAGGGATGGATTTAGAAATACATCAAACAAAAGATTTTGACTACTACACTGTGTTCTCTCTCTGGGACACCTATCGGGCAGCTCATCCTTTGTATACTATTATAGAACAGCAGCGCACCAATGATTTTATAAACACCTTTTTAGCAAAATATGACGAAGGAGGTATCATGCCAATCTGGGACCTGTCAGCTAATTATACAGGTTGTATGATAGGGTATCACGCAGTACCAGTCATTGCAGATGCCTACCTTAAAGGAATTTCTGGGTATGACAGTAAAAAAGCCTTAGAGGCTATGGTGCACAGTGCTATGCAAGATAAGCTAGGGCTGGCTTCTTATAAAGATGTTGGTTTTGTTCCTGTTGAAATGGAAAGCGAAAGTGTTTCTAAAACCTTAGAATACGCCTACGATGACTGGACTATTGCTCAAATGGCAAAAAAAATGGGTAATGCCGGAGTGTTTAAACAATTTACTGAGCGGGCACAGTATTATAAAAACATGTATAATCCCAGTACAGGTTTTATGCAGGGAAGGTTTAATAACACTTGGTTTGGCCCTTTTGATCCTTATGAGGTGAACTTTAATTACACAGAGGCCAATGCATGGCAATACAGTTTGTATGCGCCACAAGATATTTCTGGCTTGATGCAATTAATGGGTGGCAAAGAGAAATTAGCAAAACACTTAGATAATTTGTTTAGTGCAAAACAAGAAACCTCTGGGCGTAAACAACCAGATATTACAGGGCTCATAGGGCAGTATGTACACGGTAATGAGCCTAGCCACCACATGGCCTATTTATACAATTTTGTGAATCGGCCAAGTGATACCCAACGCATTGTTAGAGAGATTTTAACAACATTATATTCAAACACCCCAGATGGGGTTAGTGGTAATGAAGATTGCGGCCAAATGAGCGCCTGGTATGTTTTTAGCTCTCTTGGATTTTACCCTGTAACTCCAGGAAGTAATGAGTACATTATAGGTTCTCCTTTGTTTGAAAAAGCAACCATTAATCTAGAGGATTCAAAGCAATTTACGGTGCAAGCCAATGGTATTTCTAAGGAGAATTTTTACATAAAGTCTGCCACATTAAACGGTAAGGTTTTGGATAGAAGTTATCTGTACCATCAAGAAAT
Organism: Patiriisocius sp.; assembly: GCA_965656925.1. Classification (GTDB taxonomy): domain Bacteria; phylum Bacteroidota; class Bacteroidia; order Flavobacteriales; family Flavobacteriaceae; genus Patiriisocius. The sequence goes on from CBFHMO010000037.1 coordinate 11,184, forward strand.
TATCTCTGGCGGTACTTTGGTGTTTGAAATGACAAACACTCCAAGTGCCTGGGGCACAAAAGACTCACAAATTCCTGTCACTAGCATACAGGAAAATCAAATATTACTGACTCCTTTTATTGCCTCGGGTACCGTGAGTTTTAAAAATAGCACTCGTATTACCCTTGGAGTTGCAGATGCAGATGCAGACATTTATTACAGCATAGATGAGGGAAAATTCACTAAATATGAGACTGCTATTGCTGTTTCAGAATCTGTTTTAATTAAAACATACGCCCAAAAACAAGGTAAAAAAAGCGGAGTACTCTCTACACAGTTTTTTAAGATTGACCCAAACGTGAGTATTACATTAAACACCCAATATGCTAATGAGTACAGCGCTAGTGGAGAAAACGCATTGATTGATGGTATTAAAGGCGCCTTAGATTTTAGAACGGGTGCCTGGCAGGGATATAGTGATAGGGATGTAGATGCTATTGTAAATTTAGGATCGCTGCAAACTATTTCAGAAATTAAGACCAACTTTTTACAAGAACAGCGCAGCTGGATTTTTTATCCCACACAGGTAGAGTGTTTTATTTCTAAAGATGGTGTAAACTTTACTTCCATTGGGGTGCAAAAAATAGATGCAGCCAAACCAAACCAGGATGCTGTTATAAAATCTGTGGTATTTAAAACAAATCAAAAAGCACAATTTGTAAAGCTAAAGGCTAAAAATTTAGGAGATGTACCCTCTTGGCATCTAGGACATCCTTTTGATGGTAAAGCTTGGATTTTTACAGACGAAATAGAAATAAAATAACACTATGAAAAGACGCAATTTTTTACAAAAAGCAGCACTTGGTTCTGTTGGTATTACTGCTCTAGGATCTAGCCTGGCAGCTACTGCTGCTACTTCAAAAACTGCTAAAGACAAACAAGATGCGCTAGCTTCAAATTCTTTACTGCCCGTTGTAATTGCTACTTGGAGTGTAAAGCAGGCAACAAAAACGGCATGGCAGGCTATGGAAGATGGAAGCTCTGCTTTAGACGCGGTAATTGCTGGTTGCGGTGTAGAGGAGGCAAATGCCCAGGGGCAATCTGTGGGTCTTGGAGGGCTCCCTGATAGGGAAGGGCGCGTTACTTTAGATGCCTGTGTTATGAACGAAAAAGGAGATTATGGTGCGGTGTTGTGTATGCAAAATATTATGCATCCAATTGCTGTAGCTAAAAAGGTAATGGAAGACACTCCTCATGTTATTTTGGCCGGTGTTGGCGCTGAAGAGTTTGCTGTTTCTCAAGGTTTTAAAAGAGAAAATCTATTGACAGCGCAATCAAAAAAAGATTGGGAAACCTGGAAAAAAACCTCCAAATACAAGCCTATTATCAACATAGAAAACCATGATACTATAGGGATGCTTGCCATCGATAAAAACGGAACAATTTCTGGGGGTTGTACCACAAGTGGTTTGGCTTATAAAATGGCTGGCCGCGTAGGAGACTCTGCTATTATTGGTTCTGGCTTATTTGTAGACAATGAAATAGGCGCTGCAACTGCAACAGGGCTGGGAGAGGAAGTTTTAAAAACAGTAGGAAGTTATTTGGTTGTGGAACTAATGAGACAAGGAAAATCTCCACAAGAGGCCTGTGAGCTAGCCATTGAGAGAATCATAGAAAAAACACCCAACTTTGAAGACTTTCAAGTAGGATACATTGCAGTCAATAAAAAAGGAGAAACTGGTGCCTATTCTATACATGAGGGTTTTACAATCACTACCTATCAAAATCAAAAAAACACAACTTTTAACCCAAGTTTTTACAATAAAAAATAAAGAACCCGCACAAGTTAAATCATGCGGGTTTGGTGAATTTATAATTTTATTTTAGCTCCCATTACTTTTCCATTAATGGTAGTTTTGGATGACCAAAAACCATTTCTTGTATTGATTTTGTATTTAGGATTCAGAAATACATCAATATCTTCATTCTCTTCAACCAGTTTTCTGTTGAATTTTTGGAATGCTCTTGAAGTTG
>CBFHMO010000038.1:0-12314 GCA_965656925.1 Patiriisocius sp.
TTCATGAGTAATTCTAACGAATCAAATATACAGTTAGTATGAGGTTTGGCTAAAGTTTTTTTTGCCAAATTTAAAACCATACATACTAAAATAGCAACAAAATCGTTTTCAAAAGGTTGGTAGCATAAAAAAGTGAAAACTAACTACTAATTAAATATAAAATAATATTGGAACTTTGCCGTTAATCATTATATTGCAAACCCATACTATTCATAATTTAAACTATGAACTTGACAAAAAAATTAGCCTTTAGGCTGCTTATTCTATCACTTACAACAACATTGTTTGTAGGTTGTAACAAAACAAGAGACTATAAAGATAGTTCTCGTGCTACCGGTTGGTCACTAAACTCTAGAGAGGGAGGACCACAAAAAAACAGCAAATACCAAGAGCAAGAAACAGGTCCTGGACTTGTTTTTGTAGAAGGTGGTACCTTTACCATGGGTAGAGTGCAAGACGACCCGATGCATGATTGGAACAATACCCCCAACCAGCAGCATGTTCAATCTTTTTACATGGATGAGACGGAGGTAACAAATTACATGTACCTTCAATACTTGCAGTGGATTAAGGAAGTGTTCCCTCCAGAGAATGAAAATTACCGTAAAATATATGAAGGTGCCTTGCCAGATACATTGGTATGGAGAAATCGTTTAGGGTACAATGAAGTAATGACAAACAACTACCTAAGACATCCTGCGTATGCAGAATATCCTGTAGTAGGAGTAAGTTGGATACAGGCAGTAGAGTTTAGTAACTGGAGAACAGATCGTGTAAACGAGCTTATTCTAGAAAAAGAGGGTATCACTGCAAGAAATGCACGTTATGGCCTAGAAGATGGACAAACATTCAGCACCTCTACCTACCTTAATGCACCAACACAAACCTATGGTGGTAATGACTCATTAACTAGAGGTGGTAATAGATCTAAATCTATTGCAAAAAGAAGTAAAGACAGCACCAATTTATATATCCAAAGAAAAGACGGGCTTTTAATGCCTGCTTACAGACTCCCTACAGAGGCAGAATGGGAGTATGCTGCTATTGGCCTAGTGAGTGTTCGTTCTTTTAATAACTACAGAGGTAGAAAAAAATACCCTTGGGATGGACAATACACTCGTTCAGGAAAAAGAAAAACACAAGGAGATCAACTAGCAAACTTCAAGCAAGGTGACGGAGATTACGGAGGAATTGCTGGATGGAGTGATGATGGTGCAGATATTACTGCAGAAATCAAATCATACCAACCAAATGATTTTGGTTTATATGATATGTCTGGTAATGTTGCAGAATGGGTTGCAGATGTTTACAGACCAATTGTAGATGACGGCTTTAATGACTTTAACTACTATAGAGGTAACGTGTATACTAAAAATGCCATAGACGAGAACGGTAAAGTAAAAATTGTTACTGCAGATTCTATCGTGTATGACACTTTAAGCACTGGTAAAGTAATTGCAAGAAACTTACCTGGAGAAATCCTCCAAGTACCTGTAGACGAAAATGAAACCTACCTCAGAACACAGTTCTCAACTAGTGACAACCGTGACTATAGAGATGGAGACAAAGCATCTACTCGTTTCTATCAATCTTTTGGAGAGCAAGAAGACGAAGTAGTTATAGATCCAAACAAAAGAATGTATAATTCTCCAAACCATAGAGTAGGAACCCTCGATGAGAGTGATGGTGGTGGAGTAGATCGTGAATTTGATAAATCTTCTAGTAGAACCTCTATGATAAACAATGAGGTGCGTGTTTTCAAGGGTGGTTCTTGGAAAGACAGAGATTACTGGTTAGACCCAGCACAAAGACGTTATTTCCCTCAAGATATGGCTACAGATTATATTGGATTTAGATGTGCTATGTCACGTGTAGGATCAAAAAGTACAAAACCAAAAAGAGCTAGACACTAACAGCTTTATACAACACACAAAACCCTCTTTGGTACTATACTTAAGAGGGTTTTTTTATATATTTACTTTTCATGAAACTAGAAACTCTATACTCTTATTTTTTAAAAAGCACTGGTGTTTGTACAGATACTAGAAAGATAGAAAAAGGCTGCTTATTTGTAGCCCTAAGAGGTGATAATTTTAACGGCAACACCTTTACCCAACAAGCATTAGACAAAGGAGCCTTTAAAGTTATTATTGATGATATCTCACAACATAAAAACACCGGTGAAACCATTCTTTGCAAAAACAGTCTTGTGCTGCTTCAAAAACTAGCAACCTATCATAGACAGCAGTTAAATATTCCAATCATAGCCCTAACAGGAAGTAATGGAAAAACCACCACTAAAGAAATCATCAACACCGTTCTATCCAAGAAATTTAAAACCACCGCTACCCTAGGAAATCTAAACAATCATATTGGTGTGCCTCTAACTCTGTTATCGATGACAAAGGACACTGAAATTGGTATTGTAGAAATGGGAGCAAATCATGCAAAAGAAATTGAGGCCCTATGTGAAATAGCAGAGCCAAATTTTGGGTATATCACCAATTTTGGCAAAGCACATATTGAGGGTTTTGGAAGCATACAAGGGGTAATTCAAGGAAAGAGTGAATTATACAAATACATTACCAAAGAAAAGGGAACGCTATTTTTTAATGCCGATGACCCCATACAAAACAAATTACTAGGTAACTATCCAGCAAAGGTTGGGTTTAGTCAAACCAAAGCAAACTTTTATACCCTAAAAAAAATTGATGCAAACCCCTATGTGGCGCTGCAAATAGCACAAACAAATATCACCTCTAAGCTTATAGGGGCGTATAATTTTACAAATATTTGCGCAGGAGCCCTTATTGGTAACTTCTTTGATATTCCTTTAAAAGACATCAAACAGGCAATAGAGCAGTACTTGCCCACCAACAATAGATCTCAATTAATTACCAAAGGAAGCGCACAAATTATTTTAGATGCCTACAATGCGAATCCTACAAGTATGTTGGCTGCCTTGCAACATTTCAATACAATAAAGGCGCCCTTAAAAATGGTGTTTTTAGGAGACATGTTTGAGCTAGGGGAATCCGCTCAACAAGAACACCAAGAAATTGTTGACTACCTATCTAATACCAATATTGATGAAGTTTATCTTATTGGCTCCTATTTTAGCAACACAATACCACAAGCAAAAAACTGCCATAAATACAAGACTTTTGAAGCCCTTAAAAGTGATTTTAAAAACACCACACCCAAAGCCAGCACAATTCTTATTAAAGCCTCTAGAGCAATGGCCCTAGAACGTATTGTTTCTCTTTTTTAAAATCAAAAAAAACAGGTGCAATGATTGGTTTTAAAAACAGATGCATAAACCTAATAAATTGATCGAGATTTTAATAAAACTCAAACTCCTTTTATACAGTCAATTAGCTATTTTCACTGAATAATTTTAACTTATTTTAAGCTATTTGTTTGTGGGTTTTAAAATCTAACTTATATTTGCACTCGCTAACAATGTTAGGGCGCATAGCTCAGTTGGTTCAGAGCACTTGGTTTACACCCAAGGGGTCGGGGGTTCGAATCCCTCTGCGCCCACCAATACAAAGTCTACTCTCCAGAGTAGACTTTTTTTATGTTTTAAAATAAGTATATATTTACATCAAATAAACACTATATGACATTATGAAAATTACATTATCAATGCTGCTATTTGTGCTAACACTAAGTATCTCTGCACAAACAATAATGACCCAAACAACCACCACTAATACTCCAGCCAATAATGGTATGAATATTAACATGAACGTAGGTGAGGGCATGAATATCAATATGAATATGGGAAACACCCAACAACAAACTACAACACAAACTACTGTTATCACAAATACGGCACCACAAACGGCAGTTGTATATGTAACTGGGTACAGTGGAAAAGTTGGTTGCACACCACCGGTGAGTGAGCAAAGATTTAATCAAATGATTAATTCTGTAAAAAACCAATCTTTTAGCGATGACAAACAAAGAGTAACAAAACAAATAGTAAAGAGTAATTGCATGACTGTGGACCAGCTCGTAGATTTGTTGAACGAATTTAGTTTTGACGATGGAAAACTAGAAACTGCAAAATTTGCTTACAATTACATATATGATGTAGAAAATTATTTTAAGGTATTTGACGTTTTTTCTTTTAGCAGCAGTGGAGAAGAACTTGAGGAATATATAAATGGTAGAAATTAAATAATAGGTATTACAAACAAATCTCCCAACAGATACTAATGCTGTTGGGAGATTTTTTTATTAATTAAGGTTTAAAAACTAGACTACTTCAGCCACCACAAAAGTACTCCCTCCCACATATATTATATCATTGGTTTTAGCGGCTTTTAAAGCAGCTTTTACAGCAGCCTTTACAGAACTGTAGGATAAGCCCGTAAGGTTATAATCTTCGGCTTTTTGTTTTAAGACAGTAACATCTAGCGCCCTTGTAATATTTGGAGCACAAAAATAATACCTAGCACTAGTGGGCAGTAAAGGCAAAATAACCTCCAGGTCTTTATCTACAACAAGGCCAAAAACAATATGCAATACTCCTTGAGTTGTTTGTTGTAGTTGCTGCATGCAAAAAAGCAAACCCTCTTTGTTATGAGCTGTATCACATACCAAAGTAGGCAAGGTTTGTAATACTTGCCACCTACCTAGTAATCCTGTGTTAGAAACCACAGCTCCAATACCTCTTTGGATATGAGTTTGAGATATCTTGAAACCCTTTGTAATTAATACCCCTAGGGCTGTTAGTGCGGTTCGCTGATTTTTTAATTGATAATTTCCTTTTAAATCACAATCAAAAAATGACACTTCTTGTTTTTCTGCAAAAGTGATAGGTGCACTTTTTTGTTTTGCCACTTGCCGAAATATTTTACCTGTATCTGGATGTAACTCCCCAATTACAACAGGAGTTTTAGATTTAATAATGCCAGCTTTTTCTTTTGCAATAGCCAGCAGAGTTGTTCCTAAAAACTGGGTATGATCTAACCCGATATTGGTAATAACACTAAGTTCTGGCCTTAGTATATTAGTACTGTCTAGCCTACCCCCTAGACCCACTTCAATAATTGCTATATCCACCTTACTTTGAGCAAAATAATCAAAGGCCAACCCTACTGTCATTTCAAAAAAAGACAACTTGTTGCTTTTAAAAAAATCTTGATGTTTCTCAACAAAAGAGGACACTTTTCTCTTTGGGATCATTGTCCCATTAATTTTTATACGTTCTCTAAAATCTTTTAAATGTGGAGAGGTATATAGGCCTACTTTGTATCCTGCTTCTTGTAATACAGAGGCCATCATGTGGCTAGTAGATCCCTTACCATTTGTTCCTGCAACATGAATAGATTTAAATCCATGGTGTGGATTTTTAAGATAGTTCGCTAATAGTAAGGTTTTACTCAAATCTATTTTATAACCAGCCATGCCCACATTTTGATACATGGGAAGCTGTTTAAAAAGCCAATGTGTTGCTTGCAAGTAGGTAATAACTTATTTTTTTATGAGTTTTTTTGTTGTGCCAGCACCAGCTATATCTATCCCTACATAATAAAGCCCTTTAGGAAGTTCAGATACATCTAAGGAAGCTTTATTTAATACCGCAGGAAGTGTTTTGTGCATCATTTTTCTGCCCAGTGCATCATATATAGTTACCGCAATATTTTCTGTTTTATGTTGAAAAGAAATCACAACAGTATCCTGGGCCGGATTAGGAAATAATGCAATTGTAGTTTGTAGGTCTTCATTGGTAGGGCCTAAAATATTTTCTGCAATATTTATTTTATAGCTTGATCTACCGTATGTTGCAGCATAAAGATATTCACTCCCTTGATGAATATGCAAATCTGTAACAGGCACAGAAGGTAAATTTGCGGCCAACACACTCCAAGAGTTTCCTTGGTCTAAAGAGGCAACTACACCCACATCTGTAGCAACAAATAAATTGCCATAACTATCTTTTACAATGTCGTTGATAGGAATATCAGGAATATTTCCTGTAATATCATCCCAGGTAGCGCCGCTATTTTCACTTTTAAAAACGTGTCCTAGATTTTCTCCAAAACGATACCCAGAGTAGGTAGCATATACGGTGTTTACATCATTGGGATCTGCAAGGACACTAGTTACCCATCTATTTGGAAGGGTTGCCGAAACATTAGACCAAAAAGCGCCTCCATTGTCGGTGGTCCAGAGATTACCATCATCTGTACCTACGAAGATAACATCACTATTTAAAGGGGAAACACTAATACTGATAATGGTACCAAATGTTAAGTTGCCCTCATAAGGCCCATCGGTTAGCTCTGGACTTATTACAGACCAATTTCCAGCGGCGTTGGTTGTTTTATACAGGCGGTTTGCTCCATAATAGAGCGTTTGAGAATCTGCAGGATCAAAGGCTATGGGAGTATCCCAATTTTTTCTATCACTACTAGAAATACCACTCATGGCACTAAAAAAAGAAGCGCCATCATTTACAGATTTACCCAAATTACCACGTTGTGATAAGGCATATATAACATTGGTATTATCTGGATCTACAAGTGGCTGAAAACCATCACCACCAAAAATAGCATTCCAATTATCTGTCTCTCCAGTGGTGGTACGTATGGTATTATTGTCTTGTGCGCCAGCATATATTTTAGTATCATCTTGAGCATCAACATGAAACCTATAGAGCTGTGTAATGGGGAGTGTCGTATATTTTAAAGAGGAGTTTCCACCATTTTGACTTTCATATAAACCTCCATCGTTACCCAATAATATGTTTTGAGGATTGTTTGGAGAAAATGCCATGGCGTGTTGATCTACATGCACATTAGAAAAGGAATTACTCCAACTCTGTCCTCCATCTGTAGATTTTTGCACCCTAAAATCTACATTATAAATAATATCTTCATTGGTTGGATCTATATAAATACCTCTAAACCACCAATGAAATCCAACATCTGTAAGTTGGCTTGAATTACGGGTTACCCAGGAATCTCCACCATCTGCAGAGCGGTACACGCCCTGTATATTACCTGTTGCATCTGCATACCTGGCGTATAAAACAGCTGGGTTAGACTCAGAAATAGAAATAGAAATACGTCCCTTTTGAGCACCTTGCGTAGGCAAGCCACTTGTCATCTGTGACCAAGTCAAGCCACCATCAATGGATTTGTAAAGGCCAGATTCTTCTCCTCCATAAATCCTGTTATTTGGGGTTCGTTCTCGCTGCCAAGCTGCCGCATAGACAATATTTGCATTGGTAGGATGTATGGCCATGTCTATAATACCTGTTTTATCACTTATAAATAAAACTTGCTCCCAAGACTCCCCACCGTTTGTTGTTTTATAAACACCTCTGTTTGGATCGTTTTTGAATAAAGGCCCCATTGCTCCCACAAATATAGTATTGTCATCAGTAGGGTCTATAAGCACCTATCCTATACTGCCCACACTAGGTAACCCTCGAGACTCCCAAGACATACCACCATTTGTTGAGCGGTACACACCATCTCCATCATAGGCCAAAGAACCTCCTCCAGCATTTACCTCTCCAGTACCCACCCAAATTGTGTTTGGATTGTTTTTTGAAAGCTGCATGTCTCCAATGGAAAGTATTTCTTGATCATCAAATATTGGGTTGAAGGTAGCACCGCCATCTATGGTTTTAAAAATACCGCCCGATGCAGTACCTACATAATAAGTATTGGCATCATCTATAGGAATCTCTACATCTGTAATTCTACCACCTGTGTTTAATGGACCTACAAATTCCCAAAGTTCTGCGGATGCTTTGTTTTGAGAACTATTTTTCTTTTTCCATTGTACGGCCTGAGCAAAAGCGCTGGCATTTATTTCTCCACTTGGGTAGGCGCGCTGCATGAACATAAAATCATGTGGCAAGGTTTTATCAGATTCAACAACACGAGTGTTGGACTGGTTTGTGCAAGCAAAAAACGATAGTGCAATAGCACCTAAAAGTAACTTTTCCAATTGATTCTATTTTAAGGTTAAAGATACCTAAAAGTCTCTACTTTTTTAAAAGAAACCAACTAAAGTAGTAAGTTGTATAAATCTTAAAAATAAAGGTAAATGTTAAAGTTTAGTGTATTTCATCGAATAATTATGCATTATATCGATTTTATATGTTATTTTTATATATATTTAAGTCCCAAAGACAAGCAAATGATAATACACACTGCCAAGGGGCAGTTGCGAAGATCTTTACATCTAGGTGAAACATAAAGTAAGAGATTTAAAATAATGTCTCCTCTAAAAAGAAACACAAAGAGCGTTAGATATACCTAATTAGAATTTTTTGTTTTCATAAAATCTAAAAAAGAGCATTTTTTCAAATGCTCTTTTTTTGTATTCTAAAGGTAAATAACTATGAAACTTTATATTGATGAAACACCACCGGTGATAAGGATAAAAGCAATAGAACCTGCAGCAAAACCAATAAAGGCCAACCAAGATATTTTTTTAAGATACCAAATAAAATCGATGCGCTCCATACCCATAGCAGCAACACCTGCTGCAGAACCAATGATAAGCATACTACCACCTGTACCAGCAGAAAAGGCTATAAAATGCCAAAGCAAGCTATCTGTCTGGGCGGTATACATCCCCATAGAAGCGGCTACAAGTGGAACATTATCTATAATGGCAGACAACACCCCTAATAACATTACTACAATATCCTGGGATGGAATTGCACTATTTAAAATTTCAGCTAAATAACGAAGCGTCCCTACAGGATCGCCATTTTCTGCAACACCATACACCAAACTCTCCAGACCTGCTACAGCCATTAAAATTCCTAAGAAAAATAAAATACTTGAAATTTCAATGCGAGATAATGCCTTATGGGCAGAATATAAATGACGTCTTTCTTTACTAAAATCTTCTTCTGGATGAATGTATTCTGAAACCAGCCAAACAACACCCAAGGCCAGCATCATACCAATATAAGGAGGCAAATGGGTTAGGGTTTTAAAAATAGGCACTGATACAATCATGCCAAGACCAAGAAAGAGCATCTTTTTACTGCTTAGAAGCCTTTCATTAGGTATACCTTGATCTGGAGCAACTTGAATTTCACCCCTAAAGGCAGGCAAAAATGAGGCAATGAAAAAGGGAACGATAAAACAAATTATAGAAGGTATCACCACATACTCTATAAGCCCCAGAGCGGTTACATTTTTCGCAATCCACAACATGGTTGTAGTTACATCTCCAATGGGAGACCAAGCACCACCGGCATTAGCAGCTATCACAACCATCGCTGCAAACCACAAGCGCTCCTCACGTTGTATAATTAATTTACGCAGTAAGGTCACTAGTACTATTGTAGCGGTTAGGTTGTCTATTATGGCAGATAAAATAAAAGCTAAAATCCCGATAATCCACAACAACCTTTTTTTACTTTTAGTTTGTACGGCCGCTTTTAAAACTTCAAATCCCCGATGCAAATCTATAATCTCTACAATAGTCATAGCGCCTATTAAGAAAATTAAAATCTCTGCAGTTTTCCCAAGATGGTGTAGCAGGGTATTTTCAAAACCATGTTCGGCTTGTTCACCACCCAAGGCAAAATTAAAGGTATTTTCATAGGTGTCTATCACATCAAACCAACCCGCATGAAAACCTACAGCCAATACACCCCAAATAAGTGCAGCCATTAAAAGAGCCGGGACTGTTTTATCTAATCTTAGCGGATGCTCTAAGGTAATTGACAAATAACCAATTACAAATATTAATATGATGATTGATTCCATAAAAAGGATACGGTATGAGTTTTAAACTAATTGTTTTAATGCAATTTCAAAAGCAGTGGAGCTAATATTGGTTTTGCTATTATTAGCATTGTATGTGTCTTCAATGGCTTTTTTAATAGTATTTGAAGTATCATTAAAAATTGCCTGGTCAGTCATGAGCACTTTGCCTTCCATAAAATAAGCAAATACCCTGGCCATTCCGCAATTACTAATAAAATCTGGAATTAAAGAAACACGATTGTCTGTATACTCCATGATGCTTCCAAAGAAAATCTCTTTATCTGCAAAAGGTACGTTTGCACCACAAGATATTACCTCAAGCCCATTTTCAATTAAGCTAGTAATTTGATCCTTTGTAATCAATCTTGAAGCAGCGCAAGGAGCAAATACATCACACTCTAAAGACCATATTTCTTGATTAATTTGGTCAAAAGAGAGCATATTATCTGCCACTAAAGTATTTCCATCTTTTTTATGGTAAAGCCTAGTAATTTGCTCAAAAGAAAAACCATCTGGATTAATAACACCACCATCGCGATCTATAATACCAACCACTTTGGCGCCCATTTGGGCTAAGTAAAAGGCAGCCGCAGCACCTACATTACCGAATCCTTGAACGATTGCTTTTTTACCCTTAACATCTCCGCCATATATATCATAGTAATGGCGTACTGCTTGTGCAACACCAAAACCTGTAATCATGTCTGCAATTGTATATTTTTTTGAAACATCTGGTGAGTAGTCCGTGTTTTCAATAACCTTTATAACGCCTTGACGCAACTGGCCAATTCTATTTATTTTATCTGCTTGTGTGGGGTTAAAATGACCGTTAAAGACCCCCTCTTGAGGATGCCAAACGCCACTTTGCTCTGTAATTGGAATTACTTCATGAATCTCATCTACGTTTAAATCTCCACCAGTACCATAGTATGATTTTAATAGTGGTGAGACCGCCTTATACCAACGCTCTAACACCCCTCTTTTACGAGGATCTTGTGGGTCAAAATTAATTCCAGATTTGGCACCACCAATGGCAGGTCCACTCACCGTGAATTTCACCTCCATGGTTTTGGCCAATGACAATACTTCATTTTCATTTAAACCTACACGCATTCTAGTTCCTCCTCCAGCAGCACCGCCGCGAAGCGAATTAATAACAGTCCAGCCCTCTGCCAGTGTTTGTGAATCTCTCCAGTGAAAAACTATTTCTGGATCTTTCTCTTCGTATATTTTAAGTAATTCTTTCATCGGGGTACATGCGTTTAACTTGAGTATTGGTTTTTTAGTCTTTATTGAATAGTATTTTCTTTTGTCAAAAATATTTTATGACAGAAAAGTAAAGAAAACACAAAAGAGATAAAGCTTAGCTAAAGCTGTGTCATGAAAAAAGATTTATAGATTAAACAATGTATGTACTTATTAAAAATTGCTCGCCTTTATAATTAGATTCGCAGATATTTACGTGTAAGGCATACTCTTTTTGATATTTTGACAAAGATAAAAAAATGAGCAGTGCTAGATGTTTGTTTTTAGTAAAATTTACAGTGAGTTGTAAACCAAACATAAAATTAATTTTTAATTCCAAAACAAATAATAGTTAAAAGAGACTAAGGTTTTATTGTAATAAATCTTATAAAAACAGCCCTAGTAAATCACTAGGGCTGTTTTTATTAAGAATTTTGATTTTCTTGCTCCATTTGTTCCCACATTTTATCGCTATTGAGCCTGAAGGTGCCTACATAATCCCAATTACATTCATGGGGTGCAATTAAAGACAGCCAAACATCACCGTTTTTTTTACGGTATAAAAAATAGGTTTCTCCCAGTACAGGCTCAAAGCTAAATTTGGCATTGTAGATTAAATTGTTGTACTCAAATTGCTTCATCATCAAATCATATTCTGCTTTGAGATCATCAAATTGAGATTTAAACTGATGGTTTACTTTATGAATATTAGTGTTTTTCCAGGAAGTGATATCTTCTGGAATAATAGCAGGAGCACCCAAGTTTGTTGCATAGGGCGTTAAAGAAGCACTATACTTTTGTGTTTTTTGATCAAAGACGACTTGGTCTGGCTTTTTTTCTTTGGATGCGGGCATGCGCTATATATAGTTTTTTGTCAAAGATACTTTGAAGACAGAGAACTGAATTAAGATTTTGAAAACTTTAAGATATAGCCACTCCAATAAAAGTAAATTGTCATTTAATTTAAAAAAACAACACCACTGCTATGGTCTTTACTTGCCCCAGTTACACTAGACAAACAATTTACCTCATCTCTTAATTTTAAAACCCCTAAAAGGCCAAAAATCAAAGCTTCTTTAAATTCTATGAGTGTTTTGTTGGGTACCGCAAGTGTAACATCAATAGAGGCTTGTATTTGCTCCAATAAAAAACGATTGTATGCGCCACCACCTGTTACCAAGACGCTGCTGCCAGGGTTTAATTGTTGGGCTATTTGGCTTACAAAATGCGCAATACAGGTTCTTAACACATCTTCTTCTTTGGCTTTTGAAGTCTTTAATATGGGCATAAACTCTCTATGCACCCATTCTA
>CBFHMO010000039.1:0-12196 GCA_965656925.1 Patiriisocius sp.
TAGTTGCAATGCTATTTGCAACTCTCTCTATTGCTCAAACTATTAAAATCGTGGAGATTGATGCAGATCAAACCTCTACAGATGATATGGAATTTCTTGAGATTCTTACTGAGTCTTCAAACCAATCTTTAAGCGGTTACATTGTTGTTTTTTATAATGGTAATAGTGATCAAAGTTACAGAACTCTTGATCTTTCAGGATTTTCTTCTGACTCGAATGGATACTTCATTATTGGTAGTGATCTTTTTCCTGGGGCAGATATCATTATGGGACCAGATAACACGATACAAAATGGAGCAGATGCAATTGCTATTTACTCAGCAGATGCAGCAAACTTTCCTGACGGAACTTCAGTGACAAGCAGTGGTCTTGTAGATGCTGTTGTTTACGGAACAAGTGATGATGATGATTTAGAGCTTTTGGCTGGATTAAATCAAACCATACAATGGGATGAGAATCAAAACGGTTTGAAGGATGTTGAGTCTCTTCAATTTGATGCTTCAACAAATGGTTTTTGTGCAGGAACTCCTACTCCAAGAGCAGCAAACATAGACTGTTCTTCTGCGTGTCCAATAAGTCTTTTTGTGGTAAGTGTAACGTGTGATATGGTTACCTCTGGTGTAGACACCTACACAACGACTCTTGGATTTACAGGTGGAGGTACTGCAACATACACCTTTTCAGCTTCTGAGGGAAGTGTTAGTGGAGATAATCCATCATCAAGCGCAGCTGGAGAAATTACAATTACTGGTGTAAATGAAGGAGTTGATTTTACCTATAGTCTAGTAAGCGAAAATTGCGATATCTCAAACACTATTAACTCACCATCATGTGAGCCAGGATCTACAATAAATACAATTGCAGAATTAAGAGCGGGTACCATTGGTAATGATTATACACTAAACGGTGAGGCAATTGTTACTTTTGTACAAAGTTTTAGAAATCAAAAATTTATTGAAGATGGTACTGCTGCAATTTTAATTGACGACAGTAACGGAATTATCACCTCTACACTTGCTGCTGGTGATGGTGTAACAGGACTTACAGGCACCCTAGATGAATTTGGAGGAATGATGCAGTTTAGACCAACAATGAATGTTTCTGCTTCTTCTACTGGCAATGCAATTGTTGCGCAGTCTGTACTAGTATCAGATTTAAATGCAAATCCAAACAATTATGAGTCTGAGTATGTGCGCATCTTTGAATATGCAATTATTGACGCTGCGACAAACCCAACTTGGATTGTAGGAACAGAGTATCAAATGCTTACTCAAAGTGGAGATTATATCTTTAGAACCTCTTTCTATGATGCAGATTACATCGGTGCAGAAGTGCCAACAAGTAACACCACAGTAGTCTCTGGTATAATTACAGAGCGTAACGACGGCAGCTACTACATCACCGCAAGAAGCCTTTCTGATTTTGCTAATGACCTAGGAGCTAATGACAACACCATAGAAGGTTTTGTGATGACGCCTAATCCTGCAAAGACTTTTATCCAAGTAAAAGGAGCTAGCAATAGCCCAATGTCCATACAAATTTTTGACATCCTTGGGAAACAAGTTCTTGCTCTAGAAAATGCAAACCGTGTAAACATCCAGAGCTTAACCTCTGGAATGTACATTGTAAAAGCAGTACAAAATGGCGCCATTATAACTACAAAATTGATTGTACAATAAACGCTCATTTCATTGTATTTAAAGAGGCTGTCTTTGTTATAAGACAGCCTCTTTTTATTTTCATAAGCTTTATATAATATATCCTTTTGGTTATATTATTGTGTACTTTTGAAGGGTCACCACGGAAATTTAAAATGCCTATCATACCTGTTTTCAACATACAAACCCAACAAGAATTTGAACAAAAGGCGCTACAAGTTTTTAAATTTCAGTATGAGAACCTTCCTATATATAAGACCTTTTGCGATCTTTTGAAGGTAAACCCACATAAGGTTTTAAAAATTAGTGATATCCCATTTCTACCCATTACTTTTTTCAAGCAACAGCAAATTCTAGCAAACAATTGTGTGGCAGAAAAAATATTTACCAGCAGTGGTACAACATCAAACACAACCAGCAAACACTATGTGGCAGATTTAAAACTATATAAAACTAGTTTTACAACCGCTTTTAAACAACAATATGGCGCTATAGAAGACTACACTATACTTGCGCTTTTACCAAGCTATCTGGAGAGTGAAGGATCTTCACTGGTGTATATGGTAGATATGCTTATTGCTATGAGCCAACAGCCTAAAAGCGGGTTTTATCTAGACAATCTAGATGCATTGGCTAGCACCATAAAAGCCTTAGAATTACAAAAGAAAAAAACACTACTGCTCGGGGTTTCCTATGCCCTTTTAGATCTTATAGAAGCGCACACTTTTAAGCTAAAGCACACTATTATTATGGAAACTGGCGGCATGAAAGGGCGCAGAAAAGAGCTTATTAAACAGGCCTTACATGAAAAACTCTCTAAAGGATTTGGAGTTAAAACAATACACAGTGAGTATGGCATGACAGAGTTACTCTCTCAGGCCTACTCAAAGGGGAATGGGATTTTTAAGTGCCCTCCTTGGATGAGGGTACTCACTAGAGATACCCAGGACCCAAGGGCATGGGTAAGGGGTAAAACCGGGGGCATTAACGTAATAGATTTGGCCAATCAATACACCTGCTCCTTTATAGCAACTCAAGATCTAGGAAGAATCCATGAAGATGGAAGTTTTGAGATACTAGGGCGCTTTGACACAAGCGATGTTAGAGGGTGTAACTTAATGGTAGATTAAAATTAAAAAACATCCATTTTTTTAAAATGGATGTTTTTTATATATGCGATTTCCCTTAGTAATCTACAAGGGTTATTCGGCCAGAATGATAAACTTGTTTTTCTTACCCCTCTGGAGTAAAATAAACTTACCATGAATTAAATCTTTAGCCTTAATAAGGTGTGCATCCTTTACTTTAGTGAAATTTACAGAAACAGAATTTTCTTTTAATGCTCTTCTGGCTTCACCGTTAGATTTCAAAAAACCTGTTTTCTCTGCCAAGGCTGCAATAATGTCTAAACCATTATCAAGTTCACTTTTAGAGATGGTAGCCATAGGTACTCCCTCAAAAATGCTTAAAAAAGTATCCTCATCAATGGTGTTGATATCTTGTGCTGCCGTCTTGCTAAATAAAATAGTAGAAGCCTGTATTGCTTTAGTACAAGCAGCGGTTCCGTGCACTGTGGTGGTTACCTCTTGGGCTAATCTTTTTTGAAGTCCTTTGGTGTGTTCTTGCCCCTGATGCCCAGAGATAAGATCATCTATGGTTTGTTTGTTTAAAAAGGTAAATATTTTAATGTATTTGGCAGCATCCTGATCGCTTGTGTTTAACCAATATTGGTAAAACTTATAGGGAGAAGTTCTTTTTGGGTCTAGCCAAACATTACCGCCCTCACTCTTACCAAATTTACTCCCATCACTTTTTGTTATAAGGGGACATGTAAGAGCATAGCCTTTACCAGATGCGATGCGTCTAATTAATTCTGTTCCTGTTGTAATGTTTCCCCACTGGTCACTTCCTCCCATTTGAAGGGTGCAATCATTGTTTTTGTATAGGTGCAAAAAATCATACCCTTGAACCATTTGATAGGTAAATTCTGTGAAAGACATCCCATCAGCATTTTCGCCGCTTAGCCTGTTTTTCACAGAATCTTTTGCCATCATGTAGTTAACCGTAAGGTGCTTCCCAACATCACGAATAAAATCAAGGAAAGAAAACTCCTTCATCCAGTCATAATTATTCACCATTACAGCTTGGTTTGCAGCACCAGAACTAAAATCTAAAAACTGAGATAGCTGTTTGCCAACACACTCCTGGTTGTGAGCAAGTGTTGCCTCATCTAGTAAATTACGTTCACTAGACTTCCCTGATGGATCACCAATCATACCTGTAGCACCACCCACTAAAGCATAGGGTTTGTGCCCCGCTTTCTGGAAAAAAGACAACAACATTATTGGCACTAGATTACCGATGTGTAAAGAATCTGCGGTAGGATCAAAACCCACATAAGCGCTACGCATTGTCTCTAGTAGATGTTTTTGGGTGTCTGGCATTACATCGTGGAGCATTCCGCGCCATTGTAATTCTTCAACAAAATCTGAAATATTCATGACTTTTAAATTTAAAACAAACTTACATAATTCATCTTTTTTTACCGCTTATAATAGCGTATTTTAGTGGGATGATTTTAGTTACAGGCGGTACGGGTTTGGTTGGTAGTCACCTGTTGTATTTTTTAGCAGCATCTGGCTCAAATGTGCGCGCTACTCACAGAAAATCGAGTGATCTCTCCAGGGTAGAAAAAGTATTTAGCTATTATACAGATAAAAAGACCGCTAATACCCTTTTTAATACCATTGAGTGGGTACAGGCAGATATTACAAATATTGCTGCCCTTACCCTTGCTTTTAGAGATTGCGAGTATGTCTATCATTGCGCTGCTATGATAGCCTTTGAACCAAAAAAATACGAGTTGTTAAGAAAAGTAAATACCCAAGCCACAGCCAATATAGTGAACCTATCGCTGGCTCATGGAATTAAGAAATTATGTTATGTAAGCTCTATCGCAACCCTTGGAAACTCAGAAGATGGAAATAGTATCACTGAAGAAACACACTTTAATCAAAATGGCAAAAACAATGTATATAGCCTTACCAAATATGCTGCAGAAATGGAAGTTTGGCGAGCCGCACAAGAGGGGCTAAATACCGTTATTGTAAATCCAGGGGTGATTTTGGGTGCTGGATCTTGGCACACTGGCAGTGGAGCTATTTTTAAATTAGCCAGTAAAGGAATGTCATACTTTACTAGCGGTAGCGTTGCAGTGGTTGATGTTAAAGATGTGGTGCTGGCCATGCAGGAATTAATGAATAGTGCCCTTAAAAATGAAAGATATATTTTGGTAGGAGCTACCTTGAGCTATAAAGAGTTTACTAAAAAATTAGCACTGGCTTTTGACAAAAAACCCCCTAGTAAAGAAATAGCTCAATGGAAATTACTTTTAGTAAGCACCTTTGACGGGCTAGTAAGTAGTTTGTTTGGCAAAAAAAGAAGACTACTGAAGGCCAACGTAAAAAGTTTATACACCGTCTCAAATTACGATACTCAAAAAATTAAAAAGGCCTTGTCGTTTAACTTCACTGCTGTTTGTCAAACAATAACTCGTGTGGCCCAGCTGTATATATCTGAGCATAAATAGCTTATTGTAGCAGGGTTGTTGTTAGGCTTGTCGTGTCTTTTTTTTGTAGTGCTATCTCCAATAACTTGTTTATACTGTCCCTTTTTATTTTTGGATATATGCTTTGCAGACTATCTAGGGTAGCCCCTTTAACACTGTCTTTTATTGTTTGTAGTTCTTTGGCTCTTTTGTATTGAGCGTATAGCGTGTCTTTTTTTGTTTTTTCTATTTTTAACTTTTCTTGCACCTTTAAAAACAGCTTTTTATAAACCTCTAAATCTGAAGCGTAATAAGCATTACTTTGCGCAAATTGTAAACTCTCTATTCGGTGCTTTGAGTATAATATAGAATCAAGCAATACCCCATTATTTACTATTATTCTATTGTCTATGCTTCTGGCAGCATTTATTGTATAGGCATCTACTAAAACAGAAACCATGGTGTCTTGAGCAATTAAATTTGCCGGTATCTGCGGCCGCTTCACATCTTGACAAGCTGTTAAAACAAGCCCAAAAACAAATATGATTAAAAAAAGACGTCCGTTTTTTAATTGTACTTTGTGTGTATAAAGTAACTTGTTTTTTAGTTTCATCTATTAAAAGTTAAACGCTCCCCTTTTGTGGTTTTTGTTATTTTTCCGTTTTCATAGGCTAGGTGGCCATTAACAAAAGTATGTGTCACTCTAGCTCTAAAGGTAGTGCCTTCAAAGGGAGACCAACCACATTTATACGCAATATTTTCTTTGGTAACTGTCCAGGGTGCATTTGGATTTATCAAAACCAAATCTGCCTTATAACCTTTTCTGATATACCCTCGATCTTTTATTTCAAATAAAATAGCAGGATTATGGGCTACTTTTTCTACTAATTTCTCTACTGTAATGTATCCCTTGCGCTGCATCTCAAAGAGCGCCTCTAATGCATGTTGCACAAGGGGTCCTCCAGATGGGGCTTTGGTATATACATTGTCTTTTTCCTCTAGGGTATGTGGGGCATGATCTGTAGCAATCACATCGATGCGTCCTTCATTAAGAGCTTTCCAGAGCCCTTCTCTGTCTTTTTTTGTTTTAATGGCTGGGTTCCATTTTATTTTGGTTCCTTTTGAGGGGTAATGCTCATCAGTAAACCACAGGTGATGTACACAAACTTCTGCGGTTATCTTTTTATCTTTTAGTGGCTTTTTTTTATCAAAAAGCTTGGTTTCTTTTGCTGTTGAAAGATGAAAAACGTGCAGCCTCGCTCCTGTTTTTTTTGCCAGTGCAATGGCCTGAGAAGAGGAAATATAACAGGCCTGCTCACTGCGTATTTCTGGATGCTTTTCTATAGGAATAGCATCACCATAAATAGCGATTGCAGCTTCTAGGTTTTTTTTAATGGTGGCTTCGTCTTCACAATGAGTTGAGATGAGCAAATCTGTCTTGCTGAAAATTTCTTCTAAAACGGCTGGATTATCCACCAACATATTTCCTGTAGAACTACCCAAAAATAATTTAAGGCCAGCCACCTTGGTTTTATCTACTTTTAATATTTCAGATAAATTATCATTGGTGCCGCCAAACATAAAAGAGTAATTAGCGTGCGCATCTTTAGCCGCAATAGCAAATTTTTCTTCTAATAAATCTATAGTAGTGGCTTGAGGTACCGTGTTTGGCATTTCAATAAAAGAAGTGATGCCTCCCGCAACAGCTGCGCGAGATTCTGTTTTAATTGTTGCCTTATGAGTAAGTCCTGGCTCCCTGAAATGGACCTGATCGTCTATCATGCCAGGTATTAAATAAAATCCGTCTGCATCTATTACTTTGGTGTCTGCATTTTTCACGCTTATGGAAGGTGCAATCTCTGCAATACGATCTGCCTCAATAAGAACATCACCACTAGTGATGGTTCCTTCATTTACTATTTGAGCATTTTTAATTAAAACTGTGCGCATTATATTTCTAATATTTTAAATATACTTTTCAATTTCATGGCAAGAACTCCAAAAATAGCCTCAGAAATAATTCCTTTGCTCATTTTTGATGTACCCTTGGTTCTGTCTGTAAAAATTACAGGCACTTCTTTTATTTTAAATTTACTGAGATAGGTCTTAAACTTCATTTCTATTTGAAATGCATACCCAACAAACTTAATAGCGTCTAAATTTATGGCCTCTAAAACTTCACGTTTGTAGCAAATAAAACCTGCAGTGGTGTCATCAATTTTCATGCCCGTTATCCAGCGAACATATTTTGAGGCTCCCCAAGATAACAGCACCCTATTCATCGGCCAATTTACAACGTTTACCCCCGTTACATACCGAGAGCCTATTGCCATATCGCAATTTTCAGTTTCACACGCACTGTAAAGTCGAAGAAGATCCTTAGGATTGTGAGAAAAATCTGCGTCCATTTCAAAGATAAAAGCATACTGCTTTTTTAAGGCCCATTTAAATCCTGCAATGTAGGCGGTTCCTAGACCTTGCTTTGAATTTCTCTTCAATAAAAAAAGGGTGTCGGGATATTCTTCAATTAATTTCTCTACCTCAGCAGCAGTGCCGTCTGGAGAATTGTCATCTACCACCAGGACATCAAAATCTCGCTGCAACGAAATAATTTCGCGCAACAAAAGTTCAATATTCTCAATCTCATTATAGGTTGGTATTACAACCAATGCGTTAGACATTTTCCTTAATTTAATATAACAAAGGTACTTTTTTTAAACCATATCTTACAGGTAAAAAAATGTAATTCCTGCCCTACACATCTTGTACAATATGTTATCTTTAACCTAAAAAATGCAGTGCAGTATCTAGATAGAATTTATACATCCCAAGACTGGATTACACTGCTTTTACTATGCTGTATTATCATCACAACAGTAGTAAAAATAGCATATCCTCTTAGGTTTCAGGAATTTTTAAACCTGCCTTTGAGCAATAAATACTTTTTCGTTTTTGGGAAAAATGACCCCATATACCATCTTTTTAATGTGCTATTATTCATCCCTCAAGCCATTTGTGTTGCTTTATTGCTGTACAAGGTTATTGCTTGGCAACATCCAAAAATGCTTTTAGACACCTCTTTTCTATTCATTAAAATTTTAGGAGGTTTTGTAGGTTTTGTAGTCGCAAAAATTATCCTAGAAAAAACCATAGGAATCATCTTTGATATTGAAAATATCATACATCAATATGTATATCAAAAATTAAGTTACAGAAACCTAATGAGTGTTTTGTTTTTAATTATGCTCTTTATTGTGGCTTATATTGCCCCAATTAATAAAGAAATAATGCTTGTATTTTGCCTTGTAAGTGCTACTATAAACTCAATTGCACTGTTTTACAGCTACAAAACCAACGGAAAATTAATAATAACGAACTTCTTTTATTTTATTTTGTATCTTTGCGCTCTGGAAATTTCGCCCTACGTCATACTATATAAGATGTTTGTGTAACTGGCTGAATTTTAATAAAGTGATGCTTATGAAAGTGAAAACTATTTTAGTTTCTCAACCTGAACCAAAGGTAGAAAACTCCCCTTATTTTGATCTTATCGATAGACAAAAAGTGAAAATAGATTTCATCCCTTTTATTCATGTAGAGGGTGTCTCTGGCAAACAGGTACGGTCTCAAAAAGTTGATCTTGCTAGTTTTACCGCAATTATTTTAACATCTCGTAACGCCGTAGATCATTTCTTTAGAATTGCAGATGAACTTCGCTTTAAGGTGCCAGATACCATGAAGTACTTTTGCCAAAGCGAAGCTGTAGCGTATTATCTGCAAAAATATGTAGTGTACAGAAAACGCAAAATATATGTTGGTAAAAGAACATTTACCGAGTTGTCTCCACTGATAAAAAAATATAAAACAGAAACGTTTTTACTCCCTGCGAGCGATAAATTAAAACCAGAGGTTCCAAGAGTCTTAAATGACCTTAATGTAGATTGGACAGAATCTGTGTTTTACAAAACCGTTGTTAGTGATCTTAGCGGTCTTAAAGATGTGTTTTATGACATTTTGGTTTTCTTTAGCCCAAGTGGTATCGAGTCACTCTTTGAAAACTTCCCAGATTTCAAACAAAACGATACTCGTATCGCCGTATTTGGCAACACAACAGTTAAAGCATCTCTAGAGAAAGGATTACGTGTAGATATTCAGGCCCCAACACCAGAGAATCCATCAATGACTATGGCTCTTGAAAAATACATTAAAGCACAGAATAAAAAATAGCACCACAAGGGCCATTTTTTGATATACCAAAAAAAAAAATCCGATATAGTTATATCGGATTTTTTTATGCTCTTATTATTAGGTGCTATCCTTTTGGCGGAGCTCCATCTAGTATTTCTTTGCTAGCATACTCCTCAAATTGTTTGAAGTTTGCTTTAAAAGAGGCAGCCAGTTTGTGGGCTGTTTCATAATATCCTTTGTCATTGTTCCAGGTACCTCTTGGGCTCAACACCTCTGCGGGCACATTAGGACATACTCTTGGCTGGTTTAAACCAAAAACAGAATGCACGTGATAATTATTTTTATTGGCTGCATCTAAAGAGCCGTCCATAGCCGCCGTTATCATGGCGCGCGTGTATTTTAGTTTCATTCTAGATCCAACTCCATAAGGACCGCCGGTCCAACCCGTGTTTACTAGCCAAACATTTACACCTGCTTTGGTCATCTTTTGACTTAACATTTCAGCATATTTTGTTGGATGTAAAGGCATAAATGGCGCTCCAAAACATGCCGAAAAACTTGGCTGAGGCTCTGTAACACCTGCCTCTGTTCCTGCCACCTTAGCTGTATAGCCGCTTATGAAATGATATGCCGCTTGTCCTGGGGTTAACTTTGAAATAGGAGGCAACACTCCAAAGGCATCTGCGGTTAAGAAAAATATATTTTTAGGATTTTTCCCTAAAGAAGGCTCTTGTATATTGTCAATGTGTGTTATTGGATAACTAACACGCGTGTTTTGAGTAATAGAAATATTTGTATAATCTACGACGCCATGATCATCCATGATCACATTTTCTAGAATTGCTCCAGATTTGATTGCCTTAAAGATGTCTGGTTCGTTTTCTTGGGAAAGATTAATCACCTTAGCATAACAACCACCTTCAAAGTTAAAGACCGTGTTTTCTGCTGTCCAGCCATGCTCATCATCACCAATTAACTTTCTTTGAGGATCTGCAGAGAGGGTTGTTTTTCCTGTACCAGACAAGCCAAAGAATATCGCCGTTTGGCCGTCCTCTCCTACATTTGCAGAGCAGTGCATAGGCAGGGTATTTTTATAAACTGGTAAGATGAAATTTAAAGCAGAAAAAATCCCCTTTTTAATTTCTCCTGTATATCCAGTACCGCCTATTAAAGCTATTTTCTTCTCAAAGTTAAGTATGGCAAAATTGTGTTGACGTGTTCCATCAACAGCAGCATCTGCCATAAATCCTGGTGCATTTACAATCAACCATTCTGGATCAAACCCATCTAGCTCAGTGGCTGTTGGGCGTAAAAACATATTGTATGCAAACATGTTTGACCATGGATACTCATTAATTACCCGAATGTTTAATTTATATTGTGGATCTGCACACGCATAACTATCACGAACATACACCTGTTTATCAGAAAGATAGGTTGTTACCTTATCATACAATGCGTCAAATTTGTTTGCATCAAAAGGAATATTGATATCTCCCCACCACACTTTATTTTGTGTAACAGCATCTTTTACAATGAATCTGTCTAAGGGAGAACGACCGGTGAACTCGCCAGTATTTACTGCAAGGGCTCCGTTATCTGCCTGTGTTGCCTGTCCTTTTTGTATTGAAATGTCATGAAGTTGTTTTGCAGAAAGTTGATAGTTAACTTTTGCGTTTGTGATTCCGTATTGATCAATAGAAATCGTCTTTGTAGTTTGGTTATTAGCCGCCATACTTTTATTTAATTGTTGTAAAGCAAAAATAACAAAACATCACAAAGCAGTAGGGGTATGTTCTCTTATTTATTCACCTTAGATGTTAATAAGTATCACACAACAGATTAAAAAAAAACAAAAGCTAGTATCACAATATTCTATTTCTTTTTAAAAACACTGTATGCCAATAGCGCCCAACCAGTTGTAAGCAGTAAACCCCCAATAGGAGTAACGGGCGCCAGAAAAGAAACAGAAAATGGCAACACGCTTTTTAGGGCAAGGATATATAACGAACCGGAAAAAAAGAAGGTTCCAAAAATAAAAAGTTTAAAAACCCATTGAATTGTCTTTAAGCCCAAGGCTGGATTTAAACCCAAAACCAAAAGTGCAAGTGCATGATACATTTGATAGGTCACCCCCGTTTGAAAAACCGCAAGGGAATCTGGAGAAATCATAGATTTTAGACCATGGGCGCCAAAAGCTCCCAATACAATTACAAGCATCGCTAAAAGGCTAGCAATTATGACTATATTTTTATGGTATTTTATCATAGTGTATGGTACAAATTTGTATTTTCGTCAATGTCTTTACAGCTCCATAAAGATACTTAAATCCAAATAGATGAGAAACATATTAATTATAGGCGCCGGCCGCTCTGCAACAAGTTTAATTAAATACTTATTAGACAAAAGTGCTACAGAAAATTTATTCTTGACCATTGGAGATATCAATATTGAAAATGCTCAAAAACTCACCTCTGGTCACCCCAATGGCCGCGGTATTTTATTAGATGTCTTTGATGAGCAGCAGCGCAAGCAAGCTGTTAAAGACAGTGACATCGTAATTTCTATGCTTCCTGCTCGTTTTCATATAGAGGTTGCACGTGATTGTATTTCTTATGGAAAACACCTTGTTACAGCTTCCTATATTAGCGACCAAATGCAAGAGCTAGACCCAATGGCTAAAGAAAAAGGGCTTGTGTTTATGAACGAGATTGGGCTTGATCCTGGGATTGACCATATGAGTGCTATGCAAGTTATAGATAGTATAAAAGACAAAGGAGGCAAAATGCTCTTGTTTGAAAGT
>CBFHMO010000040.1:0-12190 GCA_965656925.1 Patiriisocius sp.
CTGTACCATAGGCGGGGCGATGTTGTTTTGCAGTTAGGGTTTGTGGTTTGCTGTCTAGATGTTGGTATCCATTTTGCTCATCTACGATATGCTGCAGAATATACGCAGAGGCGCCTCCAGGAACATCCTCATCTACAACAAGTAGTCTATTTGTCTTCTCCACACTTTTTACCATCTGATGGTTTATATCCAAAGGCAGCAATGATTGTACGTCAATTACTTCTGCGTCAATACCTACTTGTTGTAATTCTTTGGCAGCTTGCTCAATAATGCGCAGTGTGCTTCCGTAAGACACTAAGGTAATGTCTGTACCTTGTTTTATGGTTTCTATTACACCAATTGGTGTTTTAAATTCCCCTAAATTTGTTGGTAAAGGTTCTTTTAATCTATACCCATTTAAGCATTCTACAACCAAAGCAGGCTCATCTGTGGTAAGTAGTGTGTTATAAAAACCAGCTGCTTTAGTCATGTTTCTAGGCACTAAAATATACATTCCACGTAATAGGTGAATTAAACCGCCCATTTGTGACCCGCTATGCCAGATTCCCTCTAATCTATGTCCTCGTGTACGCACTATAAGTGGCGCTTTTTGTTGCCCGTTAGACCTGTATCTAACTGTTACCAGATCATCGCTCATAATTTGTAAGGCATATAAGATATAATCAAGGTATTGTATTTCGGCGATAGGACGCAGCCCTCTCATAGCCATTCCAATACCCTGTCCAAGAATTGTAGCTTCTCTAATACCTGTGTCACTAACTCTTAGCTCACCGTATTTTTCTTGCATCCCTTCCAAACCTTGATTTACATCACCAATGGTACCGGCATCTTCTCCAAAAATTAATGCCTCAGGATATTTACTAAAAATAGCATCAAAGTTATCTCTCAGTACAACACGGGCATCAACATCTTCTGCTTTATTGTTATAGGTAGGTAGTACCTCTGTAATTGTTTTTGCATTTACAGGGCTTTCACTATAAAGGTTAGAAGAGTAACTTGGTTGTACCGTTTCAAAATACTGATCTAACCAGTTTTGCACATTCTCTTTTTCCTGGCTTTGTTCCTTAATTACGTACCGTAGTGCTTTTCTGGCAGCTCCAGCTATAGTTCTTCGTAAAGGTTCTTTTTCTGCAGATAGCTCATTTACAATAAGCTCTATAAAGCTTTCGTTTTCAGAGGCTTTAGCCAGCTCTGTAAGTAATACTATTGCTTGCTTTTGCTCTTGTTTTTGAGGTGCAAGAAAAGCCTCCCAAGCCGCTTTTTTGCCATTGCGTACTTGTGTTTTGATATCCTTTTCTATTGCGAGTAACTCATGCTGAGTGGCAACATTAGTCTCTAGTATCCAGGCACGCATTTTTACATTACAATCAAAAGCTGCTTCCCACTCCAAGCGTTCTTTGTTTTTGTACCTCTCATGAGAACCGCTGGTAGAATGACCCTGTGGCTGGGTTAGTTCCTTTACGTGTATTAGAACAGGTACATGCTCTTTTCTGGCAATGTCTGAAGCTTTTTGATAGGCATCAATAAGTGCTGGATAATCCCAACCCAATACACTAATAATCTCATAACCATTGCCTTTTTCATCTCTCTGAAAACCTTTGAGAATTTCAGATATATTTTCTTTTGTAGTTTGGTATTTTGCATGTACAGAAATACCATACTGATCATCCCAAACATTAATTACCATAGGAACTTGTAAAACCCCTGCAGCATTAATAGTTTCCCAAAATAGGCCTTCACTTGTACTGGCGTTACCAATGGTTCCCCAGGCAACCTCATTTCCTTTAGAGGATAAATCACTCAAGTGTTCAAGACCATCTACCTGCCTAAATACTTTTGATGCCTGTGCAAGGCCAAGGAGTCTTGGCATTTGTCCTGCAGTAGGGGAGATGTCTGCACTGGAGTTTTTAAGCTCAGATAGGTTTTTCCAACTTCCATCTTGGTTAATGGTTGGTGTAGCAAAGTGACCACCCATTTGGCGTCCACCACTCATAGGGTCTGCATCTATATCTGTATGGCCATAAAGACCAGCAAAAAACTGTTGTATCGTTAAGGCGCCAATAGCCATCATAAAGGTTTGATCACGGTAGTAACCACTACGCCAATCTCCTGCTTTAAATGCTTTTGCCCACGCTATTTGAGGAATCTCTTTACCATCTCCAAAAATTCCAAACTTAGCTTTTCCAGTCAACACTTCACGACGTCCTAAAAGACTACACTCTCTACTGGTAACTGCAATTTTGTAATCATTTAAAACTTCTGTTTTAAAATCTTCAAAAGACATGTCTGTATTTGTTTTTGGATCTGTTTGCATCTTTGGGATATTAGCTGGTTTGGACCTATCGCAAAAGTACTAAAAATCGAGATGCTAAACAATGGCTAATTGTTGAGATATTGTTAGCATTGACACTGTTTAATTGAGAATTATTTAATAAAAGACATAATTTCAATCATTGCAATACGAATCAGTAAAACAAAAGGGAGCCCATGTAGCAATACATCAAACCAGTCTTTAAAGGCCATACCGTTGGCGCCACCGGCTATCCATTTTACTTTACCCAAAAGATGTGGTTCTGGAAAAAACGGAGCCATACCTAGAGTTAGGCATCCTAAAATGACGAGTTTCCAATTGTTATAAAATGATTCCATGTTCTGATATATTTAGTACCACTCTCTGGTAAAAAGACCTAGAAGTGTTTTGGGAGACAGGGTTATTTTAAAACGTATTTTTTGGTCATAATTGTCTTGACCTGGTTCCCATCCCAGGCTAGAATACATCGGAAAATACACTTCAAAATAATTTTGAACCAAATTAATACGTACACCAGAATCAAACACCGCCTTGGTACCTGTATTGGTATTATGTACTAAACCAGCATCACCATAAATTAAAATCCAACGCCACAGGTTTGTACTAGCACCCATAGTTGTCATCCAACTGTTTGCAAAGTCTACCCCTAGGTTAGATTTAAAACCTCCCTCGGCCTCTATAAGCTGTTGGCTAAAGAGTCCAGAATCCTCACTACGCCCATAATAGGCATAATCAAAAAGATAATCTGTAGGGCGGTCTAGGGCAAAGCTAAAAAAGTCATCACTTTGTTTGGTGTCGTTAAATAAAAACGCTCCTGCAAAAAGTCTTAAATTAACCTGGCGGTTGTTTTCAAACAGTTTTCTATAATCAAAGGTGAGGGCTATTTTGCTAAACTTACTAGAAATTTGATAATCTACAACACTCCTGTAATAGTTAATTAAATTTGGGTTGCTGTACACATAACTAGCATTAAAAACACTATAGTTTGGGTCTTGTTGAGGGTTATTTGGGTTCGTGTCTCTTGAAACGTTAACATTTCTAAGACTAATAAACTGCTTTTCATTATTTCTAATATCCTGGTTTGCAAAAGAAAAGGTCATAAAAGGCGTAAAGCGTTTATAAAATAAGCCAGTATCATAGCTGAAATAGTTTCCGGAGAAACCATACCGAATGCTCCTGAGTTTTCCTTGCTCAAATTGGTTGGTGTACTGCAAGGAGGCGCTACCAATAAGGGTTTTAGAATTAAAACCATATTGAGGCTCCAATTTATAGTGCACCCCTTTTGGCAGTAGTGTTTTGTTATACAGTTTTACTCCTGTGGTGATACCATCATACAGGTTGTATTCAACCACAGGCATAAAAAACAGTTGATTAAACCGGTGGTCTTGTACATCTTTAAATAATCTAAACTGAAGTGGCCTGTTAAAAACACTTCCAAATGTTTTTATATTATTGGCCCTGTTGTATTCTGTAATATTGCCCTGTTTGTTTAGCTCTAGACGTTTTAAATCCTTGGAAGGTACCCTTACCACACCAATACTATCTATTGGCGAAGACCATTTTTTAAATAAAAGAGTTCCTTTTTTGTTACTCCCATAAACAGAAACCGGCAATATATTATCACGCTTATTTAGTATGGTAATGTCTATAGAATCTTTTCTTTTTGTAATCTTTTTAATTTTAAAGTCAATGGTGCTTCTATTATGCACATAATCATTGAAAAACCAATCTATATTTTTTAAACTCAAGGTCTCAATACTATTTTTAAAATCTTGAGGTGTGATTGGTTTTAGTTTGTACTTTTTATAAAACTTTTGTATAGCTGTGTCTAGGGTATCTGAGCCCAAGAAATCTTTTAGGTATTCAAGACCTTTACCTGCATAATAAGAATTAGCTATTTTTTCATTAAACTTGGTTAGCGAATCTTTTGGAGTGCTCAGGGGTTGATGAATATTGTTACGAGCCATGTTTAAATACAAAAGTGAGTATTGGTCATTAAACTCCAAATCTGCAATATGTGCCCAGCGTATAATCCAGAAATTACTTATGCTACCCAGCAATTTCATCTTTGGATAATAGGTATTTATGTATTCTATCATTAAATAAATTTGAAGTGCACCAATTAGCCAGGCATCTTTTCTGGGATGCAGTAGTAGGGTGTTCTCTAGATAGGTTCTTGATAAGGTCTTAAATTGTGTAATATCATACTCAAAACCAGTAGGGAAAGGGCTTAAAAAACCAGGTAATTGATTTAAACCATATACAGGGTTGTTTTTAGTATCCTCATTACTAATAACTATTTTGTTAAAAGGGTAGGGCCCCACTTTTTGTTCAAGAAAATAGACCATCCTGTCTAGAGTAATTGCCCGCATGGCAGGGACAATCTTTGATTCTGATAGATTACTTTGTACCTCAAGATCACTTATAATAATGGTTTCGAAAAGATTTGTCTTACCTAGAAACAAAGTTGCCTTTATGCGCTGATCTCCCTTTAGGGAAAGGGTCTTAATTCCATTAGTTATACTTTTATTAAGTATGTCAAGGTTTGAAGTTACTTGGAACTCCTCAGGCAAGTGTAAGGTAATATTAAACCTGGAGGCTCTTTGATACAGATCATTAGATTTTTTATTGCTGTACACTTGCCAACTTTTGTCATACACAGCAGGAGAGATGTACCAATACCGTAGTTTATAGTTTCCTTGTTTATCTACCCCATAGCGGGTGTAGGTATCTTTTGCAACCTTAAGTGTGTAGGTAAAATTTATTCCAAAGCTAGCTCCATTTTCAAGGGGTTTTGGTAGTATTACATAGAGCAAATCAACTTCATGTCCACGGTTCCAAACAAGAGTATTTCCTGTATCGTCCAATACAGATTTAATACTAGTATTACCTCTTTTACTGTCTTTTTCGAAATGAAAAGCACTTACATAATTTTCTTCAAGGCGAACTCCTAATGGAGATTTTTTTGTGCTAAAACTATTTGCCCAATCATGAAAATAGAGCGTGTCTAGGGGTGTGCCGGTAGTATTTTCAAAAACAACATGTTGCTGAATATCGATACTTTGTGAGCTGTCATCTAAACTAGCATCTATTGTAATTGTGTGTTGTGCCCAAATAGGTAAACAAACAACAAACAGTAAAATAGATATGTAGCCTTTAGAGATCAAAAAGTTTTCAGAAATTTCAATGTTTGGCTAGAGGTCTTGTTGCTTATATAGTAAAGGCCTTCTGCAAATTGTGCCACATTTAAAACAGTTGTATTACCGCTTGTTTTAAACTGTAGTATTTCTTGCCCTAGGGTGTTAAAGATCCCAAAGCTATCATCTTTGTTGCTTGGTTGAGGGTTATAAACAGTAAGTAGGTCTGAAACCATTGTGTTTTTTAATGAAAATGGTTGCGCTACTGCATGTTGTGGAACATCTAAAATTACAATTTCTTGATCTGTTTCAAGCTCCATAACCACTGGTAAATGATCACTCATATTGTAAAGTGCCTCCCGTATTATTTGATTGTATGTACCTCCACAATTAATATCATTTATATTATTGTTGTAACAGTTTCCGTTATTTCCGTAGGCCTTGTAGCTTTCTGTTTTGTACTTAAGATTGGTATCTGTCATCATATTTTGCGATACCATTATAAAATCAAACCTATCATCTAGACCGCCCCCCGCGCCGCCACCAAAACCAGAAGAACTTGTGCGTGTGCTTTGGGTATGGATAGCTTTAAAATCTTCATTATTATTCCAAGACCCTGGAGTGTTTATAGGGTCTGCCATTGCTACACTATTTGTTTGATCTAATATTTCTAGATAAGCAGGCTCTGTAGAGGTGTATATATTAAAATCTCCGGCAAATAAAACGAAGGCATCTTCTTCTAGTTGCTGTGTGTCATTAACAAAAGCCTCTACCATAGAAAGCCTTAATTGCTGATTTGCACTTCCTTGACTTGATTTTAAATGTGTCACGTACGCATAAATACGAATAGGGTTAGTGTCTTGCGCTGTTGTGTTTAAAAGTAGTGTGTATTTGTTTATGTCTCTTACCGGGGTATTTATAATCTCTGTATTTTCTAGAACAAACATATCGTTTCTATAAAACAAGGCTTGTTGCAGATCACCTCCACCAGATTGATTTTCAAAATAGGGAGCTGCACTGTATATGTTTGTAGTACCAGACGCACCATTTAAGGCTACATTTAAAATGGTATCTGCCCCTTCTTGGCTTTGCAGTTCACATACCATAAATATATCTGGCGCATAGTCTTGTAAAATATCCTCTAAGAGGCTAATTCTGTTTGGGTTTAACTCTGGAAACTCTAAGACATTGTAAAACATCGTCTTTATTGTGTTTTGAGCAAAACTAGAAATACTAAAAAGTACTACCGATGAAAAAATAAAAATACTACGCATATAACTGGGGAGTTATTAAAATTAAAAATTAGGACTAAAATTGTTTTTGTTATAAAAGGTATTTAAGATAGTTAGTACTTCGTCTTCTGTGTCAACCACATGTACCATATCTAGATCTTTGGGGCTAATGTTGCCTTCTTCAAGTAAGGTGTTTTTAACCCAATCCATTAAACCACTCCAAAAAGATCGTCCTACTAAAATTAAAGGAAACTGATCAATTTTTTTAGTTTGTATTAAGGTAAATGCTTCAAAAAACTCATCCAGGGTTCCAAAGCCACCAGGCATTACTACAAAGCCTTGTGAGTATTTTACAAACATAACTTTACGTACAAAAAAGTAGTCAAAGTCAATGCTTTTATCTTTATCTATATATGGATTGTCATGTTGTTCGAAGGGGAGTGTGATGTTAAGCCCAACAGAGGTTCCGCCAGCTAGGTGCGCTCCTTTGTTACCAGCTTCCATAATACCAGGGCCACCACCTGTGATTACACCATATCCACTCTCTGTGATACGTTTTGCAATGCTTTGCGCTAGTTTGTAGTATGTATGGTCTGGTTTGGTGCGAGCAGAACCAAAAATAGAAACACAGGGTCCAATACGGCTCATTTTTTCATACCCATTTACAAACTCACCCATGATCTTAAAAATAGCCCAAGAATCATTGGTTTTTTGCTGGTTCCAGTTTTTGTGATGTTCTTCAGATCTCATTAGTATGCCTGTTTTAAATTAGTAATGTATTAATAATCAAAGTACATATTTACCTTGATACTTACTATTTATTTTGTAATTCTTTCTTTAAAAACTTTGCTGTAAAACCCTTGTTTGTTTTTACAATCTCTTCTGGAGTTCCAGTTGCCATTATCTTTCCCCCACTTTTTCCACCCTCTGGGCCTATATCTATAATGTAATCTACTGTTTTAATTACATCGAGGTTGTGCTCTATAATTAAAACGGTATTTCCTTTTTCAACTAATTTTTGAAGTACAATCATTAACACTCTTATATCCTCAAAATGGAGTCCTGTAGTAGGTTCATCTAGAATATAAAAGGTATTTCCTGTATCTCTCTTTGAAAGTTCTGTTGCCAGTTTAATGCGCTGGGCCTCTCCACCAGATAGGGTTGTAGATTGCTGCCCTAAGGTAATATATCCAAGACCAACATCTCTAATGGTTTTTAACTTTCTATATATCTTAGGAATCTTTTCAAAAAAGTCACAAGCTTCATTAATGGTCATTTCTAACACATCATAGATAGATTTTCCTTTGTACCGTATTTCTAGAGTTTCTCTATTAAAGCGTTTTTTCTGACAGGTCTCACAGGCTACATACACATCTGGCAAGAAATTCATCTCTATTACTCTTAATCCTCCGCCTCTACATGTTTCACACCTGCCGCCCTGTACATTAAAACTAAACCGTCCAGGTTTGTACCCTCGTATTAATGCCTCTGGTACTTTAGCAAATAAACTTCTGATTTCAGAAAATACTCCAGTATACGTTGCGGGGTTTGATCGTGGGGTTCTGCCAATTGGAGATTGATTTATATCTATTACCTTATCTAGATGTTCAAGCCCTTTAATTTTTTTATACGGCATTGGTACCTTTACACCATTAAAAAAGTGAGCATTTAAAATAGGGTAGAGGGTTTCGTTTATAAGGGTAGATTTACCGCTTCCAGAGACCCCTGTAACCCCAATCATCATTCCCAGGGGTAATTTTACACTTACATTTTTTAAATTATTACCCGTAGCTCCCGTAAGTTCTAGTGTGTGTTTGTTGCCTTTTCTTCTTTTGCTAGGAATTTTTATTTCTTTGGTACCATTTAGATACTGCGCAGTGAGTGTATTGTGTTTTATTATTTCACTTGGGGTTCCTTCACTTACAATTTCACCACCAAACTTACCGGCTGCAGGACCAATATCTATTACATAATCTGCATGCTCTATCATGTCTTTGTCATGCTCTACAACAATTACAGAATTCCCTATATCTCTGAGAGAGAGTAAAGACTTTATGAGCCTTTCATTATCTCGTTGATGCAGGCCAATACTTGGCTCATCTAAAATATATAAAACTCCTACCAGCTGAGACCCTATTTGAGTTGCCAATCTAATACGTTGTGCTTCTCCACCAGATAGTGATTTAGAGCTCCTGTCTAGTGCCAAATAGGTAAGACCAACATCAATTAAAAATTGGAGTCTTGTTTTTACTTCTTTAATAATTTCGCCAGCAATTTTTAGTTGGGTGACACTTAGATGATTTTCTAAATCTTCAAACCACCCAGCCAGCTCTATGATATCCATTTGCGCTAATTGTGCAATGTTTTTATCATTTACTTTAAAATACATGGATTCTTTGCGGAGCCTACTACCTTTACACTCTGGACAAGCAATTTTATCCATATATTCCTTAGCCCAGCGTTTTAAAGAAGTAGTTTCACTAGCATCATAAGTATTTTGTATAAAATGAACTACACCTTCAAAATCTATTTTGTAATTGCGGGTAATCCCTAGGGTTTTAGACGGTACATCAAACTTGTCATTTCCGCCATAAAAGATAAGCTCCTTAGCGTCTTTTGAAATGTCTTTAAATGGATCTGTTAGTTTAAAATCAAACCGCTGCGAGATGAGTTCTAGCTGTTTGAATATCCAATTGTTTTTTTGTGGCCCGTGAGGCGCTAGTGCTCCATTTTTTATAGAAATGCTTTGATCTGGAACTACTTTATCTATATTTACTTTGTGTAAAGCTCCTAGTCCTTTACAGCTTTGACACATTCCTTTAGGAGAATTGAAAGAAAAATTATTTGGCTCTGCATTTGGATAAGAGATACCACTTTGTGGGCACATTAAAGCTCTACTGAAATAGCGCGCTTCATTGGTTTGATTATCTAATACCATCATCACATCATCACCATGATACATAGCCGTAGCAATACTTTCTGTTAAACGTTTGTCATTATCTATACCGTCACTTATTTTTAAACGGTCTATGACCGTTTCTATATCATGCATTTTGTAACGGTCAATTTTCATGCCCTTTACAATATCAAGTACCACTCCATCAACCCTAACTTTTAGAAAACCTTGCTTTGCGATTTGCTCGAAGAGTTCTCTGTAATGCCCTTTTCTAGAACGAATAATAGGAGCTAGGATACTTACTTTTTTGTCTTTAAAGTCAGACAAAATAAGTTCTTTTATTTGCGCATCACTGTAGCTCACCATCTTCTTGCCAGTATTGTAGCTATAGGCATCACTGGCCCTGGCATACAGTAGTCTTAAAAAGTCATAAATTTCTGTGATGGTGCCTACGGTTGATCTAGGGCTTTTACTAGTTGTTTTCTGTTCAATGGCAATAACAGGGGAGAGTCCATCAATTTTATCTACATCTGGACGTTCTAGACTGCCCAGAAATTGTCTTGCATAGGCAGAGAAGGTTTCAATGTATCTGCGTTGTCCTTCTGCGTATATGGTATCAAAGGCAAGAGATGATTTACCACTTCCAGAGAGCCCTGTAATAACTACCAGTTGGTCTCTAGGTATGGAAACATCTATATCTTTTAGATTGTGGACTCTAGCGCCCAAAACATCAATACTTGCCAAGTTTTTTGCCATAGTTTGCAAAGGTACTCAAACTCTATGAAAATTTAGGGCTAGGGGTAGTTGCTCAAATGTTAATTAACAGCCAATAGTTGATAAGGTAATTTTAAGAATTTACTGTTTTACTAAGAAACGAAAGTCCAGAAAAAACAATAAATACTAGCGCAGAAATTACAAATGAGAAGCTCGCTATTAGTATTATCGTAGGTAGGTCAAACAATGTGCTAAGCAGGGGTAGGAGCAAACCAACACAAACCATTGCTGCAAATAATATGTAAAGATTTTGCAGTGATGAGGATAGGCCGTTTTTTTTATGTCTTTGGGCCTCAAATAATTTTGGTATTAGATCTTTGTTTAAATACTCTCCAAATTTTGATAGAAATACATCATTAAAGGAAGAATCTTCAAACCCAATAGGGTCAATGCTATTGGCTAGGGCTATAATTTTATCTTGATGTCTTTCATGGAGTGCATCAAGATTTAAAGGGTTTTTAAAGTCACCAAATCTATAACCAAAGTGGTACCAGAGTCCAGAACCTACTTTGTGTTCTAACCATTTTTTCAAAATAGCCGGGTTGTATTGTAATGGGTATATAATTGTATTTGGGAGGTTTTTTTGTTTTGGCTCTGTGTAGAGTAATGATTTTAATTCCAGATACAATGTATCTGTATCATCTTGTCCCTTTTTTTCTTCTAAGTAATCAATAGCAAGTTTAGATTTTCCTTTATAGAATTCTTTGACATCAAAAAAGCTTAAACCTCCAAACTCATCATCTATAAATGTCTTTACCTCTGGGAGCCAAAGTTTACTTTTGTAGATTATTTCTATAATCTTACGTGCGGCATTCATTTTCTCAATAAGTACATTGAGTTTATTATTGCTAGAGCCCAACATCCGATTCGCATTAAAAATGCTAAAAAAGATATACCCTAGTAGCAAAATAGCCGTAAAACCACTAATTGCTATAAATAAAGAAATTTGGTCTTGTAGTATTTCAATAAAAGCAGGCGAGTTGGTAATTTTTTGATCTAAGAAGTATACAAGGAAAATGCAGAGTATGCTTGATAAAACAAGTGTTATCAAGATAAAATAGTTTATAGAAAACAATTTTTTACGCATCTTATTATAAATCTAATACAAGAATTTATTTACAGAATGTTGGTAAATAGTTAGTTAAATTTCTTTAAAACAATTCCAAATCTACAGAATTACGTAGTCTTTATCCTACAACCTATAGGATATTCGATGAAGTGCACATCTCATTGTAGTTCATTTTACTCGATTATCTTTAAAAACCTATTGCAGTATCGTCTCCTCTTTTGTCTGCACCAGCCTCAAAAGATCCATCTGGGAGCACTAATATAGCATCTACTTTGCCTATACTTGAAGGGTTTTTATAATCTATAACATAGCCTTTGTTTTCTAAATCTTTAATGGTTTTTGCATCAAAGCTTGTGGCTTCTACTTTTACAACATCTGGCAACCATTGATGATGAAATCTCGGGGCATCTACTGCTTGTTGCATAGACATGTTAAACTCATATACGTTTAATATGGTTTGAAGCACCGAGGTTATGATGGTAGATCCTCCGGGGGTTCCTAGGGTCATCCATAGTTTGTTATCTTTCTCTACTAGTGTTGGAGTCATGGAGCTAAGCATTCTTTTTTGTGGTGCAATAGCATTTGCATCTGCGCCAATTAGGCCAAATAAATTCGGGGTTCCTGGTTTTGCGCTAAAATCATCCATCTCATTGTTTAAAAAGAATCCAAGTTTTTTGCTATATAATTTTGAGCCAAAAGAGGCATTGAGAGTTGTTGTTACAGCTATGGCATTTCCATAACTATCAACAATAGAGTAGTGGGTGGTCTCTT
>CBFHMO010000041.1:0-11974 GCA_965656925.1 Patiriisocius sp.
AAACCAAAAGGAGCATTAATTGCAGTGTTTTTGTTTTTTAAAATTTCTGGAGATAGAAACCTAGACAGAATCTCTTTGTCACTGGCCACCATCCAGTTATTTTGCTCCTCAACGCTAGCTAAAATTCTGTGAATCGCTACCTCAGATAGAACTTGTTGGCCAATCTCTGTGGCCAAAGACTCATAAAAGGGTGCGGCTTTTAAAACAAACTCTACCGTATTCCAGGCTGGGGTGAAACGCTTTAACACCGTTGGGTTTAAAACACCTCCAGAGGCTTTTGTAGCCCCTTGGTTGGGATTGTCAATAACCACAAAAGATTTGCCGTGATCACGCAAGGTTTTAGAGAACACCAGCCCAGCAATCCCCATACCAACAATAATGTAATCTACATTTTTCACACTGTAAAGATACTAGTATAGGCCATAAAAAAAACCGAAAACAAAAGTTTCGGTTTTTTAAATAAAATAGTGTTGCTATTTCTTTTATTGATAAGCCACTACAGTATCGATTGGTCCAACCTGAGCGTTGTAGGCAAGATTATCTGCAGAAACATACATGGCAATTAATGTTAGATTTTCTGTAACATAATCTGCAGGAATTGTACTATTGTAGGTAACGCTATACTCTTCAAGGGCCCCAGAACCGGCAATATCATCTCCAAGAGGAGCAGATAAAGACATGCGCAGGGTATGGTTGTGCTCAAAGTTTGGTATGGGGTTTCCCAGACCAAAATAAGGACTCGTTTGATCTTCATTGTAATAGTTTTCTTGATCGTATAAAATGCCGTCTTCAAGTAAATACACTACAAGTTTGTCTCCTGGGTTTATACCAGTTTCAGAAACCACATTTACCCGTGTAATTAATTGGTCCCCATCTACAGTTGAGGTAAAAGAGATAGCAGAAGTAGTACTTGCACCTGCATTTTCTAGGGCATCTGAAATGAAATAAGGTGAAAACCAAAACTGTGACCTATCTATACGTGCTTGTGGCAACCCATCTATTTCAAAGGCATCTCTAAGAATTTCGACATCATCAAAATGCATTGGGTCTGGGTTAGAATTGGCTGTGATATGAATGGCAACAATTGCTAAATCATCACTCTGCAAAGCAGCCTCTTCTATGGCTGCAGCTACACTTGGGCAAAAGCCGCACCACGTACCTGTATAGTCTTCTAATACCACTTTACGTTTTGGGATAATTACACTAAAACTCTCTGGTGTTGTAGAAACCTCAACTCCACCATCTAGGTAGGTTGCGTAGGCTACAAACTCACCCACCTCACTGGAGGAAAATACATTTCCATCAATAGGCTCGCCATCTACATAAAACTGAGACTCTAGTGTTACATCAACACCCGTTTGAGTTATTACTGTAAAGGGTATCTCTTGGTTTCTAAGGGATGCAGGTCTTACAAAATTTTGGACGGTAATCTCTGTAGTGTCTTGCCCTAGAGGTACGTTCTCTTCGGTTCTACTGCAAGATGCTAAAAGTAACACAGCCATAAAAAAGCTGCTTGCTGATGTTATAATTTTCTTTTTCATCTTTTTTTTAATACAAATATAAAAGATTAATTCACTAACCTATATTTTAGTTGCCATCAAATTATCACATAACGCTCACAAATCTGTAAAATATTGCCTAATATTGTTTAAAAAAAATAAAATCACGAAAATGAAAAACCTTGCATTAATTTTTACCCTATTTTTCTCTGTGGCCATAATGGCCCAAAAAGAACTTCCAACAGTTGCTCTTACAACCCTTGAAGGCGAGCCAACAAGTATTCAAAAAACGGCCAATAAGGACGGGGTTACCATTGTCTCTCTTTGGGCAACTTGGTGTGTGCCCTGTATTAAAGAATTAGATGCTATAAGTGATCTCTACCAAGATTGGATTGAAGAGACAGGTGTCTCTTTAATAGCGGTATCTGTAGATGATAGCAGAACCGTAAAAAGAGTAAAATCTTTAATAAATGGTAAAGGCTGGGAGTATGATATC
Source organism: Patiriisocius sp. (assembly GCA_965656925.1). Classification (GTDB taxonomy): domain Bacteria; phylum Bacteroidota; class Bacteroidia; order Flavobacteriales; family Flavobacteriaceae; genus Patiriisocius. Next base: position 1,996 of record CBFHMO010000041.1, read on the forward strand.
CTTTTAGATACAAATAATGATTTAAAAAGAGCCCTTGGCGCTTTTTCTATTCCACTAACTATTGTTATTAAAGACAATAAGATTGTCTACAGGCATTCTGGCTACAGTCCTGGTGCAGAGTATGAATTGTATGAAGAGGTAAAAAAGTACACTTCAAAATAATAGCGCCAAACACTTTAAATAAAATCACATTAAATTTCAATACTTATGAAATATTTACTCCTAGGGATCACTATTTTGTATACCACTTTTTCTTTTTCACAAACTACAGAACAGGGGTATTTCTTTGGTGGCTTTGAATCAAACTCTCAGTGGCTCTTGTATGATAAAGGACTTAATTTTGAGCAGCCAGATAATGCCTTTAGGGCAAATAACTATTTACAACTCTCTTATGCCTATAAAAATTTTACAGCCGGGGTACAATACGAGTCCTACCTTCCAGATCCACTGCTAGGGTATTCCACCGCTTTTTCTAACGGCAATGGTGTAGCTACATATTATATTAACTATAAAAATGAAAAGGTAGATGTTACCGGTGGTTATTTTTATGATCAGTTTGGTAGTGGTCTTATATTTCGTTCTTGGGAAGAAAGGCAACTAGGTATTAACAATGCTATTAAAGGGGTAAGAATTAAGTACAACCCCACAGATTATCTTGACTTTACAGCGCTTTATGGACAGCAAAGAATTGGTTTCGAGCTCTCAGAGGGTGTTCTACAAGGTTTTGACGCCAACATTGATATAAGCCAAGGATTATCCATAGAGAGTATTGGTATAAAAATGGGTGCTAGTTATGTTGGAAGGTACCAAGATGTAGGAGCCCAGTTAGAACTGCCAAGCAATGTAAATGTTGTGGGTGGGAGATTAGATGTAGTTAAAGGTAATTTTTACGGAGCCCTTGAAGTAGCATCCAAATCAAAAGATGCCTTATTTTTTGAAGGCCAACTAGTTTCACCAAAATTGTATGATGGTACAGCCCTGCAATTAAATGTAGGCTATGGCCAAAAAGGATTAGGAATCAACGGTACTTTTAGAAGATTAGAGAATTTCAACTTCTTTGCAGACAGACAAGCTGCTGGAAATCAATTTAATGACCAAGTGGTAAACTACCTTCCAGGACTTACAAAACAACAAGATTACCTGCTTACCAATATTTATGTTTACAACCCACAACCAGCCCTTGTAATAGAAAACGCAGAACAGCGCGCTGGAGAACTTGGGGGGCAAATAGACCTATACTATTCTATCAAAAAAGGATCACCTCTTGGAGGAAAATATGGAACTAAAATAGCAGCAAACTTTGCTTATTTTGGTGGTCTTGATGCAGAGTACAATGTAGAAAATAGATTTTACAAAGCAAAATTTCTAGGCTCTGGAGCTAGGTATTTTAGAGATGTGAACATGGAGGTAAAGAAAAAATGGTCTAAGACCTTTAGCACTGTATTTACCTACCAAAATGTGTTTATTGATAAATCTATTGCCCTAGGAGGTTTCTTAGGCACTCAGGGAGAAATTAGATCTAATGTTGGGGTTGTAGAAGGAACCTATAAACTAGATGCAGGAAAATCTATAAGAGCCGTTGGGCAACACCTTTGGACAAAGCAAGATCAGAAAAACTGGATGGCATTTGTACTTGAATACAATTTCAATTCAAACTGGGCAGTGTATGCCTATGACAACTGGAACTACAGAGCACTAGGCTATGACGGAGAAGATTCACAAACACATTACTACAGTCTTGGAGGTAGTTATACCAAAGGTACTTCTCGTGTCTCTATGAACTACGGAAGGCAACGTGGAGGTCTTATATGTGTAGGTGGTGTTTGCAGATTTGTACCAGAGAGCAATGGTGTTAGCGCAACTGTTAACATAGCATTTTAAAAAAAACACTACAACATAAAAAAAGGACCAATGAAATTTCATTGGTCCTTTTTTTATGTTAAAAATTGTATGTCTTACTTCTTGATTATTTTAATTGTCTTAGAAGCATTTTGATCGTTCACTACTCTTACGAAGTACATTCCAGATGGTAAATCTCCAACCGGCATCCTGTTTGATTGTGTAGTAATTCTCTTCTTTTTTACGCTTCTTCCTCTTTTATTGTAAATAGTAAGAGTATAATTATCAGGAGATAAAGTCTCTAGATAATCACCAACTAAAGTAGCTGTCATATCAAAATCTAAAAAAGCATTATCTGTTACCCCAAGAGTAGGATCAAACCTGTAGGTAACAAAAAAATCATTACCTAGCTCAGTAGTTCCTGCCAGGTCTGTTTGGTAGAATCTAAAAGCAAATTCCATAGGACTGTCATTGTCTAGGGTATTAACTAAATGATTTCCTGAAGGTGTTTGTGTGCCGGCATCTATAAAAACGCTACCATTGTTAGGAAATTTCTGACCAACGGTAATATCTGTATAACAAAGCCCAAAACAAATTTCAAAAGTAGAACCATCTGCATTTTCTACACTTACAAGTTCTGCTTTCATAAAAATTGCCTCAGGGGTATCATTAGAAACAAAAAACTCATAATAGCCAGCAGGATTACCAACTTGCCCTTGGCCAAAACTCACAACATCACCACTACTAACCTCCAAGCCATTAATGTCTAAAAATGTAAATTGTGCATTTGCTGAAGCTGCAACCATACACAAAGCGAAGAATAAAGATTTAATTTTCATAGTTTTTTTCGTAAATATAAAAACTATTCAACAAATTTAGCCAAGAAACAGCCTAACATTAGTAAAAAATATAAATATTTTAACAGTTTTATAATTAACATACAGGCTAATGTTGGTATTTTTATAGAAAAAAAATTATGAAAAATAAAATTACTCTAACCGCACTTTTTTCCTTTTTGGGATTCTGTGCTTTTGCTCAAACAATCGTACCAACCTCTCCAGAGAACAGAAAAGTTATTCTTGAAGAATTTACAGGTGTAAATTGTGTATATTGCCCACAAGGACACGCTATTGCTCAAAATTTACAAGACAACAACCAAGGTGATGTGTTTTTAATAAATATTCACTCTGGAGGATATGCGACTCCCAACGGGAACCAACCAGACTTTAGAACACAATGGGGGCAAGCCATAGATAACCAAAGCGGATTGGCTGGATATCCAGCAGGAACTATTAACCGCCAAAACTTCCCAGGACAAGAACAAGGTAACAATGGTACAACAGCTCTTGGAAGAGGGCAATGGGCAGGTGCTGCTAGCACTGTTCTTGGTCAAGCATCTTACGCAAATACTGCAGTTGCTGCAGTTGTAGATGTTCAAACAAGAGTTATGACCATAGATGTTGAGGCATACTACACAGACAACAGCCCACTTGCAATCAATAAATTAAATGTTGCCGTTTTACAAAACAATACACTGGGACCTCAAGTTGGTGGTAATATGGGAAACAACTATGTACACCAGCACAGATTAATTGATTTATTGACAGGACAATGGGGACTAGACATTTCAAACACCACAGCAGGGTCATTTTATAGTAACGAGTTTACGTACGCAATCCCAGATGATATTAACGGTATCCCTGTTAAAATTCAAGATTTAGAAGTAGTGGTTTTCATAGCCGAAACAACGCAATACATTGTTAGTGGAAACGGAGCATTACCCACATACACTGGGATTTCTTCAAATGATATTAATCTGAAATCTGTATCACAAATCAATCCTACTTGTTTAGGGGCTGTCTCTCCAATTATTAGTATCGAAAATTTAGGCGCAAATGAGGCTACAACTCTTGATATAACCTATAGTGTTAATGATGGGCCTGCTCAAGTTTATAACTGGACTGGAGCTCTTTCTACCTTCCAGGAAGAAGAGGTTTTATTACCAGCAATAGCATTCACTCAACAAGCAACCAACACCCTTAATATTTCAGTTGCAAGTGATGATGTAAACGATAACAATACTGGCGCAACATCCTTTGATGCTGTAATAGAAACCATAGGTACTATTCTTCTTAGTTTTGACACAGACACATTTGCACACCAAAATTCTTGGGATTTTAGAGATTCGTCAGGGAATATTATTGAGTCAGAAAGTTATAATTCCTCGGATGACAACCAATTATTTACATACAGATTTAATTTTGATGCAGACTGCCTAGAATTTAACATGTATGATAGCTCTGGAAATGGAATATTAGGTAGCGGTGATGGAGTATCACTTGAAGATGCAAATGGTGTTGTAATTTACGCCTTAAACGGAGATTTTGAATCTGGATTCTCCATACAATTTAACTCTGATGGTGTTCTTGGCCAAGAAGATAACAACCTAGCAACAGCAAACCTCTATCCTAACCCTACTAGTTCTGTATTAACTATTTCTAAGGCAGAAAATGCAACTGTTGAAATTTATAACATATTAGGGCAAGTAATGACAATCAAAACAAACATCAGCAATCAAGAAACAATTGATGTTTCTGGATATGCGGCCGGCGCTTACATGGCTAAAATATCTAATGCAGGTTTAACAACTACCAAGAAATTTGTAGTTGTTAGATAATAATTATTCTTTTTCATAAAAGCCTCAACTTTTTGTTGGGGCTTTTTGTTTTAGAAAAATTAACACGCAAAATGTTTTTTTTAAAACAAAAAACTTACTTTAGTAAAAAAAAAAAATTATGAAAAAGAAAGTTACCCTAGCGGTGCTATTTTCCTTTGTTGGAATTTGCGCATCCGCCCAAACAATTGTTAGTACAACTCCAGAAAACAGAAAAGTTATTCTTGAGGAGTTTACAGGTGTTAATTGTACGTTTTGTCCAGATGGACATGCCATTGCACAAGCCCTGCAAGACAACAATCCTGAAAATATTTTTTTAGTGAACATCCATTCTGGAGGTTATGCTACACCCAACGGAAATCAACCAGATTTTAGAACACAATGGGGAGAAGCCATAGACGATCAAAGTGGATTGGCTGGATATCCAGCAGGTACTATAAATCGTCAAAATTTTCCTGGACAAGAACAAGGCAATGCAGGAACAACAGCTCTTGGTAGAGATGCTTGGGCAAGTGCAGCTAGCACAGTTCTTGATCAAGGATCTTACGTAAATGTAGGGGTTCAAGCTGTGTTAAATGTTCAAACAAATACTATGGTTATTGACGTTGAAGCATATTATACCGGCAATAGTCCTGAGGCTACTAACAAATTTAATGTAGCCATATTACAAAACAACACACTAGGAGCACAAGTAGGTGGTAACATGGGAGATAATTACAACCACATGCACCGTCTAATTGATATGGTAACAGGACAATGGGGTGTTGATATTACAAACACCACAGCTGGATCTTTATACAGCAACCAATTTACCTACTCAATTCCAGCAGATAATAATGGGATTGCTATAGAATTAGGAGAATTAGAGGTAGTTGTATTTGTTACAGAAACAACACAATTAATACCAAGTGGTAGTGGAACCTATCCAACTATTACAGGACTTGAAAATGCGAATGATGTAAATTTAAGATCTATTGCAGATATTGAAGCTACCTGTGCGACTTCTGTCTCACCATCAATTAACATCCAAAACCTAGGTCAAAACGAAATCACTAGTGTTGAGATTGCCTACGATATAAACGGTGGCACGCCACAAACATATACTTGGACTGGATCTTTAACATCGCTACAAAGCACAGATATTGCCCTTCCAGAAATTGATTTTACACCACAAGCTACAAATACAATTAATGCATCGGTGGCTAATGATGACCTTAACGACAATAACCAAAGTTCAACTAGTTTTAATAGTTCTTTAGAAACAGCAGGTACTATAGAATTAACAGTTACAACAGATGACTATCCACAAGAACTTTCTTGGGAGTTTAGAGGCTCTGCAGGTACGGTACTTGAATCTGAGAGTTACAACGCTAACTCAGGTGATGAAGTAACTTTTGAGTATACATTTAACTTTGATGATGACTGTATTACCTTCTCTGCGTTTGACTCTTACGGAGACGGTATTTGCTGTGCATATGGAGAAGGAGGTATCGAACTTAAAGATGCTAACGGTGTAGTGGTGTACCCATTTAATGGAGATTACGGTTCTGGATTCTCTGTGCAGTTTGACTCAGACGGAGTGCTTGGACTTGAAGATAACAGCCTAGCAACAGTAAATCTTTATCCTAACCCGACTAGTGCTAAATTAACTATTTCTAAGGCCCAAAATGCAACTATTGAAATTTATAATATTTTAGGACAAGTAATGACCATTAAAACAAACACTAGCAGCCAAGAGACAATTGATGTTTCTGGATTTGCAGCCGGTGCTTACATGGCTAAAATATCTAATGCGGGTGTAACAACTACAAAGAAATTTGTAGTGATAAAGTAATCACACTTTCAAAATGCAAAAAGCCCGAACAAATTGTTCGGGCTTTTTTTTATACACTATTTTTTTATCTATTTTCCTTTAAATGTTAAAGGAAGATGAACCACAGTTTTTGACTCAAAAAATGCTTCTTTATAAAAAGAAGATATTGGATATATTGTCGCCTTAGGGAACAGTGCTAACTCTTGAGTTAAGTCTCCACCCTTAAGATAAAGAATCCCATTTTTCAAATCATGGTTTGATTTTTTAGCAACCCTGTTTTTTACCCATCTCACAAAAGTGTCCATCTGGGCTACGGCTCTGCTTACAATAAAATCATACTGCCCTGTGATGGTCTCTACTCTAGCATTGGTAACTTTTACATTTTGAAGTTCTAAGCCATCTGCTACCTGCTCCACTACTTTAATTTTTTTACCAATACTATCTACCAAATGGAACTGAACTTCTGGAAACAAGATAGCCAATGGGATCCCCGGAAAGCCGCCACCAGTACCAACATCTAGTACAGAGGTTCCTGGTAAAAAAGACTGAACTTTGGCAATAGCCAATGAGTGTAATACATGACGCAGGTATATTTCGTCAATATCTTTTCTAGAAACAACATTAATTTTTAAATTCCAATCTTTATAAAGGCTAGAAAGCAATTTAAATTGAGAAATTTGATGTGCTGTTAGGTCCGGGAAATAGTGAAGTAATTCTTCCATTGTTATATTTAGGAGGCAAAAATAGGCTTTCTTTTATAACTTTATGATTTTCAATAGACCTTTTAGGCTATAGATGTTTATTTTTGTTTTAAATTAACTTGTACCCTATGTTGACAGATAATCAATTAAAATTTTCGAGGCTTGATTCCGGAAAATTTTTCAGAACGCTAAACAAGCGTGTAAACACTTATTTTAAAGACAACAATATTCAAAGAACTGGAAACTGGAAATTACACTTAAAAACTGTAATCATGTTCTGTATATATCTTGTTCCGTATTTTTTATTTCTTACTATGGAGATCCCTACTTGGGGGCAGTTATTGCTAACGGTAGTAATGGGAGTTGGTATGGCTGGAATAGGCATGAATGTAATGCATGATGCAAATCATGGCGCCTACTCATCAAAGAAATGGATCAATAAAATATTGGGAAGTAGTATTTATATACTGGCTGGAAATGTATACAACTGGCAAGTACAACATAATGTTTTACACCACACCTACACCAACATACATGGCCATGATGAAGATTTAGAAGCAGGACGTGTACTTAGATTCTCCAAACACTCCAAATGGCATAAACTGCATAAATTCCAACATTATTACAGTATTTTCTTGTATGGCTTACTAACTTTTAATTGGGCAATAACCTCAGATTTTTTACAAACAAAAAGATATTTAAAGCGTAAACTCTCGTTTGGAAAATTCCCAAAACCATCTGCACAGTGGGGTACATTAATCCTAACCAAAATAATTTATTTTTCTATTTGGCTAGTGATCCCCATACTGTTGTTTGATATTGAATGGTATAAAATCCTAATTGGATTTTTTATAATGCACTATGTAGCGGGAGTAATACTGAGTATTGTATTTCAACTAGCGCATGTAATTGAAGCCGCAGATATGCCCCTTCCTGAACCATCTGGAACCATGAAAAATACCTGGGCAATACATCAGTTATTTACCACGGTTAATTTCTCAACTAAAAACAGAATAATGAACTGGTTTACAGGCGGGTTAAATCATCAAGTAGAACATCACATCTTTCCAAACATTAGCCATGTACACTATACTAAAATTTCAAAAATAGTACGTGAAACGGCGCAGGAATTCAACCTACCATATAATGAGTACAAAACCACTAGAAAAGCAATTATAGCTCATTTCAGACATCTTAAACACATGGGGCAGCAACCTGCCTTGCATGCATAACATCATGAATCAGAAACTTTCTAACAGAATAAACAACATGGCTACTTCTGCAACATTAGCCATGGCAGCAAAAGCAAGAGAACTAAGACAAGCAGGTGAAAATATTATAGGATTAAGCCTTGGAGAGCCAGACTTTACAGTGCCAGATTTCGTGAAACAATCTGCCATTAAAGCTGTAGAAGACAACTATCACTCCTACACTCCTGTAGATGGGTACGCAGATCTTAAACAGGCCATTATAACAAAGTTTAAAAGAGATAACAACCTAACATATACCGCCTCTCAAATAGTAGTATCTACCGGAGCCAAGCAATCACTTTACAACCTTGCACAAGTATTATTAAACCCTGGTGATGAGGTGTTACTACCTGCTCCTTATTGGGTGAGTTACAGTGATATTTCTAAGGTTGCTGGCGGAGTTCCTGTAGAGATAAAAACAGCTATAGACACAGATTTTAAAGTAACTCCCCAGGAGCTTGAAAAGGCTATTACTCCCAAAACAAAAATGATGATTTACAGCAGCCCTTGCAACCCAAGTGGTTCTGTATATAGCAAAGAGGAGCTAAGAGCTTTGGCAGATGTCTTGGTAAAATACCCTGATATTATTGTAATTAGTGACGAGATTTATGAGCATATAAATTTTACCCAACAGCATGCATCAATGGCCCAATTTCAAGACATGTATGATCGCACAGTGACCGTTAATGGCCTTTCAAAGGCGTTTTCTATGACAGGCTGGAGAATTGGTTATATTGGAGCCCCTGAGTACATCGCTAGAGCTTGCAATAAGATGCAAGGGCAAGTAACCAGTGGTGCAAATTGTATTGGTCAAAAAGCCGCCGTTACTGCCCTTGAGAATTCTCCAAGTAAGATTAAATACATGATAGATGCATTTAAAGAAAGACGCAGCTTAATTTTAGGATTACTTGCAGATATAGATGGTTTTAAAATTAACATGCCTCAGGGAGCCTTTTATGTGTTCCCAGACATCTCTTATTACTTCGGAAAAACCCTGCGCGGTACCACCATTAATAATGCTACAGATTTCTCTCTATATTTATTAGAAAACGCCAAGGTAGCAACCGTAACAGGTGAAGCTTTTGGAGATCCTAATTGTATACGGATTTCTTATGCAGCTTCTAATGATGACATCACAAATGCTATGAGTCAAATAAAAGAAGCATTGCTTGGATAACCCCTGAATTTTTAAAACAAAAAAAGCACTGATTTCTCAGTGCTTTTTTTGTTTTAAAATAAGGCCTCTTACTGTACTATCAAACTTTTGTTTACTGTACCATTTGGTGTTGTAATACTCACAATGTAACTTCCGCTTGTTACAATAGGGTCTATAGTAAAGGTGTTTTGTGAAACTGTTTTTGTAGACACAATACTACCTAAGATATTATAAACAATAACAGTAGCAAAGGGCGTATCCAAACCTAAGGTTATATTTACTTGAGATCCTGAGCTAGGATTTGGATAGATAGTAAAATCTATACCTGTAGTTTCTCCTACTGTTAATGAACATTCCATAACTTCAGCATTTGCAGCGGCAGGAATTGTATTTGTAAAGGTTGACAGATTAGCAATTGGCCAAATATCATTGATAAGTAAGGTGTTATTCGCACCAATTAAACAATACGTTGGATAGGCTGTGATACCTAAATTGGTGTCTACAGCTCCTGCTCCACCATCTGCGCTAACGGCTGGTGCATGGTTA
>CBFHMO010000042.1:0-11755 GCA_965656925.1 Patiriisocius sp.
ACCTGCGCACCAATAGAGCAATACATGGAAGACTAAATTATATGGTTTAAATTAAAAAATCCTCATTTTATGGTATTAAAATTGAGGATTTTTTAATACAATACAACCTAAAATAACGATACACTAAACAGGTTACATTTAAAGAGAATTAGCAGCTATAATGCATTCTTTTTCCTACATTAGCTAAAAATTTACACCATGGGCATTACCATTACCGGGACAGGAAGCTATATCCCAAAAGAGATCACTACTAACAAAGATTTTGAAGATCACGATTTTTACAATGAAGACGGAACTAGTTTTTCTCATCAAAACGACGTCATTATTGAAAAATTTAAAGCCATCACTGGAATCAGTGAAAGAAGGTATGCTCAAAAACAATATAGCACCTCAGATATTGCCTCTTTTGCCGCACAAAAAGCAATAGAGTATGCAAAGATTGATCAAGAAACTCTAGATTATATAATTGTAGCACATAACTACGGAGATGTTAAACATGGCAGTAACCAAAGTGATACTGTACCGAGTCTTGCTTCTCGTGTAAAAAGTAATTTGCAGATAAAAAACCCTTCTTGTGTTGCTTATGATTTGATTTTTGGCTGCCCTGGTTGGCTAGAGGCAATGATACAAGCCAATGCGTTTATAAAAGCGGGGATTGCAAAAAGATGTTTGGTAATTGGTGCAGAGACATTATCTAGAGTTACAGACCCTCATGATAGAGATTCTATGATATACAGTGACGGCGCTGGAGCAACAATCATTGAGCACACAGAGGGTACAGAAGGTATTATTTCTCATGCTACCGCTACCCATGCTATTGAGGAGGCCAATTATATCTACTTTGGTAACAGCAATAATTTAGAAGACCAAGATCCAAGGAAGTATATAAAAATGAATGGTAGAAAAATCTATAATTTTGCCTTAACAAATGTTCCAAAAGCCATGAAAAATTGTCTTGAGGATAGTGGATATAATATTAAAGATGTAAAGAAAATATTGATTCATCAAGCCAATGAAAAGATGGATGAAGCTATTGTAAAAAGATTCTATGGCCTTTATGACATGCAAGCGCCACAGGATATTATGCCAATGACAATAAACACTCTTGGAAACTCAAGTGTGGCAACGGTTCCTACACTGTATGATCTAATTGTAAACAACAACATGGAAGGGCACAGTATTAATAAAGGAGATCTTATTATGTTTGCCAGTGTTGGTGCAGGAATGAACATTAATGCAATGGTCTACAAAGCATAATCATGTACCCAGGAAAATATCCCAAAAAAAGATACAGAATCACCAAAGCTTTTTTAGAGCAAACCATATCAAAACAAGAAAATATTATTGATCTGGGTGTGGTTAATCCATTTTCTGAAATTTTAAAAAAAGAAGGATACAGCATCACAAATACAAACGGAGAGGATTTAGACATAGACACAAAAGCAGTGCAAGTAGCGGGCTATGACGTTGCTACCGCTTTTGAAATATTCGAGCACCTTGTCTCACCTTACAATGTATTAAAAGACATAAAAGCTAAAAAATTAATTGCCTCTGTACCCCTTAAGTTGTGGTTTGCATCTGCATATAGAAGCAAGACAGACTCCTGGGATAGGCATTATCATGAATTTGAAGATTGGCAGTTTGACTGGTTACTAGAAAAAGCTGGCTGGAGCATTAAAAAAAGTGAAAAATTCACAAACCCTGTTAAAAAATTTGGGTTTAGACCTATTATGAGATACTTCACACCAAGATACTATCTTATCTATGCAGAACGTGTTTGAAGATAACAATCATCATACCTGTATATAATGAACAAGCACATCTAGAGTTAATGCTTGACTCTTTGACGGGGCAAACCACCAAACCCTCTCAAGTTATTATTGTTGATGACAACTCCACAGACAACACCCCTAGTATCGTTAAAAAGTATGCTGACTCCTACCCTTGGATCACTGCAATAAAGATAGAAAACACACCAATACACAGCCCAGGAGCCAAAGTGGTAGAAGCCTTCTACAAGGGTTACCAAAAGTGCAATCTAGACAGCCAGCTTATTGGTAAGTTTGATGCAGATATCATACTCCCACCAAATTATTTAGAAAAAATGGTGGCCATCTTTGCCTCAGACAAGCTAGTAGGCATGGCATCAGGGAACCTGTATATTAAAAAAAGAGAGCGGTGGGTCTTTGAAAATATTTCAGAAAAAACCAAGGTGCGAGGGCCTATAAAGCTTTACAAAAAAGAATGCTTTAAAGCCATTGGCGGTCTTAAAAGATCTATTGGGTGGGACTCTGTAGATGTTTTATTGGCAGCGTTTCATGGATGGAAAACAACAACAGACACATCACTACATGTCAAACACCTAAAGCCTACCGGGAGCGCCTACACATCTGGAGCTAAAACCAAGCAAGGAGAGGCCTTTTACAAAATGCGTTACTCAAAAACTCTTGCAAGAATTGCAGCTTTAAAACTTGCCGTATCAAAAAAAGACCCGCTTTTTTATTTGCACTGTATGCGAGGCTATTCTATTTCAAAAAAACAGAGGCAACCTTTTATGGTATCTCATCAAGAAGGGATGTTTATTAGAAATCTCCGCTGGAAAGCAATAAAAAAAAAGATACTATAACACCTTATTATTACTTGGGGGTTAGATTATGATTACTTTTGAAAATAAAAAAATTGGAATGAAAAATATAGGGAAAATAATACTTAGCATACTTATAATTTCGGCTGTCGGGTATCGTTTGTTAACGGCTAATGAGAAACAAGAAATCAAAAAGCCAAAAAACATCATTCTACTCATAGGAGATGGCATGGGTTTAAGTGAGGTTTCTGCAAGTTATTTTTTCAAAGACAGCACACCAAATTTTGACCGCTTTACCACTATTGGGCTTATTAAAACATCTGCTGCAGATGCCCTAGTGTGTGACTCTGCAGCAAGTGCAACTGCTTTTGCTACAGGAGTGGCAACCTATAATGGAGCTATTGCTGTAGATATGCAAAAAAAACCAGTACCTACCATTATTGAAAAAATAATACCCATGAATATTAGCACTGGAATTATTTCCACCTCTTCTATCATGCACGCTACTCCCGCTAGCTTTTATGCACATGCAGACTCCAGAAGATCCTACCAGGATATTGCTACATTTTTGCCTACTTCAAAAATAGATTTTATTGCAGGTGGAGGTACTAAATTTCTAGACAAAGACAAACGTGAAGATGCCCGAGATCTTTATAATGAATTTGAGGAAAATGGGTATGAGGTACAAACCAATAGTCTGCCCAATACAACAACAGATAAAAAACAAGCCATCTTTTTGGCAGAAGACGGGATGGACAAAATACAAGAAGGAAGAGGTGACTTCTTGCCCAATGCCACAAAAATGGCACTAGATAAATTATCAAAAAACGAAAAAGGCTTTTTTTTAATGGTGGAAGGATCTCAAATAGATTGGGGAGGCCACGATAATGATGCAGATTATTTAATCACAGAGTTGTTAGACTTTGACAAAACTATTGGCGTTGCTCTAGACTTTGCTGCAAAAAACACAGAAACCCTAGTTATTGTTACTGCAGATCATGAAACTGGCGGCTTTACTCTAGCTGCAGATAATGGAGATTATAATAAAATAAAACCCACCTTCTCTACCACTAGACACTCTGCAACTATGGTACCTATATTTACCAAAGGACCTGGAGAAAACAATTTTGGTGGTCTGTATAAAAACACGGCATTATTTCAAAAAATGATGGATCTTTTTAATTAAAAAAAAGCTTTCTAGCCATAGGTTAAATTCTCTTATCATAAATTTAGTACCTTAGCAATAGCTATATATTATGAAATACCTTGAAGATATTGGATCTTACTTTTTAATGCTTAGACGCACCTTTAGTGGTTTTACAAAAGGAGATGTTTTAAGAGAATTAATATTTAAAGAAATTGATGATTTAGTCATGAGTTCTCTGGGTATTGTAAGTTTCATTGGTTTTTTTGTGGGCGGGGTTATCACCTTACAAACTGCCTTAAATTTAACAGACCCAATTATACCCAAAGAATTAGTAGCCTTTGCTACTAGACAATCTATCATCTTAGAATTTGCACCAACGTTTATCTCCATAATTATGGCTGGTAAGGTAGGATCTTTTATTACCTCTAGTATTGGTTCTATGCGTGTTACAGAACAAATAGACGCACTGGAGGTCATGGGTATTAATTCATTAAACTATCTTGTTTTTCCAAAAGTAATAGCACTTCTCACCTATCCGTTTTTAATAGCAATTGCTATGTTCTTAGGGATTTTTGGAGGGCTTATTGCTGGAGTATATGGAGGGTTTGTTTCCCTCGAGGAATTTATAAGAGGCCTTCAAGAAGATTTCATACCATTTCATTTGGTATATGCTTTTGTTAAAACATATGTCTTTGCTTTTATACTAGCTACAGTACCTGCTTGGCATGGCTATTATATGAAAGGTGGAGCCCTGGAAGTAGGTAAAGCAAGTACCAAGAGTTTTGTTTGGACGAGTGTACTTATTATTTTTGCGAATTACATCATCACCCAATTACTTTTAAGCTAATGATAGCCATAGATAATTTAAAAATGCAATTTGGTTCTGAAGAAATTTTGAAAGGAATTTCTACGGTTTTCGAACAAGGAAAAACCAACCTAATTATAGGGCAAAGTGGTAGCGGAAAATCTGTGATGTTAAAATGCCTTATTGGTTTACTAAAACCTGTTGCAGGAAGTATATCATACCACAACAAGCCTACTAATGAAATGAATCTTGTGCAGCAACGCATTCTTAGAGAAGAAATTGGCATGCTGTTTCAAGGTGGTGCTCTTTTTGATTCTATGACTATAGAAGAAAACATAATGTTTCCCCTTAGAATGTTTTCTGAGCAGAGTAGATCAAAAATGATCTCTCGAGTAAATGAGGTATTAAACAGGGTAAATCTTGACGGAGTTAACAATAAGTTTCCTGGAGAAATTTCTGGAGGAATGCAAAAAAGGGTCTCTATTGCCAGGGCTATTGTAAATAATCCTAAATATCTATTTTGTGATGAACCAAACTCTGGATTGGACCCAAAAACAGCTACTGTTATTGATAATCTTATTCAAAGAATTACCCATGAAAATGACATTACTACCATTGTAGTTACCCATGACATGAATTCTGTTATGGAGATTGGAGAGAGAATTAACTTTCTTAAAAACGGCACATTAGTCTGGAAAGGGACCCAAGAAGATATCTTTAAAACTAACAACCAAGACGTAACAGATTTTGTATACTCTAGCAACTTATTTAAAAAAATACGAGACGTGCAAAACAATAATATATAGCAAATAAACAAGAAGGCTCTACGTGCTTTATTTCAAAAACTCAACCTCTGCATTGGGTTGAAACAAGTATATTTTTCCAGTGGCAATTTCTAAACACTCATAGCGCTTCACTCGCTTATTACCGCGCTTAAATATCTTACCATTGTACAATCTAAAAACCCCTCCATCAGGGATTTCAAAAACATAATTTTTATCATTTACAGGGTCAAACTGCTTTAATGCCAAAGATAACTTTGCATCTGTATCACTGCTTGCTTTTGGATTTTTAAAATGAAGGGCCAGTAAGGGCAAAAGTTGAGATGGAAAAACTTGAGGGTTTATAAAAGGTAACATGAGTTGCTGAAATGTAAACTTCCAATGTGTACCGTGGGGCTTAATATTTCTACCAAATTTTTTGAAAGCTACTAAATGTGCTATTTCATGAATTAACGTAACAAAAAAACGGTACTTGTTTAAACTTGCATTCACCGTTATTTGATGTTGCCCGTCTTTTGTTTTCCTATAATCGCCATGACGTGTAACACGCTCATTAACAATTTTAAGATATACATCATTTTGTTTAATAAGTTCAAAGGCGGGTAATACCGCAGCCTGTGGAATATATTTTGACAGCGCTTCTATCATAAAGCTATGGTGTTGAACTAGAAACCTCTAATACTTTACCATTATAAAATGTGTGTCCTGTTAAAGAAAAATCAATAATGTATGCTGCCATTTGGGTGGCTGTTAAAGGAGCCTTATACCCAGGAAAGGCCTCTTCTAACATCTCTGTTTGTACGGCGCCCAAAGCCAAAACATTAAAGGAAGGACCCGTTTGCTTAAACTCTTCTGCTAGTAGCTCTGTAAGGGTAATAAGTGCGCCTTTACTGCTGCTGTAAGCTGCTAGTCCAGGAAACTTAGCGCTTCCCTGCACCCCTCCCATACTACTTATATTAACCACATGACTTGATTTTTTAAAAAAAGGCAACATGGCTTGGGTGAGAGAGAAAACACCAAATACATTTACATCATAGCTTTGTTTGAAGTCTTCTAAGGAAAGTTCTGAAAAAGGTTTATTGACCAAGTATCCAGAATTATTTATAAGCACATCAACATGCTTCCAGCCTTTCTCTTTTAGAAAAAGCGGCACTTTTTTAATATCATCAGGATCTGTAATATCACAAGAAAAGCAATGACAGTTGCTAATCTCTAACCCAGAAACTGGTACTGCATTTCTTGAGAGCGCCAACACATTATGTCCAGCTTGAGCAAGTAAAGCTACTATTTCATAACCAATCCCACGAGAAGTACCTGTGATAATAATATTTTTCATAGTTATTTTTTAAAAGTCATGACAAACATATCTGTTGTCAAAATATTACCTAAATATACAAAATCCCTAAGCTATCTATTTAAGATTTCTAAGGGATTTTAAGGATTTGAAAATTTCAGAAAAACTATACAAACATAGTTACTGGATTTTCTATGTAATTACGAAGTGTTTGTAAGAATTTGGCTCCAGTAGCACCATCAACCGTTCTGTGGTCACAGGCTAGGGTTACTGTCATGGTATTACCCACAGCAAGTGCTCCATTTTTAACAACTGGCTTTTGTATAATTGCCCCCACAGATAAAATAGCCGAGTTTGGCGCATTTATAATAGAGGTAAATTCTTTAATACCAAACATACCTAGGTTACTTACCGTAAAGGTACTTCCATCCATTTCTTGTGGCGTAATTTTTTTAGTTCTTGCTTTAGTGGCCAACTCTTTTACATGCACTCCAATTTGAGAAAAACTCATTTGATCTGCAAATTTTAAAACAGGTACAAGCAGGCCATCATCTACGGCAACAGCTACACCAACATGAATATGCTTTGCAATTCGCATCATACCATCTGTCCATTGGCTATTTACTTGTGGATGTTTTCTAAGAGCCATTGCACATGCTTTTACAATCATGTCATTATAACTAATTTTAACGTCAGGAGCACTGTTTATAGCAGCTCTTGATGCCATGGCATTATCCATGTCTAGCTCAATGGTTAAATAATAGTGTGGTGCAGAGAATTTTGATTCACCCAAACGCTTTGCAATTGTTTTGCGCATTTGGCTGTTTTTAATTTCTTCAAAACTTTCAACTCCAACTGGAGTGTATTGCGCAACACCTGGTGTAGATGGCTGGTAATTTTCTATATCACTTTTAACGATACGACCATTTTCTCCAGACCCTTTTACAAGCTGCAGTGAAATACCCTTATCAGTTGCCATTTTTTTGGCAAGTGGTGAAGCAAATATTCTTTGTGACGAGTTACTTGTAGGTGCGGCCTCTGCTATAACCTGTGTAGCAGGCGCAGCAACAGGCGTCTGCTTTACGGGCGCTGGTTCTTGGACTGGTGGTGCAACTGGCGCAGCTTTTGTGGTTAGAGAGATATTAGAAACATCAGTTCCTGGGGGTCCAACAATTGCCAAAAGGGCATCAACTAGAGCCGTTTCACCTTCTTGAATTCCTATTTTTAAGAGTGTTCCTGTATAGAAAGACTCAAATTCCATGGTTGCTTTATCTGTCTCAATTTCTGCAAGAATATCACCTTCCTGGATACTGTCTCCTTCTTTTTTAAGCCATGAGGCCACAGTTCCTTCTTCCATGGTATCACTCAACCTTGGCATGGTAATAACCTCAACACCCTCTGGAATTGCAGCTGCCTGTGAGCTAGGTGCAACTTCTTGGGTTTGTTGGGTATTTTCTTCGGTGGTTGTATCTGGGTTTGCTTGCGATGAGCTTGGGGTAAGGTGCATAGAAATATCTTCTCCTTTTTCTCCAATGATTGCAAGTAGCGCATCCACATTGGCTGTTTCGCCTTCTGCAATACCTATGTGCAAGAGTGTCCCTTCATGAAAGGATTCAAACTCCATGGTTGCTTTGTCTGTTTCAATTTCGGCAAGAATATCACCCTCACTAACGGTATCTCCTACACTTTTTAGCCATGAGGCCACCGTTCCTTCTTCCATGGTGTCGCTGAGTCGCGGCATTGTAATTACTGTTGCCATAGCTTATAATTTATGAGGTATAAATGGATAATTTTCTTGATCATATACAACATCATACATGACATCCTTTTCTGGATATGGAGATTCTTCAGCAAATTTTTCACACTCACCAACCATATCTTTTACTTTTTTATTAACCTTTTCGATCTCCTTCTCTGTTGCCCATTTATTTTCATAAATGTTATGAAGCACGTAATCTATAGGATCTTCTTCTTGTTTTTTTGCCACTTCTGCCTTTGTACGGTAATGTTGTGCATCACTCATAGAGTGGCCTCTGTAGCGGTAGGTTCTAATCTCTAAAAAAGTTGGCCCTTCTCCTCTTCTTGCACGCTCCATTGCTTCATCCATTTCTTTGGCAACAACATCTGGCTTCATACCATCTACTGGCTTACAAGGCATTTCATACCCTAAACCAAGTTTCCAAATATCTGTATGATTGGCAGCTCTCTCTACAGAGGTACCCATGGCATATCCATTATTTTCACAACAAAAAACCACTGGTAACTTCCAGAGCATTGCCATATTAAAAGTTTCATGTAAAGAACCTTGACGTACTGCACCATCACCCATGTAACACAAAGTTACAGCGTTATCACCTTTGTATTTGTCTGCAAAAGCAAGACCCGCACCAAGTGGTATTTGTCCTCCAACAATACCATGACCTCCATAAAAACGGTGCTGTTTAGAAAAGATATGCATAGAACCTCCCAAACCCTGAGATGTTCCTGTTGCCTTACCATACAACTCTGCCATGACTCTTTTAGGATCAACACCCATACCAATAGGCTGTACATGATTACGGTATGCCGTAATCATTTTATCTTTAGTTAAATCCATAGCGTGGAGTGCTCCTGCCAGAACAGCTTCTTGGCCATTATATAAATGAAGAAACCCTCGTACTTTTTGATTGATATATACTTGCGCTAATTTATCTTCAAACTTGCGCCAAAAAAGCATGTTTTCATACCAATCTAGGTAGGTTTTTTTGGTGATTTTTTTCATACGTATTTTGTATTATTTCCTTTGCTAGCTTCAGTAGCAAATCAAGAGCAAAAATAACACATTAAATACTTATACAAAAGCAGTAAAAGTCTTAAAAAAGCTTTGAGAAATTAAAATTTAAAAAAAACTACTTCAAAAACGAGCTATCAAAAATTAAAGGCAATAAATCTTTTACAGAATTAGACCTTACTACTTGCCCTGTTTCGCCCATAAAATAAACCTTTATTGGCTGGTCTTGATTAACCTCATACTCTGCCAATGCCTGTCTACAAGACCCGCAAGGTGGTGTTGGAGTCAGCACCTTATGGTGAAGGGACCGGACCGTAATGGCAATATTTTTAATAGCAACACCAGGATACGTAGCGCCAGCATAAAAAACAGCGACACGCTCTGCACAAAGTCCAGAAGGATAGGCGGCGTTTTCTTGGTTGTTTCCTTGAACAATAACACCATTGGCGAGTTCTATAGAAGATCCAACCATAAAAGAGGAATAAGGAGCATAAGCGCGATCTCTGGCCTGCTTTGCTGATTGCATTAATTCTTGTATGGTATCGGGTAGCGTCTGAACACTATCAAATACATCTAAAGAAATAGAAATATCAAGTTTTTTCAAAATTACATGTTCTTTTAGGTTCTTCGAAGATACATTAATTGAATCTTGTTTAAAATACAAATTCCAAATTCAATGATGAATTTGGAATTTGTATGGTAATTTTTATGCGGTACAAGTATTAGTACTCATCATACTGCTCTCCAAAATTAAAGGTAAGTCCAAAGCGAAGGGTTCCCTCTAGTGGGCTTATCACTTGTGATGTAGAAAACAAGTAAGACAAATCAATATTTATCGATGTATATTTAAATCCAGCTCCAAAAGTTGCAAATTTCCGCGAACCTTTCTCGTCACTTTCATTAAAATAACCAAGTCTAAATGCAAATGAGTCTTGATAGGTATACTCTGCACCAAGAGCCCAAGTAAATTCTTTTAATTCTTCACTGAAGCCATCAGGGGCATCTCCAAAAGAAGAAAATACACCACTTACAAAAGTTTCGTTGTAGTAATCATCTTGGCTATTAATGGTGCCATCTTCATTTGAGTCACTAGGTGTTGGAACCAATAATTTATTTACCTCTACAAGGGCAGATACTTTATTGTATGGATCTAAAATAAAATCAAAACCACCACCCAAAGCCATATTGGTTGGAAGGTTATTTTCTTGACCTGTTTCGTCATACTTTAACTTAGGACCAATGTTTGAAAAATTAAAACCAGCTCTCCAACGTCCATCAAAGTTATCATAAGGAATCTCCTCACTTTGGTAATACCCAGCAATATCTACTGCAAAAGTATTGGCTGCATTTGCATCTTCTATTGCAGTTTGAAGTTTTAAATCACTTCTTATATATCTACCTGCAACCGCCATAGAGAAACGCTCACTAAGTTTCAAGGAGTATGATAAATCAAACATCAGCTCATTAGGCTTTACCAGCAAAGGTATTTGGTCTGCAGTTTCCCTAAGCTCTATCTCTCCGTTAGAAAAATATCTAAACGATGCACCAACTGCACTTCTCTCGTTTATTCTGTTATAATAGGTAATGTTACCCAAGAAAATATCATTTACAAGCTTACTCAAATATGGCGTATAGGTAACCCCTATGCCTTGTTTGTCTTTAGCAAAAGCATACTTTGCTGGATTCCATTGTTGAGAAAAAGCATCTGGCGCGCTTGAAACACCAATATCTCCCATACCTGCAGATCTTGCATCTCCTGCTATTAACATAAATGGAACTCCTGTGGTAATAACACGTTGGTCAATATTTGATGTGTCTTCCTGAGCGAAACCCTTAAAGGTTACTAGGGTTATTAATAGTACTACTAATACATTCTTCATGAG
This sequence comes from Patiriisocius sp., assembly GCA_965656925.1. Classification (GTDB taxonomy): domain Bacteria; phylum Bacteroidota; class Bacteroidia; order Flavobacteriales; family Flavobacteriaceae; genus Patiriisocius. The sequence continues at coordinate 11,266 of CBFHMO010000042.1, forward strand.
GTGAAAAAATTTTAACAAATATAATTTTAATTTTTAAAGGATGACCAATTTTTCAAATTTTTCGGTCTGCTGGTTAGTTAACGTAGATTTTACAGTTATCTTATATACGTAGACACCTTTTGCTATTTTTTGCCCGAAATTATCAAGTCCATCCCAGGTAATACTTCTTGATAAAAACCCATCTGTGTTTACCAATTGGTTTTGTGTCCAAACCACTTTACCTGTTACTGTAAAAACTTGCACCTGTACCTGTAGAGGCTCAAAAGGTCTGTTGTGATTAAACCAAAACTCTGTGTAATTAACAAAAGGGTTTGGATAATTAAGCACCCGAGTAATTTCTAATACATCATTGCCAGCAACTCTAAAATCAATGTCTTGAGTTGAGGAGTTATTATAGGTGTCCCAAGCCTTTACAGTTATAGTGTGCAGCCCATCTTCAAGATCTCTTAGCTTAAAACTTGCCGTTCCTTTGGTGTAATTATCTACATCT
>CBFHMO010000043.1:0-11413 GCA_965656925.1 Patiriisocius sp.
TTTCTATGTGAAGTTTTTTGGTGGTTATAGTGTTCATAAATTGTTTTAATTGTTGTTGCGCAAAAATAACAATTTTTTAGCCTATTTAAAATGCCAAAATTTCCTAAAATTGCAGTATATTAAAAGCAGCACCTAAATTTAAAATTAATCACCATGAAAAAGCTATTATTTGTTTTAATAACTTCCCTAATTGTAATATCCTGTAAAGAATCAAAGTCTGAGGTTATTGCTGAAAAAAACCAAGAGGTACAAACTAATTTTACATCTTTTGGAGATGTTATTACCTCAGATAATGTGTTATCTCAAGATGAGATGGCTGCTAGCTATCAAAATCTTTCACCTGGAGATACCCTAGATGTGAAATTTAAAGCCGTAGTAAATTCGGTTTGCCAATCAAAGGGATGTTGGATGCGTGTTGCTCTTGGTCAAGACCAGGCGATGGTAAAATTCAAGGACTATGGCTTTTTTATGCCAAAGGATTTGGCAGGGCAAGAAGTAATCATGCAAGGAAAAGCATTTGTTGCAGAGGTTTCTGTGGATGAACAACGCCACTACGCAGAAGATGCAGGCAAGACACCAGAAGAGGTTTTGGAAATCACAGCGCCAAAAAAGACGCTTTCTTTTGAGTCTTCGGGAGTGCTAGTTCCAATAGTGCAAAGCATAGAGTAGTGAAAAGAGAATTTTTAAAAACAGCAGATGGTTCTTTGACCATCCACTTGCCAGATTGGGATGAGCAGTACCATTCAAAACATGGAGCCATACAAGAATCCAAGCATGTTTTTATTAAAACTGGTTTGCATCATTTTTGTGAACTTCATGATGTGGAAGAACTTGCTATTTTAGAAATTGGTTTTGGGACAGGACTCAATGCACTACTAACAAGTCAACAAGCAGTGGAATTAGAGAAAACCATCAATTATGATGGGGTAGAGGCCTATCCAATTTCTTTTGATCAGGTACAGGGGCTCAATTATCCAGAGCAATTAGATGTAGATTCTTCTATTTTTTTAAAGCTACATGAAGTTGCTTGGGAAACACCCCAGAAAATCACACCACACTTTTTATTACACAAGCAACAAAAGTTTTTTAAAGACATTACTGCCAAGGATGTATATCACCTTATTTATTTTGATGCCTTTGGTGCCAGAGTACAGCCAGAATTATGGACACAGGAAGTTTTTAAAACCATGTATGATGCCTTAAAAAAAGATGGAGTGCTAGTTACTTATGCCGCTAAGGGAAGTGTGAGAAGGGCCATGCAAGCAGTTGGTTTTACAGTAGAAAGATTGCCTGGACCTCCCGGAAAGAGGGAAATGTTACGGGCCACCAAGACATCAAACTAACTAAAAATTATGCGTAACATTCACGCAGTACATGTTACGGGCCACCAAGACACACCATAGCTATGTTTGTATTTTTTTTATTGTTAATATTGTGTATATTAGTAGCTGATAAAAACTAATTTAATATTCAAGCAATTAAAAACAATATGTCATGAAACTAAAATTATTTTTTTTTGGAGTTCTAATCTCCTGCGGCGCTATTTCGCAAACAATAAATCAACCAACCCTTCCCTCAAACGGTGTAACATATTCAATTGATACGTTTGATGATTTTTTAGAGTTTTCTATCACTGGTCCTTGGGATTTTTCTGGAAACACTATAAACGGATCAAGAGAAATCGAAATTATTCCCATTGATAATACACCTTTTTCTGGGGAGTACCTTAATTCTACACATGCTTTATATGGTGTTGATTACGTTCAATTTCCAGGATATGTTTCTTCAGGCTATACCTATAATGGGGAAGAAAGTTTTTTATTAAGTAATTACCCAACTCCTCTAGTTATTCATCCATATCCTTTCTCTGTTGGAAATGTTCACAATGACGGTGTGTACGATGTTCCTTTTGAAGTTCCAGGTGGTCCTCCAGCACTCTTTAGAGACCACGAGGTTGTAACTGAAGCGGTATCTTCTGGCGGTATTACCCTGCCCAATGGCACCACTATGGATAACGTAGTTCTTACTCGATCTGTTGCAACCTTTACAGATGGTCAAACAGGTTCTTCACCTTGTGTCACTACCCGTGAAACTTGGGCTTGGTGGGCACCAGATATTGGAATACCTGTAGCGCAAACCTTTAACCAAGTATCTACCGGTGCTTGTCCACCAGTATCCTCCCAATTTACTCGTTTTTATTCGGCAGAGACCCTGGGAGAATTAAATCAAGAGTTTTTAGATAAACAACTAGTAGTGATCTCATTATCCAATAATAGGTTTGAATTACTTCTTCACAGTAGTTCAAATCAAAAATTGAATATGACTATCTACAATATGCTAGGGCAGTTGATATCTGAAGATGAGCTCAATAAGACCAGTGCCAACACTTATGGTAAAATACTTGACATGTCTAAGCAAAATTCTGGTATTTATCTGATAAAAGTTTATAATAATGAGACAAACATGCTTAAAACAGTTCGAGTAATCGTTAAATAAATTTATAAACTAGACCTTGTGTTTAGTTTAATAAAACCCAAAAATTAATACAATAATTTCTGGGTTTTTTAATTTTACGGTATTAAAAAAAAGTTGTTTTTTCGAGAGAGCCTTCATAATCTTGCGTTAAGGTATTGGGCTTTTTTAATGGTATGAGTATCTTCGTTAAAAAAAGAAAATGACAATTCTTATCACAGGAGCCACAGGGCTTATTGGTACTGCTTTATCAAAACGTTTGTTAGACCAAGGGCATACCATTCATTTTCTAACTACCCGCAAAGAAAAAATCCTTAACACGCCAACCCATAAAGGGTTTTACTGGAATCCCACTCTCCAAGAAATAGACCTTTCTGCTTTTACAAATGTGTCATGTATCGTTAATTTGGTTGGAGCTACCATTGCCAAAAGGTGGACTCCTGGCTATAAAAAAATTGTTATCAGCAGTAGAGTAGAAACTACAAACTTACTTTACAATTCTCTAAAAGAATTAAATCATGGCGTGACTAGTTTCATATCAGCAAGTGGTATTAGTTTATACCCAAGTGCAGATAGTATACTATATACAGAAACCTCTAAAGAGGTAGCGGCTAATTTTCTAGGGGAGGTTGTAGTAGCCTGGGAAGCTGCCGCAGACCAATTTAAGGACCTTGGCATTGATGTAGCCAAAATACGCACAGGAGTTGTTTTTGATGCTATACTGGGCGCTTTTCCAAGAATGATACAGCCCATAAAAATAGGTGTTCCCTCTGTTGTAGGTGATGGATCTCAATGGATTTCTTGGATACATACAGATGATGTTGTAGCCATCTACAACCATGCCATTGACCAAAATCTAACAGGTATCTATAATGCCGTAGCACCTGAGGCAATAAACAACAAAGAATTCACTCAGTTGGTTGCTGGTTTTTATAAAATTCCTGTGTGGGCGCCAAATATTCCAGGTTTTATCTTAAAATTGTTTTTAGGAGCAATGTCTATACTAGCCCTAGAAGGGCAGCGAGTAAGTGTATTAAAACTAGAGAATACTGGCTTTACATTCAAGTATCCTAGACTAGATAAAGCTTTACACAGCTTACTAAAAAAATAAACTAGCCATAGTATATTAAAAAAGCCCCAAGTAACACTTGAGGCTTTTTTTTAATGTGTATACGTTGTTGATTTACATCACGGCGGTTACATCTATGGTAATTTCCATGTCATCATCAATAAACTTATCTCCTAGGTTGTCAAAGATAGATTTTGAACCATAATTGATTCCCCATTTTGTTCTGTCTATGGTAAAGGTCTCACTCTTTACTTGAACCATATTATCTTGACTAGTCACTTGTACTGGAAAGGATATATTTTGCGAGATAGAAAGCATGGTAAGGTTTCCACTCATCATTGTTTTTCCATCTACATCTGCTACATCAGTAACAACAAAGGTTGCTGTTGGGTATTTCAAGACATTAAAAAAGTCACCCTCTTTACCTTCCACGGTACCTTTTAAGTGAGATTCTAAACTTTCTTTTCCACTGTTTTGATCAAGGTCTGTAACAGTGATGGTATTCATGTCTATTAAAAACTTGCCGCTTTCAATAATGGTACCTTGAAGATAAAAAATTCCATCTTTAATATTTATAGTTCCTGTGTGAGTGCCAACGGGCTTACTACCAAGCCAGCCAATGGTAGATACGTCAGTTTTAACGTTGTAGGCAACTGCCTTTTGAGTTGGAGCAAGTGTCTGTTTTGGGGCACTTGTTTCACTTTGTTTTACAGCATCTTTACATGAACTCACACCTAAGGTGATAAGCATGATGATTATAATTTTTAGACTTGATTTTTTCATTTTGATAGGGTTTTTATTTTAAAAGTTCAAAAGTAAACTTCTGTAGTTTAATTTCTCTTAAAATGGTGCTAAACTTTGGTCGTGACATTTTGACATTTTTAAATAAATGGCAGTACTTTTGCTCCTTGTAAAAAAAACAAATACATGCCCGCATGAGCACAAAAGATACAAATAAAGAAGCTGAAGTAGAAGAGACACTCCCTAACGAGCCAACACAAGAAACTCCTGTGGAGGCTGAGGTTGTTGTTGAAGATGAAAAAACTACCGAAGAGAAACTAAGTGAAGACTTACAAAATGAAAAAGACAAGCATCTGCGCCTATTCGCAGAGTTTGAAAATTATAAGAAAAGAACAGGCAGAGAGCGTATCGAGCTTTTTAAAACCGCTGGTCAAGAAGTGGTAATGGCTGTTTTACCTGTTTTGGATGATTTTGATAGAGCGCTTAAAGAATTTAGTGAAGACCTACAAGATGTTCATGTTCAAGGCATGATGCTAATTAGCAATAAGCTAAAAGAAAATATGAAGCAAAAAGGGTTGGAGGTTTCTCAAACCATCCCCGGAGATGTTTTCAATGCAGACAACCACGAGGCTGTAACTCAAATACCTGCTCCTACAGATGATATGAAAGGAAAAATCATTGATGTTTTAGAGAAAGGATATACCCTAGGTGGTAAAATTATACGCTACCCAAAGGTGGTGATAGGACAATAAAAAGTAGCTAAAATCTCTGAATTATTTTATTTCAGAAAAAGGACACATCATGAAAGACGATTTTTACAACATACTAGGAATAGATAAAAGTGCCTCTGCAAGCGAGATTAAAAAAGCCTACAGAAAAAAAGCAATTGCCTATCATCCAGACAAAAACCCAGATGACCCATCTGCTGAGGAGAAATTTAAAAAAGCAGCAGAGGCTTATGAGGTTTTAAGTGACGCAAACAAAAAAGCACGCTATGATCAATACGGTCATCAAGCTTTTGAAGGCGGCGGCTTTGGTGGCGGCGGTGGCGGCGGCATGAATATGGATGATATATTCAGTCAGTTTGGAGATATTTTTGGTGGCGGTGGTTTTGGTGGCGGTTTTGGAGGTAATGCTGGCAGAAGAACCGTAAAAGGCAGCAATCTTCGCATACGTGTTAAACTTACTCTAGAGGAGATTGCCAATGGTGTAGAGAAAAAAATAAAAGTAAAACGCAAAAAAGTAGCGGCAGGTACCACATTTAACACCTGTAGTACCTGTAATGGTAGCGGTCAAGTAATGAAGATTCAAAACACTATTTTGGGTCGTATGCAGACCTCTGCTACCTGTAATACTTGTGGAGGTGCTGGACAGTCTGTTGCAAAAAAACCTGCCAATGCAGATGCTCAAGGTATGTTGGCAACAGAAGAGACCGTCTCTATAAAAATACCACCAGGGGTTGTAGATGGTATGCAGTTAAAAGTATCTGGTAAAGGGAATGATGCTCCAGGAAATGGTATTTCTGGAGATTTACTGGTAGCCATTGAAGAGATACCCCATGAAAGTCTGCAACGCGAGGGAGATAACTTACATCATGATATGTACATTAGTTTTTCTGAGGCAGCATTAGGGACCTCAAAGGAGATAGATACCGTTACCGGGAGGGTGAGAATACCTATAGAAAGTGGTGTGCAGAGTGGTAAAATTTTACGTTTAAGACGAAAGGGAATTCCTTCAATTAATGGATATGGAACGGGTGATTTATTGGTCCATGTAAACGTTTGGACACCAAAAACACTAAATAAAGAACAGAAACAATTTTTCGAAAAAATGACTGAAGACCCCCATTTTCAGCCCAAACCTGAAGAAGAAGACAAATCTTTCTTTGAAAAAGTAAAAGACATGTTTTCTTAAATTAGTTGCGTATGTATACTAATTTTAGTATTTTTGTCTAGCACTATTTTGCTAGTAGTGTTTTTTCTTTTTCATAGCAATTTTTTTTTACCTCTCATGGTTTTACTGTGAGAGGTTTTTTGTATTTTAAATGTGTAACAAATACCTTAAAGAAGAGACCAATTTAAGATACCACTAAAGTAACCAGGTATTAAAAATTAATACTTTTACAACTCATTGAAGTAACATATGGAATATTTATTACAAGCCAATTCGGTTTCAAAAAAATATGGTGATTTTACCGCTTTAAACAATGTATCTATTGCTGTAGAGAAGGGTTCCGTTTTTGGCCTTTTAGGGCCAAATGGTGCAGGAAAAACATCACTCATACGTATTATTAATCAAATCACTATGCCAGATAGTGGAACTGTGTTTTTGGATGGAGAGCCATTGCGCCCAGATCATATTCAAAATATAGGTTATTTGCCAGAGGAGCGTGGTTTATATAAATCAATGAAAGTAGGGGAGCAATGTGTATACCTGGCACAGTTAAAAGGCTTATCTGCAACCCAGGCAAAAAAACGATTAAAATACTGGTTTGAGCGTCTAGAAATTGGAGATTGGTGGGATAAAAAAATCCAGGAGTTAAGTAAAGGAATGGCGCAAAAAGTGCAATTTGTTGTTACAGTACTTCATGAGCCTAAACTCCTAATATTTGATGAACCCTTTAGTGGCTTTGATCCTATAAATGCAAATCTCATTAAAGACGAAATTTTAAGACTTCGAGATAACGGTGCTACGGTTATTTTCTCAACTCACCGTATGGAATCTGTTGAGGAGATGTGTGATCATATAGCCCTGATACACCAGTCTAATAAAATATTAGATGGAACCTTAATAGACATTAAAAAAAGCTACCAATCAAACACCTTTGAGATTGGCCTTATCACAGAAAATAAGACCCAGGTTATCTCGCAACTCGAAGAAAAATTTGACTTAGAGCCAGCCCATTTTAAAAGTATTAACGATGCTTTAAAATACAAAATTAAACTACCACAAGATACCTCTTCTAATGACTTGGTTAGTTATTTAACCTCTAAAGGTAAACTCAATCACTTTGTTGAGGTGATCCCTACTGCCAATGATATTTTTATTGAAACAATACAAAAAAACCAAGCCTTATGAATCATCTTTCATTAATCATTAAGCGAGAATACATCAATAAGGTGCGCAATAAGTCTTTTATAATAATGACATTTTTAAGCCCTCTGATTTTTGTGGGTATTTTTGCCTTGGTAGGCTATTTGTCTAGCATTAATAATGACAATATTCGTACTATTTCGATTGTTGATCAAGCGGGTGTATTGGCCAACAACTTTAAAGATACCGCCACAGAAAAATACACTGTTCTAAATAATGTGTCTATAGATGATGCCAAATTATTAGGAGTTGAAGGAACTGTATACGGAGTATTATATATTCCCAAGACCGCTAGTCTTGAAGAGTTGGCAACAGCTACTACTTTTTATTCTAAGGAATCTCCCTCCTTATCTATAATCAGAGATATAGAAAATAGTATTGAGTCTCACGTTAATACTGCTATATTAAAACAAGCGAATATAGATGCAGATAAAATTAAAGCATTGCGTATTGAGGTAGACACCAAACAAGAAACCTTTGAAGGTAAAAAATCTTCTAAGGCAGATGCTATCGCCAAATTGATTTTTGGTGGCGCTGCAGGGTACCTACTTTTTATGTTTATTATTATCTACGGGAATATGATTATGCGTAGCGTAATAGAGGAAAAAACCAGCAGAATCATAGAAATCATTATCTCTTCTGTGAAACCTATCAAATTATTGCTAGGTAAAATTATAGGGACCTCTCTAGCCGGTGTTACTCAGTTTGTAGCTTGGGTGATTCTCATCAGTATATTAACCTCTGTTGTAAGTGTAGTCTTTGGTATAGATCCTGGTGCTGCACAATCACAGCAGCAAGAAATGCTAACCCAGGCCAGTGGTAGCTCTAGTAGTTTGTTTCTAGAAGCCTATCGCGCTTATGAGGGTTTACCTTTAACTAATTTGGTGATTATGTTTTTACTGTTTTTTGTTGGGGGTTATTTGTTATATGCCTCATTGTATGCGGCAATCGGAGCTGCTGTAGACAACGAGACAGACACTCAGCAGTTTATGATACCAGTAATAATGCCATTAATTTTATCTATCTATGTTGGCTTTTTTACGGTTATAGAAAACCCTCATGGTATGGTTTCACAAGTTTTTAGTTACATCCCATTTACCTCTCCCGTGGTAATGTTGATGCGTATTCCTTTTGGAGTTCCAATATGGCAACAGGTGCTTTCTGTAGCTATTTTATTTATCACTTTTATTGGTATGGTATTCTTTGCAGCAAAGATTTATCGGGTGGGTATTTTAATGTATGGTAAAAAACCAACCTATAAAGATCTTTTAAAATGGCTTAAATATTAACAAGCAAAATAGTTTGTTAGCCAAGAGAATTAATTTTTTCTTTAATCGTACGGTATACCCTTAAGATTTCTTTAAATTTACGAGAACAAACTTACGGGCAATTAAATACAAAAAACCGTGCAGAAGGATCAAACAGACACTATAAGAGAGGTAGTAACACAAACCATCTGGGAGGCTATAAAAAGTTTTTTAGACCTAGGTTTTACCTTGGGCTCTAGAGATCAAAAAGTTCGTATCGCTGTATGGACATTTCTGTTAGTAATTCTATCTTTTGTAGGGGCACGATTTTTTTTAAAGTGGATTCGTGTACTTCTCACTAGAAACATGCAGGAGCCAGATAAGCTCAAATTCATAAGCTTTTTCAAGTTTGTACAATACATTACCTATATCATTGTTGGATTTGCTGTACTAAGCGCTTCGGGCATTAATGTGACCCCTTTTTTAGCCGCCTCTGCTGCACTTTTGGTGGGATTGGGGTTGGCGCTTCAGGAGCTATTTCAAGACGTGATAGGAGGGATTTTTATTTTTATAGATAAATCATTGCTTGTAGGTGATATTGTAGAGGTAGATGGTAAAGTAGCAAGAGTAAAAGAGGTGTCTTTAAGAACCACAAGAGCGATTACCAGAGATGATAAAATAGTGGTGATACCTAACCATAAATTTATTTCAGAAATTATCATTAATTATACTCAAAATCATAAAACCACCCGAGAATCAGTTAAAATTGGGGTAGCCTATGGAAGTGATGTAAAAAAAGTAGAAGCCTTGTTGTTGCAAAGTGTAACCCAACAATCTGGAGTTTTAAAAAAACCTAAACCCTTTGTGCTTTTTGATGATTTTGGGGACTCTGCTTTACAGTTTAGTGTGTTGTTTTTTATCACAGATAGTTTCTCTGACCCTAAAATTAAAAGTGAAATAAGATTTACAATAGATCAACTCTTTAGAGAAAACAATATTTCTATTCCGTTTCCACAAAGAGATGTACATATTATCAATAAAACACTGTAATATCTTTGGGTGCAAGCCCGTCTATATAACACTGTAAGTATAAGCTTGCAAGTCATCGCATCTTGCTGAAATATTAGAAAATAAATTCATGGCAAAAATATTAATTATTGAAGATGAAGCTGCTATTCGTAGGGTTTTGGTTAAAATACTTTCTGAAGAAAACAGTGCCTACCAAGTAACCCAGGCCCAAGATGGCCTTGAAGGGATAGAGAAAATTAGAGATCAGGATTTTGATTTGGTGCTTTGTGATATCAAAATGCCAAAAATGGATGGTGTAGAAGTCTTGCAAGCAGCAAAAAAAATAAAGCCAGAAACGCCAATGGTGATGATTTCTGGTCATGGAGATTTAGACACGGCCGTTCAAACCATGCGCCTTGGCGCTTTTGATTACATTTCAAAACCCCCAGATTTAAATAGATTACTCAATACCGTTCGTATTGCCCTAAACAGTAAAGAGCTTGTTGTTGAAAACAAACGTCTAAAAAAGAAAGTCAGTAAAAATTACCAAATGATTGGTAACTCCAATGCTATCTCAGAGATTAAAGACATCATAGAGAAAGTTGCCCCAACAGAAGCGCGTGTTTTTATTACAGGCCCCAACGGAACTGGAAAAGAATTAGTGGCCCACTGGATACACCAAAAGAGTAACCGCAGTAAAGGCCCAATGGTAGAGGTAAATTGCGCGGCTATACCAGGGGAGCTGATAGAAAGTGAGTTGTTTGGTCATGTAAAAGGAGCCTTTACTTCTGCCAATAAAGACAGAGCAGGAAAATTTGAGGCTGCCAATGCAGGAACTATTTTTCTTGATGAAATTGGAGATATGAGTTTATCTGCCCAGGCAAAAGTGTTAAGGGCTTTGCAAGAAAATAAAGTACAACGTGTAGGGAGCGATAGAGATATAAAGGTAGATGTTAGGGTTATAGCGGCTACCAATAAAGATTTAAAAAAGGAAATTTCAGAAGGAAATTTTAGAGAAGATTTATACCACCGCTTGGCGGTAATATTAATTGATGTTCCTGCTTTAAATAATAGAAGAGATGATATTCCCTTGCTTGTACAGCACTTTGCAGAAAAAATAGCCTCAGAGCACGGTACAGCTCAAAAGAAATTTAGCCCTAAGGCCATTGTATTACTACAAGAATATGACTGGACAGGAAATATTAGAGAATTACGCAATGTTGTTGAACGTTTAATTATACTTGGTAGTGATAAGGTAACAGAAAAAGATGTTACCCTATTTGCCAGTAAATAGTGGTAAAAAAATGCAACTATATTCGTTATTGATAAAAAACACACCAAATACTATGAAAAAGTTAATAGTAGTACTATTGCTCATTTTTATGGGGCAAACCCTAGAGGCCCAAAATACCAGTCAGAAAGATGCGGCCATGTTAGAGGCTATCTATAAAGAGTCGCTGCTTAACGGAAATAGTTATAATTGGCTAGATCATCTGTCAAATAAAATTGGAGGACGTCTCTCTGGATCTATCAATGCTCAAAAGGCGGTACAATACACCAAAGAAGAACTAGACAAGTTAGGCCTTGATAAGGTATGGTTACAGCCCGTTATGGTGCCAAAGTGGGTTCGTGGTTTAAAAGAGTATAGCTTTATGGAAACAGGCCCAGGAGTAACTAGTATCATGAATATTTGTGCTCTTGGCGGTTCTATAGCCACTCCAAATGCAGGTATAAAAGCAAATGTTATTGAAGTTTCTTCTCTAGAGGAGTTGGATTCTTTAGG
>CBFHMO010000044.1:0-11362 GCA_965656925.1 Patiriisocius sp.
AAAGATTCTACCCTCAACAAAAAAGAGCAGGTAGAACAAATGTTTGACAACATATCAAATAAGTATGACAATCTTAACAGAGTCATTTCTTTAGGTACAGACTTAAAATGGCGCCGAAAAGTGTTGCAAATGGCAAAAAACCACAATCCTGATAGCATACTAGATGTGGCTACAGGCACCGGTGATTTAGCCATACAATTTGCCAAACACATTCAAGCCAAAAAAATAGTTGGTTTCGATCTCTCTGAGGGAATGTTGTCTATGGCTCGCAAAAAAGTACATCAAACTCCTTTGCAGGCTAAAGTAGATTTTATCAAAGGAGATGGGGAAGCCATGCCCTTTAAGGACAATAGCTTTGATGTGGTTACGGTATCTTTTGGGGTACGTAATTTTGAAAACCTAGAAAAAGGCCTTTCTGAAATACTGCGTGTTTTAAAAAAAGGAGGACTCTTTATTATTTTAGAAACATCTGTCCCAGAAAAGTTTCCTTTCAAACAAGGATACCACATATACAGCAAGAATATTTTACCTCTGGTTGGCACCTTGTTTAGTAAAGATAAGGTTGCCTATAATTATTTAAGTGAAAGCGCCTCTGTTTTTCCTCACGGAAAAGCATTAAACAATATTTTAAGAAAAACTGGGTTTATAGAGGTACAACATACACCACAAACCTTTGGTGTAGCCACCATTTATAGCGCTACAAAATAGCATGAAAAAACTAATAATACTCCTGTCCTTAGGACTGCTCACTCAAAGTGTGCAAGCACAACTATTTAGTAGAGAACGCTTGTCTAATCTAGAAACCTTTGATGCCAAATTTTTAACTTGGGGTTATTTTTTAGGCTTTAATAGCTATGATTTTAAAATTGAGTACAAAGATGAGTTGGGTAACACCAACACAGATGTAATTGTTGAGCCCACTACGGGCTTTAATGTGGGGCTTATTGGAGATATGCGCATAAACAAATACCTTAACCTTAGGCTAGAACCAGGACTTTATTTTACCCAAAGAAACCTGCTTTTTCCAAGAATTGGTGATGAGATAGATGCCCTTCGTGAGGTGAAATCTACCTATATACACTTGCCATTATTGCTCAAATTTAGCACCAAAAGACTCAACAACTGGAAACCCTTTGTGCTAGGCGGGGTCTCTACTTCTTTAAACCTATCAAGTAATGAGAGAAATCCTGAAGACAATAGTCTAGGACAATTTAGAACCTCGCGCATTACCAACTATTTTGAGCTTGGTTTTGGAGTAGATATCTATCTGTATTTCTTTAAATTTACGCCAACAATTAGAGGCGTATTTGCAACTAGTGATGAACTTGTCCCAGATAATAACCCATTAAGCAGATGGACTTCAAATTTAAGTTCTATTAATTCTAGAGGGGTTTTTATTAATTTTACCTTTCAGTAGTACGGGCAAATTCACTCAGCAGTATTGCTGTTGCTGTGGAAACATTCAAACTCTCTGTAGCGTGCATCTCACCAAATTGCGGAATAGCAATTTGATGGGTAGAAATCGCTTTTATTTCTTGAGAAACTCCATTTGCCTCATTACCCATAATAAGTATCGCATCACTAGCCAAAGTGGCATTATACACATTTTGGCCATCCATTATGGCTGTATATACTGGTAGTTTAGTTTGTTGTAAATATTGATGAATATCTAAGTAATGGATAGCAACTCTAGCTATAGAACCCATAGTAGCTTGTACCACCTTAGGATTATAACAATCTACAGTATCCTGGGAGCACACCAGTTGGGTAACTCCAAACCAATCACAGAGCCTAATTATGGTTCCAAGATTCCCTGGATCTCTAACGGCATCTACCACAAGGGTTAGCCCTTTGCTTAAAAGCGGAGTTGGAGTAGGTATTTTAAAGGTAGCCAAAGAAGTGTTGGCAGTTTTTAAACAACTAATTTTTTGAAGCAGCACCTCTGAAATTTCTTGCCTATTAGCATCATCTGGCTGTGCATTTGTATGAAAATGACTATGAAGTTCAAGGCCTTGATTTAAAAGCTCGCCTATTACCTTTGGGCCTTCTGCAATAAAAAGACCCTCTTTATTACGGTACTTTTTTTGCTGTAAACTCGTTATTAGTTTTATTTGACCTTTACTTATCAAATTATAGTATTTTTGATTATTAGATAAACAACCCTTTTGACCCTTTCAACACATTTGAAATTAGGCATCACAAAAATATCATTAATTTTAGGAATTACGACACTCCTAGGGTCTTGTAATGCAGTTAAAAATGTAACTCAAGATCAACTCTTACTTACAAAAAACACCATTGAGGTGGATGGACAAAAAGTGGATGACTTTGGGGTGTTTAGTCAATTAACCCAAAACCCTAATACTAAGATCCCTTTAATTGGTATTCCGTTAGGGCTCCATGTATACAATCTTGCAGACCAAAGGGCAGATAGTACTTTTACTACTTGGGTGCAAAAAAAATCCAAAAGAAAACAAAGACTAATTGGCCTTCTATCCAAAAAACAACTAAACGAGCTAGGAAACTACTACGTTGGTTTTAACCAATGGTTAAAAAAATCTGGAGATGCCCCAGCGCTAATTAACGAAACTAAAACAAAAAAATCACAGCAGCGTATCAAGCAGTGGTATGCAAAAAAAGGATGGTTTAATGTCCAGGTAAGTTATGACATCACAAAAAACAGCCGCAAAGCCAACACAGCAGAACTAACCTACAATGTTACTTTAAAAGAACCTTATTTTATAAATAACATTGCCCAGAGAATTGACTCTCCAATTATAGATTCGATTATTCAGGCCACTAAAAACAATACCTTTATTAAAAAATCAACTCAGTATGCTGCTACAGATTTTGAGAACGAGCGAGAACGTATTAACATGCAGCTGCGCAACTCTGGGCTTTATAATTTCAACAGAGATTACATAAACTTTGAGGCAGACACCGTTAACACAGGTAATAAAGTTGACATAACATATATTATACCTCAGCGCTCCATTGCCGTTAATGACACTACCAAAACAGTTCCTTTTAAAGTCTATAAAGTAAATCAAGTAAAGATTGTAACAGATTACTCCTTTGCCAACCAAGGCAGAAAATTTCAGGATTCTGTTCGTTACAACGGCTATACATTATTTAGTTACGATAAATTAAAATTTAACCCAAAGGCCATAACAGATGCCATTGCCATTTTACCCAACAACATATATAGAGATGTAGATAGAAATCTAACCTATAACCAACTTAGTGATTTAAAAGTTTTCAAATACCCAAACATAACCTACCAGGAAGACCCTAGTGACAGTACACAACAAAGTCTGGTGAGTACTATTTTTTTAACACCAAGAAAAAAAGCAACATTAGATGCAAGTTTTGACACCTACACTTCTACCATCCAACAATTAGGTATTGGTTTTAAAGGCTCCTTGTTTTTAAGAAATGTTTTTAAAGGAGCTGAGATTTTACAAATATCTGGTAATGGCTCTCTAGGAGCCTCAAAAGATGTTGCAGATGACAACAGCTTTTTTAATATTTCGGAATTTGGTATTACCTCAAAACTATCCATACCACGGGTGATGATCCCTATTAATGTAGATAGATGGATCCCAAAATACATGTCACCAACCACCAATATTAGTCTTGGTTTTAACGCGCAAAACAACATAGGGCTAGACAGGCAAAGCCTCAGTGGTATTTATAATTACAACTGGCGCCCTTCAAAAACCAGAATTAATAGTTTTGATTTATTTAATGTGCAATTTGTTAGAAACCTCAACAGGAGCAACTATTTTAATATTTACACCAACTCTTACAACCAGGCCAATGAAATTGCTCAAGATATTGAGAGCTCCAATCCAGGATCTATAGACCCTTCTTTATATTCTACCTCGCAAGACAATGAAATTCAATTAGAAATCCCATCGGGCATCGACAGGTTTTTAGACAATAGTGCTCAAGGAGCTTACCCGCTAGATCAAGAACAAACCAACACCCTTTTTAGTGTCATCCAACGTGAAGCTAGATTAAAAGAAAACAATCTTATTTTTGCTTCAAATTTTACCTGGACACGTGATACTAGAGAAACTATTTTTGATAAAAATTTCTCAAGACTTCGCTGGAAACTAGAAACAGCTGGAGAGATACTCTCGGGCATTTCAAGTATTCTTGGACTTGAAAAAAACAATACCGAAAACTACGAAACCTTAGGAGTTGTCTTTTCTCAATATGCAAAAGTAGAAGCAGAGTTTATAAAACATTGGCAGGTTTCTAACGATTATGTTTTTGCCATTCGCGCCTTTGGAGGTATTGCCATTCCTTACGGAAATAGCGAAAGCATCCCTTTTACCAGAAGTTATTTTGCCGGTGGAGCTAATGATAACAGAGGATGGAGACCTTATGATTTGGGTCCAGGATCTAGTGGTAGTTTATTTGAGTTTAATGAGGCTAACTTTAAACTTGCCTTTAACCTTGAGTATCGATTCCCTATTTTAGGTGCCTTTAAAGGAGCACTATTTGTAGATGGAGGTAATATCTGGAATGCACTAGATAACGTAAAAGACGAATCACTAAGATTTAGCGGCTTGGAAGATTTAAAAGAACTTGCCCTTGCAAGTGGTCTTGGTCTTAGGTATGATTTTGGATTTTTTGTAGCTAGATTAGATACCGGTTTTAAAATACATAATCCTGCACTCCCTGAGTCAAACAGGTGGTTTAAGGAAAGTAACTTTGCCAATGCAGTTTTTAATATCGGGATTAATTATCCTTTCTAGCTAAAGGTGTATTTTTCTTAAATACACTTCAAAATAATCTAGTAATTACCACAATATCAGGATAGTAAAAAGAGAAGTAAAAGCTTCTGCATTGCCCCTTGGTTATAACATAAATTTACTATTTTTGCGATTAAATTAAACCATCTTATGTCACATACAATCAAACCAGGAGTTGCTTCTGGAAAAGAAATTCAAGCAATCCATGCATATGCTAAAGAAAAAGGATTTGCTATGCCAGCAGTAAATGTTGTAGGAAACAGTAGTGTAAATGCAGTAATGGAAACTGCCGCTGAGTTAAACGCCCCTGTCAACATTCAATTCTCTAATGGAGGGTGCTTGTTTAATGCAGGTAAAGGATTGTCTAATGATAATCATCAAGCAGCTATTGCTGGAGGAATTGCAGGCGCAAAGCATGTACACCAACTAGCAGAGTTATACGGAGCAACCGTAATTTTACATACAGACCACTGTGCAAAAAAGTTATTGCCTTGGATTGATGGTTTACTTGACGCGGGAGAACTACACTTTAAAGAAACTGGAAAACCTCTTTACAGCTCTCACATGATTGATTTAAGTGAAGAACCTATTGAAGAGAACATTGCTATTTGCAAAGAATATCTAGCTCGTATGTGCAAAATAGGCATGACCTTAGAGATTGAACTTGGTATTACAGGAGGAGAAGAAGATGGTGTTGATAATAGTGATGTAGATGTTTCAAAGCTATATACACAACCAGAAGAGGTAGCTTATGCCTATCAGGAATTAATGAAAGTAAGTGACCAGTTTACTATTGCAGCTGCTTTTGGTAATGTACACGGCGTTTACAAACCAGGAAATGTGAAATTAACCCCAAAAATCTTAAAAAATTCTCAGGAATTTGTTCAAGAAAAATTTGGAACAGGTTCAAATCCTGTAGATTTTGTATTTCACGGAGGAAGTGGATCTACTGTTGAAGAAATTCGTGAGGCTATTGGGTATGGAGTTGTAAAGATGAATATTGACACAGATCTTCAATTTGCCTTCACAGAAGGGCCTCGTGACTACATGACCAAAAATATTGAGTACCTTAGAACTCAAATTGGAAATCCAGATGGTGGAGATATCCCAAATAAAAAATATTACGATCCAAGAAAATGGATGCGTGGGGCAGAACTAACATTCAAAAAACGTCTTACAAAGGCCTTTGAAGACCTTAATAATGTGAATACATTATAAGTAGAACATCATAACAATAGTTTTTAAACATACTAGAATATGGCTTGGTTTAAAAGAACAAAAAAAGGGATCAACACTCCTACCGAGGACAAAAAAGATGTACCAAAAGGATTGTGGTACAAATCTCCTACAGGTAAAATAGTAGACGCAGAAGAGTTAGAAAAAAACTTCTACGTGAGTCCAGAAGATGGGTACCATGTGCGTATTGGAAGTAAGGAATATTTTGAGATTTTATTTGACAACAACAAATTTAAAGAACTAGACAGTGATCTTACCTCTAAAGATCCTTTAAAGTTTGAAGACAAAAAGAAGTATGTAGACAGGCTTAAAGATGCTCAAAAGAAAACAGGATTAAATGATGCTGTACGAACGGCGGTGGGAAAATCTATGGGGCAAAACTTAGTGGTTGCATGTATGGACTTTAGTTTTATTGGAGGTTCTATGGGTAGTGTTGTTGGAGAAAAAATAGCACGTGCTGCAGATCATGCCTTAAAAACCAAAACTCCTTTTTTACTTATAAGTAAAAGTGGTGGTGCAAGAAT
Source organism: Patiriisocius sp. (assembly GCA_965656925.1). Lineage (GTDB taxonomy): Bacteria > Bacteroidota > Bacteroidia > Flavobacteriales > Flavobacteriaceae > Patiriisocius. Next base: position 6,524 of record CBFHMO010000044.1, read on the forward strand.
GATGGAAGCTGCTTTATCACTCATGCAACTGGCAAAAACAAGTGCTAAATTAGCGCAACTTGCAGACGCAAAAATACCTTATGTATCTTTATGTACAGACCCAACCACAGGAGGAACAACAGCCTCTTTTGCAATGCTGGGAGATATTAACATCAGTGAACCTGGTGCCCTTATAGGTTTTGCAGGACCGCGTGTTGTAAAAGACACCACAGGTAAAGATTTGCCTGATGGTTTCCAGAGTGCAGAGTTTGTTTTAGAGCATGGATTTTTAGATTTCATTTCTCACCGTAAAGACATGAAGAAAAAAATTAACTTGTACCTTGATTTGGTTCAAAACAAACCCTTGCGAAAAGAAACAGTTTAATTGTAAAAAATAATTGTAAGACATATATACACCTTGAATTTAGATTCAAGGTGTATTATTTTTTAAATAAAATACTACCTTACAATGCCATATCATTGAATTTTACTATTTTTGCACCCGAATTATGATAGACATGATTCATACATAAAAATCATTTACAAAAATATTAGCATGTATTTAGATCCAAAAGAAAAACAAGAGATTTTCGCAAAGCACGGAAAATCTGCAACAGACACTGGTAACACAGAAGGTCAAATTGCATTATTCACCTACAGAATTCAGCACCTAACGGGACACTTGAAAGCAAATCACAAAGATTACAACACAGAGCGTTCTTTGGTGAAATTGGTAGGTAAGCGTCGTTCTTTATTAGACTATCTAATGAAAAAAGACATTTTACGTTACAGAGCAATTGTAAAAGAATTAGGATTACGTAAGTAATCTATGCAAGGGGCTCAATGAGCCCCTTACTTTTTTATTTTATTTAAGTACTGAAAAGGCTACCCTTTAGTTTTTCATTGGTCACACCACACACAACACAACAACACTTGGTTTGAAAATCAAACCTTGACCAAATTAACGATGCGCAGGTGCGCATCATAAATGAAAAATATGATACCTAAAGTATTTAAAGAGGTCATTGACCTTGGTGACGGTAGAGAAATTACTATCGAAACTGGAAAATTAGCAAAACAGGCGCACGGATCTGTCGTGGTACAGTCTGGAAAATGTATGATGCTTTGTACCGTAGTTTCAAACTACGAACAAAAAGATCTGCCCTTCTTACCCCTAACGGTTGATTACAGAGAGAAGTTTGCAGCAGCAGGTCGTTACCCTGGTGGATTCTTCAAAAGAGAAGCACGCCCAAGTGATGGTGAGGTGTTAACGATGCGTTTAGTGGATCGTGTATTACGCCCATTATTCCCAAAGAACTACAGCGCAGAAACACAAGTGATGATTCAGTTAATGTCTCATGACGATGATGTAATGCCAGATGCAATGGCAGGACTTGCTGCATCTGCAGCTATTCAGTTATCAGATTTCCCTTTTGAATGTGCTATCTCTGAGGCTAGAGTGGGACGTATTAATGGTGAGTTTGTTATAAACCCAACTAGAGCACAACTTGCAGAGTCTGACATCGATATGATGATTGGAGCCTCTGCAGATTCTGTAATGATGGTAGAGGGTGAGATGGATGAGATTTCTGAAGAAGAAATGATTGAGGCTATTAAGTTTGCACACGAAGCTATTAAAGTTCAGATTGCTGCACAACTTAGACTTGCCGAAGCTTTTGGTAAAAAAGAAGTACGTGATTACGCAGAAGAGCCAGATAATGAAGCGCTTGTAAAAAGAGTACATGACATGGCTTACGATAAAGTATATGCAGTTGCAAAAGCTGGATCTACCAAAAAAGAACGTGGCGCTGCATTTGCAGAGATCAAGGAAGAAGTAAAAGCTTCATTCACAGAAGAAGAAATGGAAGAGTACGGAGGGTTGGTTTCTGACTACTACCGTAAGGCAGAAAAAGCAGCTGTTCGTGATCTAACTGTAAACGAAGGATTGCGTTTAGATGGTCGTAAGACTGACCAGATACGTGATATCTGGTGTGAGATTGATTACTTGCCATCTGTGCACGGATCTGCAGTGTTTACCCGTGGAGAAACACAGGCACTTGCTACAGTAACTCTAGGAACCTCAAGAGATGCCAACAAAATTGATATGCCATCTTACGAGGGAGAAGAAAGCTTCTACTTACATTATAACTTCCCTCCTTTTTGTACAGGTGAAGCAAGACCTATTCGTGGAACCTCTCGTAGAGAAGTTGGACATGGTAACCTTGCACAACGTGGTTTAAAAGGAATGATTCCTGAAGACTGCCCTTACACAGTACGAGTGGTGTCTGAGGTGTTAGAATCTAACGGTTCTTCATCTATGGCAACAGTATGTGCTGGTACCATGGCAATGATGGATGCTGGTATACAGATGAAAAAACCTGTTTCTGGTATTGCAATGGGGCTTATCTCTGATTCAGAAACTGGAAAGTATGCAGTACTTTCTGACATTCTTGGTGATGAAGATCACTTAGGAGATATGGACTTTAAAGTAACTGGAACAGCAGATGGAATTACAGCTTGCCAGATGGATATTAAAGTAAAAGGATTGAGTTACGAGATTCTTGTTGCAGCCTTAAAGCAAGCAAGAGATGGACGTATCCATATCTTAGGAAAATTAACCGATGCTATTGCTACTCCAAGAGAAGATGTGAAAGAATACGCTCCAAAAATGGTAGGTGTTCGTATCGCTAATGAATTTATTGGCGCTCTAATTGGACCAGGAGGAAAAGTGATTCAAGAACTTCAAAAAGAAACGGGTACTACCATTGTTATCAATGAAGATCCAGTAACAGAAGAAGGAATTGTTGAAATCCTAGGTACAGGACAAGAAGGAATCGACGCAGTACTTGCTAAGATTGACTCTATTACCTTTAAACCGAAAGTTGGTTCTGTGTATGAGGTGAAAGTAATCAAAATGTTAGATTTTGGTGCTGTTGTTGAGTATATGGAAGCTCCAGGAAACGAAGTATTATTACACGTATCTGAGTTAGCTTGGGAACGTACAGAAAACGTTAGCGATGTGGTAAACATGGGTGATGTGTTTGATGTAAAATACTTTGGTCTTGACAAACGTACAAGAAAAGAGAAAGTGTCTCGTAAGGCCCTTATGGAAAAACCAGAAGGATACGTAGCACCAGCTCCTAGAGAACGTAACAATGACCGTCGTCCTCCAAGAAGAGATGACAGAAGAAAAAGAGACTAATACAAGTTCTTCTTTTAATAAATAACAAAGCGTCTTTCTTTTACTGAAAGGCGCTTTTTTATTGTAACACACTCAGCAACAAGCAACAAAACACCCTGTAAAAAACCTTGTATAGATTAATTAGCAGATAGCTAACAAGGAGTCTTACACTGGATTTTTTTTTATTACCTTTAACAAAATATTGGCACTATTAACACCTACTAACATGATTCATACCATTTGCTACTCTAGCAAGGCCGTTGATGGGCTTGAAAAAGAAGCACTAGAAGGAATTTACAATAAAACCTACACCAACAATAGCCTAAGAAATGTAACTGGCATACTTCTATTTGAACTGGGTAATTTTTTCCAAGTTTTAGAGGGAGATAAAGACATCATCATGCCACTGTATGAGAATAAAATAAAGAACGACCCTAGGCACCATTCTATTTTTGAGATTATCAATAGACCTAAACAAAAAGCTTTATTTTCTAATTACAGTACAGACTTTAATATTGTCCGTACTGCAGAGCAATTGGAGACCATAAACGCTTATTTAAAAGAAAACAAAGTTAGTACCTCAGAAAAAATTCAACGTTTAATACAACCTTTTTTACTACTACCATGAGCCACACTCTTATAGCCCCTTCAGTTTTAGCTGCAGATTTTGCTAACTTACAACGTGATGTTGAAATGATAAATTCCAGTGATGCAGATTGGTTTCATATAGATATCATGGACGGTGTTTTTGTGCCTAATATTTCTTTTGGAATGCCGGTGCTGCGTGATATTGCAAAACATGCCACAAAAACTATAGATGTGCATCTTATGATCGTAGATCCAGATAGGTATATTTCAACCTTTAAAAACTTAGGTGCAGATATCCTAACGGTACACTATGAGGCCTGTATTCATTTGCATAGAACCTTGCAGGCTATAAAAGCCGAGGGCATGAAAGCTGGCGTGGCTTTAAACCCACATACAAGTATATCACTTTTAGAAGACACCATACAAGACATAGACCTTGTGTGCCTTATGAGTGTAAATCCTGGTTTTGGCGGCCAGAGTTTTATAGAAAATACCTATGATAAGGTAATAGCCTTAAAAGAATTAATTACTCGAAAAGGAGCCAACACCATCATAGAGATTGATGGCGGAGTAACTAATAAAAACGCAAAACAACTAGCAGACGCGGGAGCAGATGTGCTGGTTGCGGGTAGCTACGTTTTTAAATCTGAGGATCCTACCAAAACTATTACCAATCTTAAGGCGCTGCTAGCTTCCTAAATTAATGTTTTTATTTTTTTAAAATAATTTACGATGTAACCTTTAGGTTACGTTTAAAATGTTACCTTTGCGTTACATTTTAAACTTATAACTATGATTGCAGAAATTATTATACCCGTTTTAGGAATGGCGACAGGAATTGTTATTCCACTGGCTGCTTTTTATTGGCAATACCTGGAGGGTAAAGAAAAAAGAGAAACAGCAGTAGAGATTTCAAAAAGCTTAAATGACCCCGATAAAATAGAAAAACTGTTGGCTATTTTTGAAGAAAGAAAAAAAGAACCCATAGATTACCGCAGAGGCGGAGTGATCACAACCTTTGTGGGTCTTGGTCTATTTGGCTTTGGCGTGTTTTTTTTAGGATCTATACTTAAGGGGGTTGGCTGCCTGGT
>CBFHMO010000045.1:0-10736 GCA_965656925.1 Patiriisocius sp.
ATTACAAGTGATGTTGCAGACTCTAAACAAGCCATCATCCTAGATCAAGTTCAAAACGGTTTGGCTGTACGTATGGCTGTATTATATTTGTTGGCTTCAAAAATAAAAAGAAATGATAATTAATACCTCCAAAACCTTTACTGTTTTAAAAGATCAAAAAGATGGTATTGAAGATTTTACCGCGTTTTTAACTCATATTGTTCCCACCCGTTTTAAAGATCAAAACCTTATCATTGATTTGTTGTCTTATACAAACTTATCTTTAGAGCAATTACTTATGTTCATGCAGCTTTCTAACCAACATAGAATATTAAAACATTCTTTTGTTATAGTAAATAATGCCCTTGATACAGATATACTGCCTAATGAGATTATGGTAGTGCCAACACTTTTAGAGGCACAGGATGTTATTGAGATGGAAGAAATTGAAAGAGATCTAGGTTTATAACCCCATACATTCTACTACAAAGTTTTGAAAAAAACACTACTTTAACGCCTATGTTTAATCTAGTATTTAAATAGCATGAAATTAACTATTGTTGGTTGTCATTCTGCCTCACCTCGATTTGACGCAAATCCTACAGCGCAAATACTGGAAGTAAAAGGACACTTGTTTTTAATAGACTGTGGGGAGGGAACTCAAGTTCAGCTCAGAAAGTTTAAAATAAAATTTGCTAGAATAAAACATATTTTTATTTCTCACCTGCACGGCGATCACTTTTTTGGTTTGGTGGGTTTGATATCTACATTTAAGTTATTAGGTAGAGATGCTCCTTTGCATATTTATGGCCCAAAGGGTATTAAACAAGCTATTTTGTTACAGCTTAAATTGGGGAAAACCTATACTAATTTCGAGCTTTATTTTCATGAATTAGAAAGCAACAAGCCAACGCTATTATTTGAAGACGCTATTTTAAGCATTACCACCATACCTTTAAAACATAGGGTATACACCAATGGTTTTTTGTTTCAACAAAAACCGGGTGAACGAGTTTTAAATATTCAGAAAGCTACACATTTGGGAGTAGATCCTTCTTACTATCAAAAAGCAAAACAGGGATTTGATGTGCCAGATAGCCAAGAAAATATAGTCTCTAACACTGCTATTACTTTTGATCCAGCTCCTGCAAAATCTTATGCTTATTGCAGTGACACTGCTTATTTTGAGCAGATTATACCCCAAATATCTAATACTACGCTACTGTATCATGAGGCTACTTTTTTACACCAGCATGCTCAATTAGCTTTAAAAACAATGCATAGTACTGCTCACCAGGCTGCTTTAATTGCTCACAAGGCAAAGGTTGGCACATTACTGCTAGGTCATTATTCTGGACGTTATAGTGATTATAATGAGTTTAAACTGCAGGCCCAGGAAGTTTTCACGCCAACAGAACTAGCCATGGATGGTAAGATTTTTGAAATCTAGTGCCAAAGGTGTTTTATTAGTTTGCTATTTTACCGCTTATTTTTCACATAACTTTAAAGATTCTGGTATATTATAAATTATGCAATCTTTGTACCTTGCGGTAAAGTTAAATTTATGGATAAAAACCTTCACAACTACAGAAAATCTTACGAGAAAGGATCTCTTACAGAGGATACTATCCTAGAAAATCCCTTGCAGCAATTTGCTGCTTGGTTTTTACAGGCAGAGAAGGCACCTGGAGTTGAGGAGCCAAATGCAATGACCCTTAGTACTGTAGATAGCCATGGTGCTCCAAGGTCTCGGGTAGTGCTCCTTAAAGAATTTACACAACAGGGGTTTGTATTTTATACTAATTATACTAGTGGTAAAGGGCAGGCTATTGCGCAAAATAACAATGTTTGTGTTTCGTTTTTTTGGCCTTCACTGGAGCGTCAAATTATAATAACGGGTGAGGCCGTAAAAATTTCAGAAGAAAAATCTATTGCCTATTTTAATAAAAGACCTCGTGAGAGCCAATTGGGCGCTGTAGTAAGCGATCAATCTACAGCTATAGACAGTAGAGAGGCTTTGGAAGAAAAACTACTACAGACAGAGAAAAAATATGACACTAAAACTATAGAAAAACCTGCTAATTGGGGAGGTTATTTAATACAGCCAACTTCCTATGAGTTTTGGCAGGGTAGAAGTAGTAGGTTACATGATAGAATTAAGTATACAAAAAAAAATAATAGCTGGAGTATAGGTAGGCTGCAACCCTAGTTTAGTATCTAATACCAATAGTAATGAAAACACTATATTTTATTAGGCACGCTAAATCGTCTTGGAAACATAGTGTTAACGATCATCAAAGACCGTTAAAAAAAAGAGGTGTTACTGATGCCTTACAAGTTTCAAAGTTAGTAGCGAAAACTAATGTAAAGCCGCAAGTAATTATAACAAGTGACGCTTTGAGAGCTCAAGGCACTGCCAGGTATTTTAAAGATGCTTTTGCCCTTGAAGATAATGCCTTTGTATTAGACCCTGCGTTGTATGATTTTAGCGGTCAACAAGTTATGAAGCTTATTAAAGAATTAACTAACACTCTAGATTGTGTTATGCTATGTGGGCATAACCATGCATTTACCTCTATAGTGAACATATTAGGTAGTATTACTATTAAAAATGTACCTACTTGCGGTTTTCTGGCCATTACCTTTGAGGCAAATCAATGGAGTGAGATAACCACAGGAACAACCAATAACATAATTTTTCCGAGAGACTTAAAATAAAACTATGACACCAAAACCAAATAAAGCCCCTCTTAAGAACAGCTATTATAACCGTGAATTAAGCTGGTTACAGTTTAACGCACGCGTGTTACAAGAGGCTGAAGACAGTACAACACCACTGCTTGAAAGGTTACGGTTTATTGGAATTTTCTCAAACAATCTAGATGAGTTTTTTAAAGTACGATACGCCACTATAAAGCGTATTGCTGATGCCGGGAAGGGTGGGCGAAGTTTTTTAGGAGGTATTCCAGCCTCAGAGCTAATGGAGTTAATTACCCAAACAGTAATCAAGCAGCAGAAAACTAGTTTAGGTATTTTAAGTGGTATTAAGCAGGAGCTTAAAAAAGAGCAAATCTATATGATCAATGAGACGGAGGTATCCCCGTCTCAGTCTGAATTTATTGAAGATTATTTTTTGCAAAAGGTTAGTCCTGCCATGGTTGTTATTATGATTGGTGAACTTAAAGAATTTCCTTCATTAAAAGATAGCGCAGCCTATCTAGCCGTGAAAATGGAAATGACTACTGATGATACAACCTTTGATTCAAAACATAATTATGCCCTTATTGAAATACCTAAAAATGTAGAACGATTTGTAGAATTACCCTCACACGATGGTAAGAAATACATCATCATCTTGGATGATTTAATACGATATATGCTACACAAAATATTTAGCATTTTTAAGTACGATCATATTTCTGCACACATGATAAAAATTACTCGTGATGCTGCCCTAGATATAGAGAGTGATTTAAGTAAAAGTTTTATTGATAAAATATCTAAATCTGTAAAAAATAGAAGTGATGGAGATCCTGTAAGGCTTGTATATGATAAAACCATAGATGATCAAACCCTCTCTTTTTTAATGGATAAAATGGGAATAAAAAATTCTGATAGTATTAATCCCGGTGGGAGATACCATAACAGAAGAGATTATATTAAGTTTCCTAGTCTAGGACGTCCAGACTTGCAATATGAAAAAATCATACCCCTACAAATCCCTGGTTTATCTCTAGTTGGAAGCTTATTAGATAAGGTTGCCAAAAAAGACTACTTGTTACATGCACCTTACCAGAGCTTTTCTTACGTTGTAAAATTTTTGCGTGAGGCTGCGCTAGACCCTACAGTAAAAACAATAAAAATAACTATTTATAGACTTGCAGAAGTATCTCATATTGCCAGTAGTTTAATTAATGCGGTTAAAAATGGTAAAGAAGTAACAGTACAAATAGAACTGCAAGCACGGTTTGATGAACAGGCCAATATTCATTACGCTGAACAAATGCAGCGTGAAGGAGTGAAGCTTATTTTTGGAGTAGCAGGGCTAAAAGTACATTGTAAAATATGTGTTGTAGAGCGCATGAAAGAGGGTAAATTAAAGAAATATTCCTTTATAAGCACAGGAAACTTCAATGAGTCTACGGCAAGAATATACACAGATTATACCTTGTTCACTGCCAATCAAAAAATTGGGAAAGAACTCAATAGAGTGTTTGATTTTTTTGAAGTAAACTATAAAATTAAAGAGTACAAGCATTTAATTGTATCTCCACATTATACAAGAACAGCTATTTATGATTTAATAGAAACCGAAATATTTAATACCATACAGGGTAAAAAAAGCGGCATTAAATTAAAACTCAATAGCCTTTCAGACAATAGATTAATAGACAGACTTTATGCCGCTAGTAGGGCAGGTGTCAAAATTCAACTAATTGTTAGAGGAATTTGTTGCTTAATTCCAGGTGTTAAATCTATGAGTGAAAACATTGAGGTGATTAGCGTTGTAGATAAGTTTTTAGAGCATCCAAGACTTTATATCTTTGAGAACGATGGCGCTCCAAGTGTATATATATCTTCTGCAGATTTTATGCGTAGAAATTTAGATACAAGAGTAGAGATTTCGTGCCCTATATATGACCAGCAAATCAAAGAAGAAATTTTAGAAACCTTTGATATTTGTTGGAGCGATAATGTAAAGGCGAGATGTATTTCTCAAAAACAAGACAATCTATACAGAAAAAACAACAAGCCAAAAGTGCGATCTCAATTTGCATTGTATGAATATTATAAAAATAAACTAGAAAATTAATTTGTTACATATAGAGAAATATGCTGCCGTAGATATAGGTTCTAATGCCATACGTCTGCTCATTACAACGGTAATAAAGAAAGAGGGTTTCCCTACTCAATTTAAGAAAACTTCCTTGGTGCGCCTTCCCATTAGACTTGGCGCTGATGTTTTTTTGAAGGGTAGTGTTTCACAAGGAAATTATAAGCGCCTTTTGGATGCAATGCATGCTTACTCCTTGATTATTAAAACCCACAATGTGGTTGCTTTTAGAGCTTGTGCAACTTCTGCCATGCGAGAGGCCAAAAATGGTCAGCAAATTGTATCAAAATTAAAGGCCGCTACTGGCATTGATATTCAGATTATCGATGGTACTGATGAGGCAGCTATTATTGCCTCTACAGATTTAAAACAGCTTATAAGTGATGATAAAGTATTTTTATATGTAGATGTGGGTGGAGGTTCTACAGAATTCACGGTATTTGCTAATGGTAAAAATATTGCCTCACATTCTTTTAAATTAGGAACGGTGCGTATTATAAATGGCATGGTGGAGGATGTTACTTGGCAACAGGCAAAAAACTGGGTTATCCAACATACAAAAGCATATTCAAAAATTAATGTAATTGGTTCTGGCGGAAATATAAACAGTATTTATCGCTTTAGTGAAAAGAAGGTAGGACAGCCTCTGAGTTATTTGTTTATGTCAAGCTTCTATGAAAAAGTAAAACAGTATGATTACAATCAGCGTGTATTTGAGCTAAAAATGAATCCAGATAGGGCAGATGTTATTATTCCAGCCACACGTATTTATCTTTCTGCTATGAAGTGGGCAAAAGCAAAAAACATGTATGTGCCTAAAATTGGACTTGCAGATGGTATAGTAAAGCAGCTTTATAATGAACGAAATGCAACTACATAGAAATATAATTAGTGTATCTGCAGTGTACAATTATCCATGAATACTTTCGTTTTTGCTTAAATCTTTCATGACTTGCGCTTCAAAACTTAGTAATTCTTGCCACTTGCTGTCTACTTCTTTACGGTCTCCATATTGTCTAGCAAAACCTAAAAACATGGTGTAATGATTTGCTTCGCTAACCATAAGGTTATGATAAAAATCTGCTAATTCTGGATCCTCTAATTCTTCACTCAGTAGCCTGAAACGCTCACAGCTTCTTGCTTCTATTAGTGCAGCATATAATAGTCTGTGAACTAGTTGCGTTGTTCTGCTGCCACCTTTTGGAAAGAACTTTAAAATCTCCAGTACATACCTGTCTTTACGATCACGGCCCAAAGTCCAGCCACGGGCTATGATTTTATCATGCACTAGCTTGAAGTGACTTATCTCCTCTTTTACAAGTGCAACCATTTGCTGAACCAAATCTGTATACTCCGGAAATGACACAATTAAAGAGATGGCCGTAGAGGTTGCTTTTTGTTCGCAATAGGCGTGATCTGTTAGTATTTCTTCAATATTTTTCTCGACAATATCTACCCATCTAGGATCTGTAGGTAATTTTAACCCTAGCATTTTAATGGGGTTGAGCTTTTTTGAATTCATAGCAGTAATTAAATATCTAGTTCAAAGGCTTTTCTGAGGGCTTCTAGATTAGGGTTTTTCTCCACTAGTTTTTCATACTTTTCTTTATCTGTGTATGCATAGCGTTTTACTTGCAGTTCATTTACTTCTATTACAAGATCCACATTGTAATTTTGAAGTTCTTTACGCATGTAGGTTAACAGGTCAAATTTATCTCTTTCTACCTCAAGTTTGATGGTTTGGTTTGGAAACTCAAGATGAATCATACCGTCTTTTAAGGTAGGGACATTCATGGTAAGGTGAGACAGAAAATTATATTTCCCCTGGCTCTTAACAATCTCTGTGTAGGCATTCCAGTGCTCAATCATTTGCTGCTGAGTAAAATCTTCGGTAGGAAGGTTTTCTTTACTAGGGCTTCTATCACTTATTTCTTTAGCGAGTTGTTGCTTTTTTTGAATGCTCTTTAAGGATAGGGCCGAAACTCTTTTTTTGGAGGTACTCTCTTGTTTAATTACTTGCGGCTTGTGAGCGTGTTCTTGGCTATTTGGCTGGGTAGAAGATAGGTCTTTATTTGGCGCTACTGTTTTTTGTATTTCAATAGCAGAGGTTGTGAGCTGTGGTGTTTGTTCAGGTCTGTCTAGTTTTTCTTGAACTTGTCCTGGTGTTTCTTTAAAATGTGCTGGAGGAAGCACAAAACGCTGGTTTAACTTATTGGGCTTTTTTTTTTCTCCCTGCGCAGTGAGAGATGTCAATTGCATTAGGCATAATTCTACAAGTAATCTCTGGTTGCGACTTGTTTTAAACTTCAAATCACAAGAATTTGCAATATCTAGCGCCTCCATTAAAAATTCGTGAAGTGTTTTTTGTGATTGCTCTAGGTACATTTTCTTTACTTGATCACCTACCTCTAGAAGGGAGATGGTTTGTTGATTTTTACAAACCAATAAGTCTCTAAAGTGAGAGGCAAGGCCCATAATAAAATGATGCCCGTCAAACCCTTTGCTTAAAATTTCATTGTAGGCTAACAATACCTGAGGAATATCATTTTGGATCACAAGATCTGTGATGTTAAAATAATAGGTATAATCTAATACATTTAGATTTTCTGTCACTGCCTCACGGGTAAGGTTTTCTCCAGAGAAACTAACCACTCTATCAAAAATAGAGAGCGCATCCCTTAGTGCCCCATCTGCTTTTTGAGCGATAACATGCAGGGCATCATCTTGGGCAGATATATTTTCTTGTTGTGCAACAGATGCAAGGTGTCCTTTGATGTCTTGTACTGTAATACGTCTAAAATCAAAAATTTGACATCTTGATAATATCGTTGGTATGATTTTGTGTTTCTCTGTAGTTGCCAAAATAAAAATGGCATGCTTTGGAGGCTCTTCAAGGGTTTTTAAAAAAGCGTTGAATGCCGCAGATGACAACATGTGTACCTCATCTATAATATAGACCTTGTACTGTCCAACCTGTGGAGGAATACGTACTTGATCAATAAGATTTCTTATGTCATCAACAGAGTTGTTTGAGGCAGCATCTAATTCAAAAATATTAAATGCAAAATCCTCATCTTCTTTGTGGTTTCCGTCTTGGTTTATTTTTTTTGCCAAAATACGGGCACAAGTAGTTTTACCAACTCCTCTTGGACCTGTAAATAAAAGTGCTTGTGCTAGGTGATTATTTTCTATAGCATTCTCTAGAGTATTAGTAATAGCCTGTTGGCCTACAACATCTTTAAATGTTGTGGGTCTGTACTTTCTAGCCGATACAATAAATGGTTCCATAGTATAGAAACAAATATAGGTAGGGGAGTTACTTAATTAAAAAAATAGCCCTTCTTATTTTACGATATTTATTAACAATAATGATACTTTTGCAACAGCAGGTCGCCTTATCGCTTCAAACTTGTTTTGAAGAGGAAAGTCCGGGCACCATAGGGAAGTATAGCGGCTAACGGCCGTCATTTCTAATAGCTTTGCTAAAAGAAAGAGGACTAGTGCAACAGAAAGTATGTACAGGTTATGCTGTAGTGAAACCAGGTAAACTCTATACGGTGAAATGCCACGTATACCAGCAATTAAGGGTTCCCGCCCATGCTGGAGGGTGGGCAGATGGAGTGTATCTGTAAAGATGCACCTAGATAAATGATGAGGAATTTTTGGCATAAGCCAAATTGAACAGAACCCGGCTTATAGACCTGCTTTTTTATAATTTGGACGAGATATACGCTACAGCCTCCTCCAAGGTGTAAAATGCCTCTAGATCTTTGTAGAAGGTTTTTTCAAACTGTGCATTTAAGTAACTGGTCTCTTCATGACACAGTATTGCCATTGCCTTTAAGCGCTTGTATTTACTTGATTCTAAATAACAGGTAGGATTAACAGTGTAATCATTCACTCTATTGGCAATTAATCCAAAGTCTTTGTTTGGAAATTGATTTTCGAACACCTGATATATAATTTCTAATTCATTAGTATCAAACACAACCCCTTCTTTAATTGTTGTAATTAAAAAACTAGGATATACTTCAATAGACACAAAACCTAATTCTATAATTTTAAGGAGTTGACTTTGCTTGTATAGGTAACTATTAATTTAGGTGTAAGTTGCTGTTGAGTTAGAAAATTTTTAATAAAAATAAAATTTAATTTATTGAAAAAAACTAAAGACAGAACCTCCATATCTTCTAGACTCAGAAAAACGATCAAAGTCAGACACATCTGTATGCTTTGAGTGTTCTAAAATAAAAACACCTTGTTTAGCTACAAGACCGTTTTTGAAAGATTCGGTAATCATTTGCTCTAGTTGCTGAAGGGTAAAATCATAAGGAGGGTCTGCAAAAATGATGTCAAAAGACCTTGAAGGCATTTTTGTATACTTAAAAATATCAGCTTTGATAGCGTGAATGTTATAGTCTAACTCTTCAGAGATTTTAGAAATATATTTGATGCACCCAAAATGACTGTCTACCGAGGTGATATCTTTGCAACCTCTGGAGGCAAACTCATAGCTAATATTTCCAGTTCCCGAGAATAAGTCTAATAATGAGATGTCTTGAAACATCCACCTGTGGTTTAAAATATTAAACAATCCTTCTTTAGCAAAATCTGTGGTAGGACGAACCGGCAATGACTTTGGAGCCATCAGACGTTTCCCTTTATGTAAACCTGAAATGATACGCATTGTTAAATATTAGATATAATATATTGTTGGTGCTTTGGTGTGTCTTTAATAATCACCCCTTTGTTGTTTGGCTCAAAATTGATGTGTCTTACGTAGGTGTATAATAGTGCATATAAAGAATCATCTTTTGCAATAAGCCCACTTAATGTTATGGTGTCTGTTTCTGTTTTAAGTCCTAATTGTTCATAGCAAAAAAGGATGTAGTATATGAAATCTTCAGGAGTTTTATAGCTGTAGGTGTTACATAGTTGCAATTTATTGTCTGTACTCACTATACAGGTAAAACTATCTTTAAACACATGTACATGTACCTTTGGTATAGCTACCTCACTTGGGCTATTTAAAATAGTATCCAATAATTTTGTCGTAGCATGGTAGTAAGAAAATTCCCCATAGGTATCAAAAAAGAAATTATTGATATTTATATAGGGCGCATATACAGTAATGATATCTTGGGCGTGTACCTGATCAAAGGCTATAAAATCTGTGGCAAGTATTTTTGAGTTAAACTTTAAATACTCCGCTGCTTTTTGAGAATCAAAAAGTGATTTGGGCACGCTTGTGACCATATCATTACAGTGTATTAAAACCACATGATCAAAATTTTGTTTAAGGGCAGAGGTTTCGTTAATTTTTTGAGTAAGATGCGTGAGTAACTCTTCTGGGGTTGTGGCTTGGTCAAAGTTAGTTTCACAAAAAAATAGAACTTCCTTAGTTTGGGTGTGGGTTATTAAAAAAGAATGTCCGGTCAATGCTAATTGAACGGACAGGCTTTGATGGGCAATAGGCCCTGTATTATTGTTTTGTTTGCTCAGCGTCATATATTTTTGGCCAATTACCTGAGGTATCAACCTCCTCAAGAGATCCAACTTTAACAAAGGCGCCATTTACACCCTCAACAGAGACAACCTGCTCTTCTTGGTTGATTAAATCTTTATCCAAACCTTCTAAAATGATTTTCTTACTAATTCTAGCTTCAAAAGCAGAATAGGCTTTCTCATTTTTTCTTCCTTGATTTTTAATAACTTCTCCGGCTACAAGCTCTATAGTTCCTGTAATTCCCTCTTGCTGTAGTGGTAAATTCATCATTGTTTTATAACGATCTGTACCTCCAAATATAGAATCTCTAACAGCAGTAAAGCCTAAAGTATCTAATAATACAGCCTCTAGAATATATCCTCCTGTTTTTGCATCAAGGCCATAGGCTTTATTTTTCTTCTCATCTGCATAACTTGT
>CBFHMO010000046.1:0-10734 GCA_965656925.1 Patiriisocius sp.
AGTTTAAAACGTACAACAAGCAATGGTGAAATTGCCATCGCCCCTGTCTTTATTCTAGATCAAACATTTTGCCCAAATGTTCACTTTTTAGGTGATAACGCAATCCTATCTGGTGTTAGTGCAATAGCATATGCTAGTGGGTCTAAGTTTCCAAGTGGAGGGCTGTGTACCGCAGGTTATTGTATTGCAAATAAAAAAGGAGATGTATTTACTAGTAAAATTGCCTTACATCTCAAGCTTTGCGATAATGAAGCTACACCCTTGCAGTATGAACTATTAGCAAGGCAATTACCATCTATGAATCAAAGAATAAAAGACGCCTATCAAAATACCAGAGCGTTTGTAGATTATATACAAGAAGTACTTCCTCAGGCTAAGATTAATTTTGTATCCCAAAAATTAGCCGATGCGGGCTTCACACCCTCTGTATTTTCTTTAGACCTACCTACCAAAGGAAATACAGCACAAGAGAAGGAAACCTATAAAAGAGCGTTAAACCACAAACTCATTAAGGCTATGATTACCCAAATACCAGATCAAAGCAAATACTGCGTGAGTTATGGGCAGTTAAAGGGTTGTTACTGGACCATTCCTGCCACCTCTACCCAAGGTACTACCAAAGAAGGAGATAAAGATTATATCGCACGCGTTTCATTAGCTCCAGATATGAATCTAGAACTTCATAAAAAGGTGTTTTTAGATTTTGTACAAAGTATGTAACCTGCAGTAAATTTTTATAGAATGTTATGTACCTTTTCGTTGTGCAAAACCATAGTGGTTTGCGTGCTCTGGATATAATCAAGGGTAGATAGACGGTCTAGAATAAAGACTCTCAACTCATCAGAGTCTTTTACTGCAACATGTAAAACAAAGTCATGATCTCCAGCGATGTGAAACAATTGAATAACACCAGGCAATTGAGAAGCTTTGTATATAAAATCTGCAATTACAGAGCGGTGCTGCTTGTTGAGTTTGATGGCCAACATAACCTCAATATTAAGCCCTAATTTTTTTTGATCAATCTGTACAGAAGTTCCTTTGAAATAGCCTTTTTGGGTTAGTTTTTTAATTCTATCGTGTGTGCTAGATTGGGCAATTCCAATCTTAGCAGCAATCTCTTTGTTTGATAGACGTGCATTATTCAGTAATAGATTTAAAATCTGAATATCTTTCGAGTCTAATTCTTTTTTCATAAAATTTCCGAATCTTTTTTGGTTTATTTAAAGTATTGTCAAATACTATTGTGCATATATGACTATTGTCAGATATTTGTGCAAATATATGTCAATATACAGAATTAAACATATATAAGTTGTCACCTATAAAGTTTCAAATGAATCACAATGAAATTAAACTATTTTCTCCAGCAACAGTTGCAAATGTAGCTTGTGGCTTTGATGTGTTAGGCTTTTGTTTGGATACAGTAGGAGATGAAATGGTAATAAGAAAAGTCGATAAAAAAGGGATTAGAATTACAAAAATAGAAGGATTTAAACTTCCCTTTGAAACAGAGTTGAATGTAGCCGGGGTTTCTGCCCTAGCCATGTATCAAGAATTACAACCAGATTGTGGTTTTGAGATTGAAATCAAAAAAAACATAAAGCCAGGAAGTGGCATTGGCAGTAGCGCTGCAAGCGCTGTTGGAAGTGTTTATGGAATCAATGCGCTATTAGAGAGCCCTTTAAACAAAACACAGCTCACCCGTTTTGCCATGAAAGGAGAAGCTTTGGCTAGTGGGTCTGAACATGCAGATAATATAGCACCTGCACTCTTTGGAGGATTTACTTTAGTTAAAAGTGTAAATCCTCTGGAAATATTACAAATACCATCTCCAGATAATTTATATGTCACTATTATCCACCCACAAATTGAAATCAAAACAGCTATATCTAGAGCCATACTGCCAAAAAATATAGCCCTTCAAGATGCAGTAACCCAGTGGGCAAATGTTGGTAGTTTTATTCATAGCTTGCACACGAGTGATTACCCCTTAATGAAAAGGTCATTGCATGACGTTATTATAGAACCCCATAGAAGTAAATTAATCCCTCATTATGATGAGGTTAAAAAGCAAACACTTAATGTTGGAGCTTTGGGAACAAATATTTCTGGTTCAGGTCCTTCTATCTTTTCTTTATGCGAGGGGATCAAAACTGCAAATCAAGTAAAGGATGTTATGAGAAAAATATATTCAAACACAGGAATTGATTTTGATATTCACGTTTCAAAAATGAATACCCAAGGGGTTAAAGTTTTATAGATCTGTAACTAAATTATCGTTCTTAGATTAATAAGGGTAAATTAAAAAAGTACATTTTAAAATATTTTATAAAAGTAAAAAATGAAGTATTACAGTTTAAATAGAAAAGCGGTAGAGGTTTCTTTTAAAGAGGCAGTCATTAAAGGGTTGGCAGAAGACAAAGGACTTTATTTTCCTAAAAACATAACACCCTTACCAACATCGTTTTTTGAGAACATAGATACCTTATCTGATGTTGAGATTGCTTTTGAGGCTATAAAACAGTTTGTAACTCCAGAAATTCCAGAGCGTATCTTAAAAAAGATACTAGAAGAAACGCTATGCTTTGATTTTCCAATTGTAAGTATACATAAAAACATCTCAACCCTAGAGCTCTTCCATGGGCCAACCATGGCATTTAAAGATGTGGGTGCACGTTTTATGGCACGTTGTTTAGGGTATTTTAATAGGGAAAATACAAACGAAGTTACCGTTTTGGTAGCTACCTCTGGAGATACAGGCGCCGCGGTAGCCAATGGTTTTTTGGGAGTTAAAGATGTAAAGGTGGTCATTCTATACCCTAGTAACAAAGTAAGTGATATCCAAGAAAAGCAAATAACAAGTCTTGGACAAAACATTAGCGCCCTGGAGGTTCTAGGAACCTTTGATGATTGCCAAGCCATGGTTAAAAATGCTTTTTTAGATAAAGATATAATTCAAAAAATACAATTAACCTCTGCTAATTCTATCAATGTGGCGCGGTGGCTGCCACAAATGTTTTACTTTTTTATTGCCTATAAAAAGTTGTATAAAACCCATGAAGATATTGTGTTTTCTGTGCCAAGTGGAAATTTCGGAAATATATGTGCAGGTATGATGGCTCAACAATTAGGGCTTCCAGTTAGGCATTTTATAGCAGCAAACAACGATAATAATGTGGTGACAAAATATTTAAAGACACAGCTGTACACCCCCGTAAAATCTGTGCAAACCATCAGTAATGCGATGGATGTTGGAGATCCTAGCAACTTTATTAGAATTCAGGAAATTTATAAAAATAAATTTGACAACTTACAAAACAATCTAACATCCGTTAGTTTCAATAATATCCAAACAAGGGCAGCTATGCTAGAAATCTACACAAACAACGGCTATGTAGCAGATCCACACGGAGCGGTTGGCTATTTGGGTTGTAAAGCATATTTAGAGAAAAACCCAAAAGCGCATTGTGTATTTTTGGAAACGGCACATCCTACAAAGTTTCTTGAAGTGGTTGAAGATGTTGTTAAAACAAAACAGGGCTTACCAAAACAAATACAAGCTGTCATAGCAAACAAAAAGGTAGCAACCACAATTTCAAACTATAGTGATTTAAAAGCATTCTTGTTATTGTAAATTAAAGTTAAGTTATTTCTACTATCTTGGCAAAGGGCTTTTACACTATTAATTTTTGATGGTATGTCATGAAATTCCTAGAAATATACCCTAAGTTAACATGAGTGATAAAAAAATCGGATTTTGGTCTAGCACTTCCCTGGTAGCTGGTAACATGATAGGGTCAGGAGTTTTCCTGCTACCTGCATCATTGGCAGCATACGGTTCTATTAGCCTGTTGGGTTGGTTGTTTTCTTCTCTTGGGGCGTTACTGCTTGCAAAAGTGTTTGGAAATCTGGGACGTATAGCACCCAATACCATAGGTGGTCCTTACGCCTATACTAGACTTGGTCTTGGAGAACTTCCTGGGTTTTTAGTTGCTTGGGGATATTGGATTTCTATTTGGTGTACCAATGCGGCTATTGCCGTTGCTCTAGTTGGTTATTTAGAGGTGTTTTTTCCTGTTCTTTACGAAAACAAATTTGCAGCTATTGCCACAGGTTTGGGTGTTATTTGGTTTTTTACTTGGATTAATTCTAAAGCCTTAAAAACAATAGCGCTGGTACAAATACTAACAACCCTATTAAAAATTGTACCCATAACTCTTGTAGGTTTTATTGGCATTCTTTACATCAATACAGATCATTTTTTTCCAATTAATATAAGTGGTAGCTCTAGCTTTTCTGCCATTACAATTACCACCACCTTAACTTTGTTTGCATTTTTAGGAATGGAAAGTGCCACTATAGCAAGTAAACATACAGAAAATGCAGGTTCAACCATAAAAAAGGCTACCATGGCAGGCACGCTGATAACAATTGTAGTGTATATTATGAGCTCTATTGCTATTATGGGTATCATACCACCAGATGTACTATCGCAGTCAAACGCGCCATTTGCAGATGCTGCTGGTGTGTTTTGGGGAGATTGGGCAAAGTACATTGTTGCAGCTGGTGCAGTAATTGCAACTCTTGGTGCACTAAATGGATGGATACTTATCCAAGGACAAATACCAATGGCAGCAGCTCAGGACACATTATTTCCAAAAATATTTGGAAAAACAAACACCCATGGTGCTCCAATTTCAGGGATCATACTATCCAGCATTTTAGCCTCTATTTTAATGGGACTCAATTATACAAAAGGACTCATTGAAGCTTTTACTTTTATGATGAAGCTCTCAACGCTATCTGTGCTAACCCCCTACTTGTTATCTACCATTAGTTTTCTTATTTTAGAGCGAAAGAAAGAAGGTACTATTTCCTTGAGTAAAAAACTACTCTCTTTCACTACACTATTATTTTGCATATGGGTAATTATAGGGTGCGGTATAGAAACTATTAGTTGGGGTGTTGTATTACTGGCAATTGGTGTACCTTTCTATATTAAAATAAAAAAAACAAGCTAAATACACTATTATGGAAAAATTCTATATCAACCCAGATATTACTTGCGCCCAGACACTTCCTGCAACTTTTTACCGAAGTCAAGAAGTATTTGATGCCATTAAAGAGCGTGTTTTTAATAAAACATGGCAATGGGTTGGTGATGCTAACACCACCATACCACTGGTGGAGTCTGTATATCCCTTTACTCTTCTAGACAATTTTATAGCAGAGCCTATGATGCTAGTTAGAGATAAAGAGAATACTATTTCTTGTATCAGCAATGTATGTACACACAGAGGCAATATAGTGGCGCATCATCCAGGAAAAATGAAACAACTAACCTGCATGTATCATGGAAGACGTTTTGAGCTTGATGGAAGTTTTAAAAGTATGCCTGAGTTTGAAAAGGCAAAAGATTTTCCTAGACCATGTGATGGTTTACATCAATTTAAGCTTTATAACTGGTGTAGTCACTTATTTGTTGGTCTGGACCCTACCTTTGATTTTTCTCAGGTTATAGATGTAATGAACCAGCGTGTTGGTTTTTTACCCTTAGATGAGTTTAAACTTGACACAAGTGCCAATAAAGATTACATCATTAATTGCCATTGGGCGCTGTACTGTGACAATTACCTTGAAGGATTCCATATCCCTTTTGTACACGAGGACTTAAACAAAGCGTTAGATTACGGATCTTATAAAACAGAAATATATGAGCACTTTAATTTACAAATAGGGTATTCTCAGGGAGGTGAAGAGGTTTTTGACTTGCCAGAAGGCCATCCAGATTATGGTAAAAACGTGGCTGCTTATTACTATTGGGTGTTTCCTAACATGATGTTTAACTTTTATCCTTGGGGGCTTTCTATAAATATTGTAAAACCAATTCATTTAAATAAAACAAAAGTATCTTTTATAACCTATGTTTATGATGAAAGTAAAATAAACACGGGAGCCGGTGCTTTACTTGATAAGGTAGAGCGTGAAGATGAGTTTGTTGTAGAAGGAGTCCATAAAGGCTTGCAGTCTAAGTTTTACACCTCAGGCCGTTTTTCTCCTACACGAGAAAAAGGAGTACATCATTTTCATGGCTTGCTTGCCAAATATCTAAACAATAATACACTATGAGAATAATTAAAATATGGGCACTTATAGGGATTGTAATGATGGGGCTAATCTCTTGTGGTGATGAGCCCATAGAACAAACCAACACAAACACCAATAGCACAATAAATAAAATAATGGCCCTTGGCGCCTCT
This sequence comes from Patiriisocius sp., assembly GCA_965656925.1. Classification (GTDB taxonomy): domain Bacteria; phylum Bacteroidota; class Bacteroidia; order Flavobacteriales; family Flavobacteriaceae; genus Patiriisocius. The sequence goes on from CBFHMO010000046.1 coordinate 6,261, forward strand.
AGAGTTGAAGGTAATAGGCCACAATATGAGAGTTTTAGGTATGAAACATGGAAAGATTTAATTGAAAACAACTACAGTATTGACTTTATTGGCACCCAGAATGACCCTGGCTCCTACCCTGTTATTAAAAATTTTAATTTTGATCCAGATCATCAAGGAAGAGGTGGTTGGACCTCTGGAGATATTTTAGACCAATTAGAGAGTGACCTTAATTTGGCAGGTACACCAGATGTTGTACTATTTAGTTCTCCTGGAGGGAATGATGCATTACAAAATCTCCCCTATGATGAGGCAATAGGCAATATAAATGAGATTGTAGATATACTTCAAGATGTTAATCCTAATGTTACACTAATTATAGAACAAATGGCTCCTGGGCGCACCGATATCATGACAGAGGAGCTTTTGAATTATTTCAACCAATTACAAGATGAGATATTAATTATCGCTAAGAATAAAGCTACCACTACCTCACAGGTCATAGCCGTTGATATGTTCTCTGGCTTTACTGACGCTATGCTTGCCGATGATGTACATTACAACACGAAAGGAGCTATGTTTATAGCCCAACGCTATTTTGATGTGCTTACCCAGGTACTAGAATAATAGTAACACAAAAATAACAAGTTTCAAAATTTAGAGAAAACTTTTAAAATTAAGGCCATTGGCACAATACACTACTTTAACAAAAAAAGATATTGAAACTATTTTAACACCCTATGGCGTTAAACAAATAAAATCGTTTAATATTTTAACCGGTGGATCAGAAAACACAAACTATCAAGTACAAACACATAGCAAAAAACTTGTAGTTACAATTTGTGAATTAAAGACTAAAAAAAACGCAACAGAACTTGGTCTACTTCTAGAACATCTGGCTCATAGCAATTTTGAAACCTCTAAAATTATTAGAACGCTAGATAATGAACTGCTTACCTCTTGGCAAGGAAAACCTGTTATGGTAAAAAGCTTTGTTAAGGGCACTATAATAGAGTGCTTGCCCAATGAGTTAATTACATTGATAGGAGCTCAGCTTGGGAAGCTACATAAAGTAGCAGCCCCAAAGTATCTTCAAAATCATGCCAATTTTGGGAAGCAGGAATTTTGTGATGTAAAAAAATATGCCCCAAACTCTCTATTTGATATTTGGCTTTCGCAAAATCTTGAGTACATACAGCCCTTTATTAGCTCAAAACTACCACAAGGGCTCATTCATGCAGATGTATTTAGCAACAACGTTGTTGTAAATGAATTACATGATACTGTGGTTATTATGGATTTTGAAGAGGCCGTAAAATACTATAGAGTATATGATATTGGCATGACTATTATTGGGATTTGTGGAGAAGGTGTTACTATTAATTTTGAAAGAGTAAGGGCTCTTTTAAAAGGCTATCAAAAAGAACTAAAACTACTAGATATAGAAATAAATGCCCTGCAAGGCTTTACTGTATATGCAGGATCTGCCATGACTTTTTGGAGACACTCGCATTTTAATTTCATAAAGCCCGATCCTGATTTTTTTGACCATTATAAGACTTTACAAGCTTTGACAGACTTTGTGAAAAAACAACCCGCAGATTGTTTTGTAAAACTAGCCCGATAAAAATAGCGTAATGGAACTAAAAAGAATAAGCTACAAACACAAAAATAATAAGCCTACCTATTATCTTATTAATTACATAAGGCAATTCATACCAAGTGTGTATTATCAAAAAAAGATAAGACAAAAAATAAATAGCAAGAAACATCTTAGTGGTATCCAAAAAAGAGTTGATTATTATAACAAGCTGTCAAATACCATCATCTTAAAAAACCCCACAGCATTATCTGATATTAAAAAAATTCCGGGATCAAAAGTATATTTCTTTGACTTGTATCAATACAGCAGGTATTTTAATCAAAAACTAAAAGGGTTGTTTCTCTTTGGTGATATTGTAAAAGTCCCTGGGCAACCAACTTTTGTGAAAAGTAGGCCTATTGGAGACAATAATGCAAATGCTGTACTACTGAAATGGAATAAATTGAGACACTTTATGTTTATAAAAAAGGAACAAAAAACCTATCTAGAAAAAAAAGACATGCTTGTTAGCCGAGGGAAGGTCCATAAAACACAACCGCACAGAATTAAATTCATAGAACAGTATTATAACCACCCAATGTGTAACATTGGAAGGGTAAATACAAATGAGTTGAATCCTGTATGGAAAGTGCCTAGGCTAACTATAGACCAGCAACTTAATTATAAATTTATTCTTTGCCTTGAAGGAAATGATGTGGCAAGCAACTTAAAATGGGTGATGTCCTCACAGTCTATAGCGGTAATGCCTGAGCCAAAATTTGAAACATGGTTTATGGAAGGTACACTAGTGGCAGATGTCCATTATATTGTAATTAAAGATGATTATTCAGACCTTGAGCAAAGGCTCACTTACTTTATCGAAAACCAAAACAAAGCGCTCCACATCATTAAAAATGCAAATGCATATGTGCAGCAGTTTAAAGACCAAAAAACGGAAGCGCTAATTTCTCTGCTTACATTAAAAAAGTATTTTGAAAAAACAAACCAATCACAGCTGCTTTAGAACACCTTTTTTAAAACTTCATACAAAGATATGTTAAGGGTATGTATTGCACTGGTATGTTTTTTATCTTTGTAAAACAAACCAATAAGTGAGTTAATTATTTCAATGAATACAATACTATACATAGAACAAGAAATTTCAGGATTAAGAGAACAACTTAAAACACACAAACTGTATGAGAATTTAAAAACCATAGAGGATATTAAGTTGTTTATGGAGAATCATGTGTTCGCAGTTTGGGATTTTATGTCGCTTTTAAAGAATCTTCAAATAAACATTACAACAGTACAAACGCCCTGGACACCACCAAAAAACCCAACTCTATCAAGGTTTATTAATGAAATAGTTCATGGAGAAGAGAGTGATGTAAATGAGATGGGAGTTGCTAACAGCCATTTTGAGATGTATCTAGAAGCAATGTTACAAGTGGGTGCAGACACCAAAAAAATTAACACATTTATTAACCATATCTCTGCTGGAAACTCCCTGGAAGATTCATTCAAAGAGATTACCCTAGATCAAAGAGTTGTAGATTTTGTTGCGTTTACGTTTAGTGTTATTGAAACTAAAAAAACACATATGGTTGCCTCTGCCTTTACCTTTGGTAGAGAAGATGTGATTCCAGATATGTTTATGGAAATTTTAAAAAGTGCTGATTCAGAAAACAAATCATACAATAAGTTAAAGTATTATTTGGAGCGCCATATTGAATTAGATGGTGATGAGCACGGGCCACTATCTCTTAAGATGATCGCAGAATTATGTGAAGAGGATTCTCGAAAATGGAGTGAAACCCTTACCATAGCAAAGCAATCTCTAGAAAAAAGAATAGAATTATGGAATGCAATTAATGATATGATAACCGCTGAAAAACATCACTACAGCACTGTAAGTAATTAACCGCCTAACTTACAAATTGTTATATAAGGTATCCTATCCTTTTTCATTAGGTTTTTATTTGCTAAATTAGAAGTTCAAAGCAACTACTTATTTACATAGTTAGTTTTAAAAACCACTCTAAATGAAAACCAAAACAAGTTTCACAACCTATATTTTTGACTTGTTCCTTTCTGAGGAAACTAGAGCAAAGGCTGAAAAAATAATACTTAAACTGGCGCTGTTTAGTTTTTTTATTCATCTGGCTGTAATCTACTTAATTAAGTTTGATTTTTTAGCGCAACCCTTAAACTCAGAGCTATTAACAAACCCTATATCTGCCGTTTACACTCCATTTTCTTTTATTTTAATTTATGAGGTGTATCTACTTATATACTACCTACCAAAATCTTTCACTACCTATATAACCAAGCAGTACGAGATCATCACCCTTATAATTATTCGTAAATTATTTAAAGATCTATCTACCCTTGAGCTTACCGCAGATTGGTTTGAAATAAAAGGAGATTTGCAATTTACCTATGATTTATTGGCGTCGCTTGTTTTGTTTTATTTAATCTTTTTGTTTCAAAAACAAGGCAAACAAAAAACTAAAAAAGCCATTGGAGAGAATAATGTAATCCAAAGGTTCGTGAAAAGAAAAAAAATAATTGCAGTGATACTTGTACCATTATTTTTTAGCATGGCTTTGTACACACTTATTGATTGGTCTGCGGGGTTATCTATTTCAAGCAGTACAATACCTTCTTTTGAAAGCATCAATAATTTATTTTTTGATCAATTTTTTACGGTACTAATTTTAGTGGATGTTGTACTGCTTTTGATATCTTTCTTTTATACAGATCAATTTCATAAAATTATTAGAAACTCTGGTTTTGTTATCTCAACCATACTCATTAGAATGTCCTTTGCCGTAACTGGGTTTATAAGTACTATTTTAATAGTTGTTGCCGTACTTTTTGGATTGGCAATACTAGCCACACACAACAAGT
>CBFHMO010000047.1:0-10697 GCA_965656925.1 Patiriisocius sp.
ATAAGGCAAATATTACCCTGCGCAGGATGCTAACCCATACCGCTAGATTAAAATCTTGGATCCCTTACTATGTTAATACCATGGATAGCCTTACAAACAAACCAAAAACAAAATGGTATAAACCCACTTATAGTAAAGAATTTCCATACAATGTGGCCTCTAAAATGTTTATCAAACGAGAGTATAAAGACAGTATTTACCGCTTTATAAGAGAGAGTGAGTTAAGAGAGACCCAAGAGTATAAGTATAGTGACTTACCCTATTATTTATTAATGAAATATCTAGAGCGCTACTACCAGGTCTCATTAGACACCCTTGTACAACAGCATTTCTATGCATCTATTGGGGCATACAGTATGACGTATAACCCTCTTGATACATTTGATATTAATACCATTGTACCTACCGAGGAGGATACTTATTTTAGAATGCAAAAGATACATGGCTATGTGCATGATCAAGGAGCTGCTATGCTAGGTGGGGTAAGTGGTCATGCCGGAGTTTTTAGTACAGCCAATGATGTTGCTAAAATGATGCAACTGTATTTAAACGGAGGTAGTTATGGGGGGCAACAATATCTATCCTCTAAGGTTATTGATGATTTTAACACCTGTTATTACTGTGATCAAAACGTACGCAGGGGTATAGGGTTTGATAAGCCTCAACTAGAAGAGAGTGGCCCAACCTGCGGCTGTGTTTCTATGTCAAGCTTTGGCCATAGTGGCTTTACAGGAACTTTTACTTGGGCAGATCCAGAAAAGGAAATTGTGTATGTATTTATGTCTAATAGAACCTACCCAAGTGCAGAGAATAAAAAAATGGTGGAAACAAATCTTAGAAGCAATATACAAGCAGCAATTTATGAGGCTATTATAGATTAATAAAACCTAATCAACCTATTGTCTATCTCAAGTTGTTTAAAGCCTACTTTTTTTTGGATCCATTGCAGGGTTTTTGGCGTATAAAAAATAACATGTGTAAAGTCATTTTTATAGTACCATTTTTTAAAATCTTCCTTTTTTGGTAATAAATCTGTCATGCAGTACAACACTCCATTTTTTTTCAATAATTTTTTTAAAAGCTCAAATTCTTTTAATGGATGGTGCAGATGTTCTATTACCTCACAACATACTATAAACTCATAGGTGTTGAGTAATGGTGCTTTACTGGGATGAAAAAAGGGATCATACAGTGCCATTTTATAATTAAGGTCTTCCAGTAATTTACTAACAACAGGTCCCGTTCCAGCTCCAAAGTCTAACCCTTTGTCTTTAGGGCTGTGATTGGCTTTTATAGCCCTTACTATTGGGCTTACAAAATTTTGAAAACCGCTGTCTTCTACATTGTTTTGATGTGATAAATACCGCTCTTTTTCTTCTTTGGCTCCAGGTAGCAAGACTTGGGGTATAAAAACACAACCGCAGGTATTGCAATTGCAATACCTGCGGTTGTGGTCTTGATAGTATAAAGCTGTTTTATGTGATTGGCATAGGATACAATGTTGCATACTGCTTACCCATTTTGTATTGCTTTAATTTTCACTAGTTTTTCTTTCCAAAGTGCCAATTGTTCTTTGTGATTATCAATGTTTTTATAAACATCTTTTACAAGAGGGTTGTCTTTGTCTACATGCTTGAAAAACTGTAAGTTATTTTCAAGTTGTAAAATTTCTGATTTAGTTTCATCAATCTTTTTACCTATAAAGAATTGCTCGTTTTGTAATTTTCGAGTATCATCTTCACCTGCCATTGCATTGAGCTTATTTTCAAACTTAATAAGCTCAGTCTCTTTTTTGTCTAAATCTAGTGTGTTAAATAAAGCATCTAAAGCTTTATTGAATTTTTGATCGATACTTTTTTTCTTAAAAGGAACGCGTCCAATGTTTTTCCATTGGCTAATTGTAGCTTTTATGGTTTGAATATCTTGCTTATGATCTCCAGATAAAGAGATTGTTTTCATAGAATCTAGTAGGGCTTGTTTTTGCGCTAGATTTTCAACCTCTCCTTTGTTTTCTTCATCTTTTAAAGCGTGTAATCTATCAAAATAATGATTACAAGCCGCTTTAAACTCTTTCCAAATAGCATCACTGTCTTTTCTTGGGACATGCCCAATTTCACGCCAATCATGCTGTATTTTTTTGAACAGCGGTGTAGCTTTTTCAAAATCTTCTGTGTCCTTATTATCCTGGGCAAGCTTTATGAGTTTTCTCTTTTGTTCAAGATTATCATATTGTGCACTTTTTTGATGTTTGTAGAAATCATTTTTTGCTTTGTTAAAGCTACGTGTAGTATCTTTAAAGCTAGCCCAGATCTCTTTGTTTTTATCTTTAGGCACTCGCCCAACACTAAAAAACACATCTCTAATTTCTTGCACTTGCTTCATCGCATTTTGCCATGCAGAGTGAGAAGATTTTGTTTCTTCTTGCACTTTATTTATAAGCCCAATCAGTTCTTTTTTAATAGCGTAATTTTCAATAAATGTTTCTTCTAAAGCCGCTTCTGCAATCATTTTTTTGTCATGAATGATCTTTGTGGCAGCACTAAAGGTTTCCCACAACTCCTCACGAATCTCTCTAGCTACAGGTCCAATATCTTCTTTCCAACGTCTGTGTATTAACTGTAATTCTCTAAAGGCTTTGTCAATATTACTCTGTTTTGCAAGTTCCTGTGTGCGCGTTATAAGCTTTTGTTTTTCTTCAAGATTGTGCTTAAAGTCTAGATCTCTAAACTCTCTATCTAGCTGCAGGGCATCATAGTAGGTCTCCATATAATGGTGGTAGTTATTCCACACCGTATTATACTTATCTCTAGGAATGGCTCCAGCTTGTTTCCAACGATCTTGTATGTCTTTAATTTTTTTATAATTACTATTTACACTTTGTTTAGAATCTAATAAGTCTTTAATTTCTTCAATTAAAAGGTTTCTAACTTCAAGGTTTCCTTCTAGATCTTGTTTTAACTTCTTAAAATGAGCATTTCGTTTTGATTTGTAGTCATTAAAAATATCATTGAATGCTTTTTTCTCTGTAGAGGTATAGTGGAAATCTATAATATTTCCTCCCTGTTCAAGAAATGCTTCTTTCTTTTGGGTAAGTTCTTCCTGAAACAGGTTGTTAAACTCTGTTTTTATCTCTTCCGCCTCCTCTTTTATGTTTTCTATAGCGCCACTACTAATAAGGTTTTCTAGTGCACTGGTGAGTTGTACTTTATTTAGGTTGCTGTAATCAGTAGGCTCTTTTTCTAACACTGTTTCTATCTGGGCTATAGCATCTGAGCTTTCCACCTCTTGCTCCTCAGAGATTTCTGGGGTAGGGGCCGCGGCTACTTCAGGCTCAATATTTGCAACCTTTGTTGGTTTTTCTATTGAGGTATCTGCTTTTATTGCAGGCATCTGTTTTGGAGTTTCTTCCTGGCTTTGTGTAGCTTTTGTATTGGTAACACTTTTTTCAATAGGTGTGTTATCTTCTTGGGTAGCATTGATTTGGTCAGACATATTTTGCAATGTTAAAGTTCATAATTATGAGGGCTCAAGATACTAACTCCCCATAAGATTGCCAAGATTCTAGAAGTTTATTGACCCCGCCTGCTTACATTTTAACTATTCCAGATGTTCCAGGCCTCTTGGGCTTGGTACTCTAGCATCTTACTGCCATTGGCTATTGTTGCCCCTTTGGCGAGTCCATGCCTTAAAAATGTAGTCTTTTGCGGGTTGTATATCAGGTCAAACAAGAAGTGTTCTTTAGTAAGATACCTATAGGGTATCTCTGGACATTTTAAAACATCTGGGACTACTCCCAAAGGAGTTGTGTTTACTATAAGGGTGTGCTTTTCTAACACCTGTTTTGTTAACTGGTTGTAGGTAATAGTATCTTGGGTTTTGGTTCTAGAAACCGTAGTGCAGCAATATCCTAAAGTATCAAGCGCATATTTAATAGCCTTTGAGGCGCCGCCATTCCCTAAAATAAGTGCTGTTTTGTTTGAAATAGCTGGGTAACTACTCAGGGCTTTACTGAAACCGTAATGATCTGTATTGTATCCCTTTAAGCTACCATCTTCTAAAACCTTAATTGTATTTATAGCCCCAATTATACGTGCCTGATTGTCTAAAGTGTCAAGATATGGTATGATGTTTTCTTTGTATGGAATTGTCACGTTTAAGCCTTTAATACCAGTGTTTTCTTTTATAATTTTTTTAAATAGTTCAATGGTGTCAATATCAAAGTTTTGGTAGCTATGTGCTAGGCCTTCTTTTTTAAATTTTTCATTGAAAAATTTTTTAGAAAAAGAATACGCTATGTTTTTCCCGATGAGTCCGTAGTTAGCCATTGGTTCTTTTTTTATACATATGATACCAATAAATGCTAAGTACTCCAAGAATCCCTAAAAGTATAAACATAATTGCAAAAAGTGTAGCCCAAGAAACCTCTGAGGGAAAATACCTATTGTAACCTGTTATAATTTCTCTTGCGTTTGCATCAAGATTAATTTCTCCAATAGCGTTGCGGCTGTATATTTTTTCTTTCCAGGGCCATACCACGCCAAGAGAACCAGTTATAAAACCTATGATAACTGCATAGGTAGCTTTTTTGTATTTTTTCAAGACAAAGCCCAGCAGGTGAGATAAAGACACTAATCCTGTTACAGAACCCAATGAGAATACCACCAACACTTTTAAGAGTCTTACCCGTTGGGTATTGTTTCTAAAAGAAAAATCTCCCACTATTATTTCAGATAGGGTGTCAAACAACGCATTTACAGAGTCTACCAGTAGCAGCACATAATTGCCTAAAATAATTAATATAAAGGAGCCAGATAACCCTGGGAGTGTCATTCCAGAAACCCCAATGATACCGCATAAAAAAACAAAAATGAGATTATCATTTTCTCTTGCAGGCTCTAAAAAGCTAATAGCGATACCTGCAATAATACCACAGGTCAAGTATCCAATATTTCTTTTATTCCAGGGTCCGAAATCTTTGGTAATGTATATAATAGAGCCTATTATCATCCCAAAAAAAGCACTCCAAACTTGCAGCTCATAGCCAAGTAGAAGGTAATCAAGTATTTTGGAAACGCTAAAATAGCTAATTATCATCCCAAGACAAAGTAGGCTAACAAAGCCTGCGTTTGTGTATTGTATAAAACTTCTTAAACGCCCTTTAAGTAATAGTTTAAAAGCCTTTCTGTTTATTTTTTGAAGGGAGTAAATAAATTCTTCATAAAACCCTGCAACAAAAGCTACCAGACCTCCAGAGACTCCAGGAACCTTATTGGCAGCGCCCATGGTAATCCCTTTTAGAATTAACCAGAACTTATCTAAGGGGGTTCTCTCTGTATTCACAGTAATTTATTAGTTAGGTTTTTTTTTATTTGCAATAAATTCTAAAAGAAAAATAATCATAAAGCCAGCAAGCATACATAAAATGGCCGTAAACACTTTAGGATCTCCCTGATAACCGCCAGGAAGAATACTTCTTTCAATAAAAGGGATTTCTTCACCATGACTATTTTTGCGGTATTGCAATACTTCTTTCCAGGGCCAAATTTTATTAAGGGCACCAATCATAAATCCCGTTAAAACAGCTAGGGTAGTGTTTTTATGGTTTTTAAACATCCAGTTTAATACCCCAGAAAAAACTTTAAGACCAAAAATAGCACCTACTGCAAAGACTCCAATTTTTAATAAGGCATTGCCAAGAGCGCTGATATTAAATGTACTTATAGCTTCTATAAGTTGATTTATAGCACCAATAACAATGGTGTAGCCGCCAATAAGTAGCAGTATAAATGCTCCAGAAATACCTGGTAATATCATCGCTATAATGGCAATAAAACCTGCAAGAAATAAAAACCAAATGCTTTGTGTGTCTGCAATAGGCTGTGCAAGGGTTATACCGTAAGATAATACTGCCGCAAGTACAAGGGCGATAATAGCTTTAGGGCTGTAGTTTGTTATCTGTTTTGCTATGTATATAATACTTGCAATAACCAAACCAAAGAAGAATGACCACACCAAGACAGGATATTGCCCCAAGAGCATAGTTATTAATTTGGCAAGCGATAAAATACTAATGGCAATTCCAGTAAATAAAGAAGCTAAAAAACCAAGATTGTACTGTTGCCAAACTTTTTTTAATCCTTCTTTTTTAAGGGTTTTAAAAATACCAAAATCTAAAGCATGAATTGTAGCAATTAGCTCTTCGTATATACCAGAAATAAAGGCAATAGTACCGCCACTAACACCTGGAACTACATCTGCAGCGCCCATGGCTAGGCCTTTAATAGTAATACTTAATGATTGTTTAAAACTGCGTTTGGGCATATTAGTGTTGTTTTACGCCCAAAAATACAGATTAAAGGGTAGTTTTTTTGTGATTCTTTATAATTTCTTTTACACTCGTTTTTTCTAAAATATGAGGGAATATTTCCTCTAAAATAAGTAGAAATTCAGGCTCAATATCAAGAGCATTTCTAAGATGAAACGCTCCAGTTTCTTCTTTGAGAATATCGTAATAAAGCCCTGCTAGCCTAAATTCTATTTCTGCAGAATCTGGATAAAACTCTGCTGCTTGGTTTAGGTTATTTATAGCTCCTTCAAATTCTCCAAGTTTAATTAAAATATCACAACGAGTGAGCCATGTGTTTTGCTCATAGTTTCCAAATTCTAGCGCTTTTCTATAGCCTACTTCAGCCTGTTCAAACCATTGAAGTTTTTTATTAATTTTTGCATACCTTTTCCAGTACAGCACATTTTCTGAATCTATATTGATGGCCTTGTCTATAAAATAAAGTGCTTTTTCATAGTCCTTCTTTTTGTAATGAAAATCTGTGATGGCAATCCAACCCTTATCTAGAAGGCTATCCTGTTCAACACATTTGGTGTAATACTGCAAGGCCATTTCATCGTTATTGATTTTTTCATAGCATCTACCAATTCGCAATAGGGCAAAGGATGTTGGGTCATCAAGACCAAGGGTGATAATAAAACTCTCTATAGCCTCTTCATAGCGCTTCATTTTTTCTAGTACTTTCCCTTTCTCTAGGTATGCCCCAATAAAGCGGTCATCACTAATAATAGCAAAATCATAGGATGCTAACGCTTTTTTGTATTGTTTTAAGATGCTATACTGCTTTCCTATTTGGTGCCAAGCAACTTCAGAATATGGATTTTTATCTAAAAAGACATTTAGATAATTTATAGCCTCCTTATTTTGCTCTAAGTACTCAAAACAGTAAATTACATTGTAAAGGGCAGAATAATCTGTGTGAAACTGGTCATCTTCATCATTTAAACACCTAATAAAATAGTTTTTTGCATTTTCATAATCTTCTAAAAACAAATACTCCATGCCAATTAACGATAGAACATCCCCTTGTTCTAAGGTAATTTCCAATGCTTTTTTAAGTAATACAATGGCATGTTTGTGTTGGTCTCTTCTAGAGAGAATATTAGCCTTTTGAATGTATATTTCTTCGTTAGATTGCTCTATTTGATATAACTCATCTAATAGATTGTCTGCAATGTCTAGCTCATTTTCAAATATGAACATTTCAACCTGAAATAACTTAAGGGTAGTAGAACTAGGGTGTTGTTGTAAACCAAGTTTTGTTGCCTTTTTGGCTAGGGCTATTTTACCATTTTCAAGATAATGATTAATAATTTCCTCAAATTGATCTGCATCAAAAAAGAGGATATTATTGGTCTTGAGCATAGACTCAAATTTGCTAAGTGATACGTTGTTATGCTCGTCTGGGGTTGGCAATTGCATACGCAGTTATTTATAGGTTTCTCTTTAAATAAAGATAGTGAGGATATTGACAGCTCTTGAGATATGCCGCGATTGTTGTTAACGAGATGTTAACAGCCTAGAAACAGGCTTAACTAAATGAAATACAATAGATTAAAACAGTTTTTGAAGAATTATATTTCGTTGAGTACTTGTCTTAGGATAGTGCATCCCTCTACAATTTCTGCCTTAGAAATGGTGAGAGGGGGTGTAATTCTGATGGCTCTAGGTTCAAAAAGTAACCAAAACAAAATTAAATTTTTCTCTTTACATCTTAAGATGACCTGGTTTGCAATGGCTGGAGTTTCCATAATAAGGGCCAACATTAAACCAGTTCCTCGAATTTCTTTTATGGCATGATGTACAAGCAAACTGCGAATTAAAATTTCTTTTTCCAGGGTTTGTTGCATTAAAGAGCTCTGGGTTATTTCTTTAAGCGTTGCTAGCGCCGCCGCGGCAATAACAGCATTGCCTCCAAAGGTTGTTATGTGCCCTAATTTTGGTTTTTCCTGCAATAGGTCCATAAGGGCTTTGGATGCTGTAAAAGCTCCAATGGGTAAGCCGCCTCCCATACCTTTTCCCATCACTAGAATATCTGGCACGACATTGTAATTCATAAAACCGAAAAGTTTTCCCGTACGGCCATATCCAGGTTGTATTTCATCTAAAATTAAAAGTGCGCCCACCTCTTGGCATCTTGCTTTTACTTTTTTTAAATACCCATTAGTTGGTTCTATAAAACCAGCACCCCCTTGAATAGTTTCTAGTATAACAGCTGCAGTATTGTTTGTTATTTGCTCCAAGCAAGTTTCACAGTTAAACATGATAGCCTTGCACTGAGGTAACAAAGGTTTAAAGGCTTCTTTTCTTTGCTCATAGCCCATAACACTTAGAGCGCCCATAGTGTTTCCATGATAGGCAAGATTTGCGTATAAAATTTCTGCTCTGCCAGTTGCACGGCGCGCAAGTTTTAAAGCCCCTTCGATAGCCTCTGTACCACTATTTACCAAATAGGTAGTTTCCAAAGGAGCTGGTAGGTTTACTGCCAGTAGCTTTGTAAGTGATACTGCTGGGCTTTGGATATACTCTCCATACACCATCACATGCATGTATTTTTGCGCTTGCGCTGTAATAGCCTCTACCACTCTAGGATGGCTATGCCCTAGACTACAAGCAGATACCCCTGCAACAAAATCTAGATGTGCAACTCCTTTGGTGTCATAGATATAGCTGCCTTTGGCATGAGATATCTCCATGGCCAATGGGTGCTGGGTGGTTTGTGTTTGGTGTTTGTAAAAATCTTTTTTCAATGGGCTATAACTAAGGTGTAAAAATAGAGACTAACAATGGTGTCGCAGATGAAATTTTCTGTGAAGTAAATTAATTATTCTCGGGTTTTATCTTACTTTTTTGATCTATGGTGTCATTTATTACCTTGGGAGTTTTCTCAACAGGAGTTTCCTGAACAGGGTTGTCTTGGGGTCTATTTTTAAAAACTTCAGCATTCAGTTTTGAGGCCTGGGGAAGATTTAATTGTTCTTGACTTTTTTCATCAAAAAAGGCTTCTTGAAATTTTGGAAGCGGTATGCCTTTTATTTTTGGAAGTATGGGGACTTGTTTTCCATCAAACAATGCATCTTTATCCTGTAATCGCTCCTCTGCTCGCCAAAGAAAACCAGACAATATTCTTGCCTCTGGAGGGATTTTTGAGAGTGGATATATTTTTCCAGTTCCCTTTTTTATAAAACGTATTCCTTCAATGGCTTGATTTTCCATGTACATCTGTATAGCGCTTGATACCGTATTGTTTATGCCAATGAGCTCGTCTTTGTCATTACGAGCAAAATAAATTACTTGTGCATTTTTATCAATGTTTATGGTATCTAGCTCATTGTTTGTGAACAGGCCAATAAGGCGCTTTCCTTTTACTTGATTATACCCCAAAGAATCTTTTTGTATTAAAAATGCATTGTTAAATACTAAAAGCGAATCTAATTTTTCTGTTTTCGGATTTGAAATCAAATGAATAGTATCACCAGTCATCTGGTTTTGTAAATTCCAAATTATGGGATGTCTGCTTTTAGCAAAAGGATCGGTTGATGAAAAACGCGATAGATTTATCATTTGTGTTAAACCCGAAGCATGATCGACATGAACCGAATCAGCTTTACCACTCATATCCGACTTATAAAACTTGGCATTGTAATACGCACGTGTTATGCGTTTTTCAGGTTTTCCAGTTACCATTAAAGTATCTGCATGCATGTAAATCGAATCGTTTTCTTGAACTGTAATGGCTAATGCACGTTTGGTAATAAAAAGGGAGTCTTTTTCTTTATAGACCTCTGCATAATGTCCTTTAATAATACTCTTATTAATTGTATCTGTAACTTTAATATTATTAGTGGCAGAAGCAAAACTACGACTGTTATCAAAAAACATACTATCGCCTTCAAAAATACGATTGTCGTAATCTATACGGGAGTTTTTAACGGCATAACCTTGTTTGGTTTCGGTGTTATAAAAACCTCTTTCGCAATAGGTTTTACTTTCTTCAGTTATAATTGTTGAAGGACCAAATAAATATGCATGGCCAGATTCTGAATAAAAATCGAGGTTGTTGGTGTTGATTGTATAATCTGGATTAACTAAAACAACATCGTTGACAAACTGATATTTTTTAGAATCCATATAATAGCGTCCAATTTTACTGGTTATGGTTCCAGACGAATCACGAACCACACGACCACCACTTTTATAAAAAGATTGTTGCTTAACACGATCAAAATACAAAGTGTCTGTAGTTAAAACTGAATTAGGTTCGGTGAGCATAACGTCGCCACTTGCAAAAGCTAATTTGGTTCTGCCGCTATATTCAACATATTTGGCATTCATGTTAATGGTATCGCCT
>CBFHMO010000048.1:0-10660 GCA_965656925.1 Patiriisocius sp.
AAAGGCATTGTTTGATTTTTTTAAATATATAAGTGTAAACAAACAACAAACAGCCTTATTGCTTTCGCAATATTCATTTTATGTGCTTCCAATTTTAAATCCAGATGGTGCTGCATTGTATACCCGAGAAAATGCTAACAATATAGATTTAAATAGAGATGCTGAAGATGTCTCTCAAAGCGAGAGTAGGGTGTTAAGATCTATTTTTGACACCCTGCAACCCCATTTATGCTTAAACATGCACGATCAGCGCAGTATTTTTGGTATTGACGGCCCTAAACCAGCCACCCTTTCGTTTTTAGCCCCATCTGCAGATGCTTTAAAAACCATTACACCTGCAAGAGAGTTTGCTATGGAGCTTATCGTTAAAATGAAAAATTACATTCAAGCATACCACCACGATCAAATAGGACGCTTTGATGACACATTTAATCAAAATTGTGTGGGTGATAGCTTCACCAGTAGTGGATCTCCAACAATATTATTTGAAGCTGGACATTTTAAAGATGATTACAGCCGTGAGCAGTCTAGATCATTTGTGTTTTACGCCTTAATTGCGCTATTTGACCTTGATACAGCCTTTAAAAATAATAATTTAGATTACAAAGAGTATTTTACTATCCCAGAAAATCAAAAGATATATAAAGATGTGGTTTTGTATAACGTTCGTGTTGATGGAGAAGATAATTTACAAACCATTAGCTTTCAATACAAAGAAAAGCTAGCACATCAAAAGATTGAATTTGAATTATATTTTGATAGCATGGGAGTAAGTTTAGAAGTCTTTGGACATCAACACTTTGATCTACAGGGCGGAAGAATATTAGTGAATTCTCACCAAAATATACCAATTGATAAAAAAATAGCAACGATTTTTGATATAACTCAAAATTTAATGTTGATTTAACATTGGAATTTGTTTTTTTTTAAATCAATGAATTATCTTTGTAGTTAAATTATACTACATGAAATTTAAGTTAGACGCCACAGACCAAAGCATTTTAGATATGCTTATTGAAAATACAAGAACTCCCTTTACAGATATTGCAAAAAAGCATGGTATCTCTGCAGGAACGGTACATGTTCGAGTTAAAAAAATGGAGGAGGCTGGTATTATTACCGGTTCTTCACTTCGTTTAGATTACAATAAATTAGGATATTCTTTTATAGCCTATGTTGGTATTTATTTACAGAAAACATCTCAAACTCAGTTTGTACTTGAGAGAATCAATGAAATACCCTCTGTAACAGTGGCTCACGTTACCACTGGAAAATTTAATATTTTTTGTAAAATTAGAGCAAAAAACACAACTCATGCAAAAGATATCATCTACAAACTAGATGATATTGATGGCGTTACTAGAACAGAGACAATGATTTCTTTGGAGGAGAGTATCAATGATAAAAAAAGACTAATGCATTCTATTTTTAGAACATTATAACATTCAATAAATGTATATTTTAAGCTCACTATAGACCATAGCGGGCTTTTTTTTAGTTTATTTTAAAATCGTTATAATACTTAAAAGCCTCAATAATTAAGGGCTTGGGAACTTCTCTATTGATATGAGCTACACCAAAGTCTTCTAGTAGCACAAATAATAATACCCCGGCTTTGCTTTTTTTGTCATGTATTAAAAGAGCACTAATTGATGCTATATCCTGCCTGTTAAAAGCCTGTCTTTTAAAGTTAGTTAGAATAAAAGAAGTGATTTCTGCCAGCTTGTTTTTATCAAAACCAACTAAATTACTTGAGATGTAGATGGCTAAAACAATGCCAATTGCAATGGCTTGCCCATGTATAAGTGTTGGTCTAGTTTTACTCTCTAGGCAGTAAGATTCAATAGCATGACCAAGGGTGTGCCCGAAATTTAGTGCTTTTCTAGCACCCAACTCATTGGGATCTTGCAAGACGATATTATTTTTAATCGCTATTGAGCTCCATATTAAGTCTTGGGTACTTTTTAGATTTTTGACATCAAAATCCTGAAGTTGCTCCCAATAGTCTTGACTCTCTATAAGGGCGTGTTTTAACATCTCTGCAAATCCAGAGGTGATTTCTTGTTTTGGTAATGTGTTTAAAAAAACAGGATCAACCACCACCATACTTGGGTTATTAACTACTCCAACTTGATTTTTAAGGGTTCCTAAATCAACACCATTTTTACCTCCTATAGCGGCATCAACCATCGCCAATAGTGATGTCGGGATATTTATAAACTCAATCCCTCTTTTAAATGTTGAGGCAACAAAGCCACCTACATCTGTTACAACACCACCACCAAGATTAATAAGTAGGCTACTTCTGTCTGCCCCTTTTTTGGTTAATGTATTCCATATATCAATACAAGTATGAATTGTTTTATTTTTCTCGCCACTAGGCATTATAATGGTTTCAACAGGGGTTTTTATACCAGCGCATTTTAAAAATAGCTCAAGAGAGTACTTAAATGTATTGGTGTCTACTAATATAAAAATCTTAGTGGGGTTTAGTTTTTCAACACCAGCCCTTAGCAACGACCATCTATTTTCATTACAGTAAATGGTTGTATGTTGTGTCACAATCTGTTTTTCCATAGTGGGTGAGTGTATGATACGTTTTTATAATTCTTGGTGTTTAAAGTATTAAAAATTATTCAAACTTAGAGTAACAAAATTAGAGCATTGTATTTCAACGACCATCAAAACTAACTATATTTGTACGAGAAATTTTATTATGGCCCTAAACACTCTTTTTGACAACACACAAACTGCTTTTAAATTAAAAAGTGATTCTGAATTAGAACGTGCTTATTTTCTATTTAAGATGATTTCTAAAGAGCCACTAGTAAAAATAGGTACCATGGCTACAAAAGTAGCTTTCAATTTTAATTTGCCAGTAGAGGGGCTTATTCGCTCAACGGTATTCGATCATTTTTGTGGCGGAGTGAATGAAAAAGATTGCATGAGTGTTGTTGATAATCTGCACCGTGCTAAGGTGAGCTCTGTTTTAGATTATTCTGTAGAAGGAAAACAGGAAAAATCTCAATTTGATGCCACCATGCAAAAGGTAGTAGCGCTTACAGAGTTTGCAAAAAACAAAGATGCAATGCCATTCTCTGTATTTAAACCAACAGGGTTTGGTCGTTTTGAAATTTGGAGAAAAATATCAGCAAAAGAGTCTTTAACCACTCTAGAAAAAGGGGAGTGGCAATATATTAAAGACAGATACCAAAAGGTTTGTGATACCGCTCAAAGGTGTAATATTTCTTTACTAATTGATGGGGAAGAGTCTTGGATGCAAGATGCAGCAGACACACTTTGTGAGGCTATGATGGCCAAATACAACAAAGAGAAAGCCGTTGTTTTTAATACCTTGCAATGTTACCGCTGGGACCGCTTAACCTATCTAAAAGAGCAGCATGCAAAAGCCGTAGCCGGTAACTATAAATTAGGCTTTAAAGTTGTTAGAGGAGCCTACATGGAAAAAGAAAATAATCGGGCTCAAGAAAAAGGGTATCCAACACCTATTTGCGAGAGTAAACAAGCAACTGATACTAATTTTAATGCCGTTATGGAGTATATACTAGACAATTTAGAGGATATCTCTTTGTTTATTGGCACCCACAACGAGGATAGCAGCTATAAGGCACTAGAGATACTTAAATCCAAGAAGTTGCAAAAAAATGATACCAGAGTATGGTTTGGCCAATTATATGGCATGAGTGATCATATAAGCTACAATCTTGCAGCTGGGGGTTACAATGTTGCCAAATACATACCTTTTGGACCTGTAAAGGATGTTATGCCGTATTTAATTAGAAGGGCCGAAGAGAACACCTCTGTCGCTGGACAAACCAGTAGAGAACTTACGCTGCTTAAAAAAGAGAAAACTAGAAGGAAATCTTAACTAGCTTTTAAACCTGTGTTGGGGTTTGTTCATCAAAACTCCAGGTAAGCATCCTACTATTTTTATTACCTATATGCATTACCACTGTTTTATGACTTGCTTTTGCTTTGTCTAACTGTTTGTAAAGTTTGTTTAGGTTCTCTTTATTTGAAACTAGTGTTGTAAAAACACCCACTTGTTTTTTATGTTTTATACTCTGTTTAATCATTCTTTTTATAAAAAGAGCCTCACCGCCATTGCACCAAAGCTCATTGGCTTTTCCACCAAAATTATGTATTAGTTCTTGCCTAAAAGCATAATCCTTATCTTTTGCTATGTTAGCTAACTTGCGCATGGTGCCTTTGTTTGCCTCTATTTCACTTGTATGGAAAGGAGGATTGCATATGCTAACATCAAAATACTCATCTTCTTTAATAACACCGGTAAAAATATTTGCATTATTGGATTGGTGTCTTATTTCAATATTGTTTTTTAATCCCTTTGTGGCAGTAACAATTTCTTTTGCAGAACCAACAGCATCACTATTTATATCTGCACCTACCATTTGCCAATTAAAAAGCTGGGCCCCTATAATAGGGTAGATGCAGTTTGCACCAACTCCTATATCTAACACCTTATAGATTGTATTGTCACTACTTGAGGCTAAGCGCTCATCAAGCAATGTTTTAACATGACATAAATAATCTGCTCTACCAGGAACTGCAGGACATAAATGCCCGACAGGTAGCTGATAATGATCTAGCTTATAGTGTTGTAACAACAACGCCTTATTTAACTGAAATACCCCTTTTGGATTTGCAAAATCAATGGTTTGAACCTCATGTTCGTTGGTAAATACAAACGGCTCTAACTCCTCATTGACTTGTAGTAGCAATTCAAAGTTATAAGGATTTCTGTGTGGATTTTTTAAATGCATTGTTTTTATTTGACTTTTATAATGATATAAAAAAATGCCCATAGATAATACAATGGGCAGGATTATTATGCAATTTGCTGTACAAAAAGTATGTTTATTTAAATTATAAATTAACCATACATACTAACAAACTAAAACTAGATAGTTGTTATTGAACAGCTATAGAGGTTATGGTTGCGGTTTTCTCACAATTTTGCACGCTCATTTTCAACTTTATTTTTTTAACAGACCCTTCAATAACATATACCTTACAGGAGTCTAATTTTGTATTGCTCTCTCCAAAATTAACATCTCCTAATTTAAGTAAAGAAGATACCGTAGCAGTGTCAAGATTATTGTTTTTCAACTCTTGGAGGCTTTGGGTAGAGAATACTCTTTGTTTAATTTTAATGTTTTTTAACGTACGTGCGTCTGGTCCATAATCACAGCCAGCTTTTTTCCGTTTAAAAAGAAAAATAATAGCACTAGCCCAATAATAAATCCAAAGCCATAAAAACCAAATCTTTTTGCAATATGCATAGCTTAAAATTTAGCGGTTAAACGTACATTAAAAACCCTTGGAGACAGGTAGTTGGGTATGGAGTATTGTACCTTAGTGTATACATCTCTTACAAATGTATTTGATATAGAGTTTTGTACATCAAAAATATTGAATATCTCTGCACCAAGAGTAAGTTCTTTAAAGTATTTAAAAACGCCTTCTTCTTTTTGTCTTTGGGTATCTATAAGTACGTAAGAAACCCCCAAATCCACTCTTTTGTAATCTGGCAAACGCTCTTGAAAATTATAAGGATCTGCATAGCTAGGAGAGCCTCCTGGTAGCCCTGTATTGTATTGCAAGTTTAAATATCCTTTTAAATTTGGAACTACTTTAACATAATCTTGAAATAGCATTCCTATTTTTAATCGTTGATCTGTAGGTCTAAAGATGTATCCTCTGTTGTCTATGTTTTCTTCTGTTTTTAAATACCCAAGGCTTATCCAGCTTTCTGTTCCAGGAACAAACTCTCCTGCCAAGCGCAAATCTAAACCATAGCTGTAGGCAACAGCATTATTTCTTGCTCTATAACGTATTCTAACATTATCTAGGGTGTATGGGTTTACATCTGTGAGTTTCTTGTAATACACTTCAGAGTTTAGGGTAAATGGCCTGTCCCACAAACTAAAACTGTAATCATTACCAAAAACAATATGAATAGACTTTTGCGCCTTCACACCAGGTCTTACAGTTCCTGTAGAATCTCTTAATTCTCTATAAAAAGGGGGTTGGTGGTACACACCTCCAGACAATCTGAAAAGCATGTCCTTATCCCAATTTGGTTTAAGGCTCACTTGCGCTCTAGGGCTAAAGACTGTTTGGGTAGTTGTTTGTATATCTTGGCCACTCACGCTCCAATTATGGGCTCTTACTCCTGCATTTAGCCAAAGATCACTGCTGCCAATAGTTGTTCTACGGCTCCACTGTCCATAGCCACTGAGTCTATTTATTTGTACATCATTTTGTGCGCGTATGTTTGTGTAAGGAACAATCTCTGAAGTGAAAGGCTCATAGGGCTGTAAATTTGCGAAATCTACAAGAGGAGGTCTTATTGAGAATCCTGCAGAGTCTATAATCTCGTATTCTTGAACTCGATCTCTTATATCTTCATGGGTAAATTTTACGCCATATTCAAATTCATTTTCTCCAATAGTAGCATTCCCTTTATGCTCTAAATTCACAATCAAGGCATCAAGGTTATTTCTTGCATGTGTGAGTTGAGAGCCAATACCTTCACTAAAGGTAACCTCTCCTAGGTTTTCACTACCAATACTAGTATCTACTTCTCCTAGTCTGTATTGTGCTAAAATATCAAAGTATTCTTGCTCCTGGGTTTGGTATATAGATCCAATAAATTTTGCTGTATAATTTTGTGAGGCTACATAGGTTGCCTTCAAGGCTCCAAAATAGGTGTCATACTTGTCTTCTTCTTGCCCGTCATAAAATACCAATAGCGCAACAGGGTCTGCAAGGGTTCCAAAATTAGTTTGCCTTGTTAGGGGTTTGTAACTGTATTTGTTGATGGCAATGTTTCCTAGAAAACCAACTTCAAGCTTATTATTAAACTTATAGCTAAGGTATGTTTGGGCATCTAAAAATGTAGGTTTAAAATTTGTTTGTGTCTCTTTAGCATTTACAAACAAACTATTATCTCTATAGCGTAACCCCACAATACCTGTAAACTTGCCATCTTCAGAGATGCCTCCTACAGAAACACTTGCTCCAAGTAAACTAGCATCTAGGCTGGCTTGCAGCTCGGTAGGTTTTCTGTAAGTAATATCTAAAACAGAAGAGAGTTTGTCACCAAATTTTGCCTGAAAACCACCGGCAGAGAAATCTACACTAGAGGTAAGATCATCGTTTACAAAACTTAAACCTTCCTGTTGTCCACTCCTAATTAAAAAAGGCCTGTACACCTCAATTTCATTTACATATACTAGGTTCTCATCATAGTTACCCCCACGAACAGCATACTGTGTGCTAAGTTCGTTATTGCTATTGATCCCGGGTAATGAGGTAAGCAAACTTGTTACCCCGCTTATGGCAGAAGGCATTCTTCTTATTGCCTCTGGACTTAAGGTGGTAATTCCTTGTATGCGTTTGTTTTCTCTTCCTGAGATAACAACTGTTGCGATTTGTTCTATGTCTGTCTTCATGACAGGATTTAATTCATAATCCTCGTTGTTAGACAAATTTAATGTTGCTTGAACATTTTTATGACCAATATGGCTATAAGTTATCTGCACATCTTCATTGGCGGTAATTTCAATAAGATAATACCCATCTAAATCTGAAATTGCGCCTGTGTTACCAATAGTAATATTAACACTAGGTATGGGCTGGTCAAACACATCTAGTATCACACCTCTAACAGTTGCCTTTTGAGCCCAAAGTGCACTAGAGTATAAAATTGAGGAAATTAATAGAAGTTTAATCTGTGTTTTCAAAAGCGAATATTAAAGTTTTTTTCTGAAAAATATAGCCTCAAATGTACTGCTATTTCCAACATTATCGGTTACAATTAATCTTAAATTGTTTTGAGTATCAGTAACTATATTGTCATTAAAGTCATAGGTTAAAACGTCTTTTTTGTAATTATATTCCATCAATACAAAGGTGCCGTTTAATGTTGCTCTGTAACTGCTAATTCCGCTATGGGTATCCTCAATTTTTAGTTGCAATGTTTTGTTATTGCTTATCCATTTTCCATCTGTAAAATTAGCTGCCTTTATTGTGGGAGCAATGGTATCCATAGCAAGAGTGTAAGAGCCAAGAGTTCTAGTTTTAGCAGTAAGGATGTTGTTCTCTCTTCTTGTGGTGGTATAAAAATAGATGTTTTTATAGGCTTGTCTAGCAATATAGAGTTTGTTTTTATCTGTCGTGTTGTAATTACTAATATCCATACTAATAGAAATATTTTTATGCACAGGTATGTTGTCTTTGTGTAAATGCAGGGTGTCTGCAGATGTTTTGATATCAAGGTAATTGCCTTGGTATAGTGCGTTTTTGGGAAAAGTAACGGTAAAAACACCTCTTTGAATACTACTTGAGGTTTCACTAGGTATGTATTGTAAATCTTTTGTTGTTTGTTCTTTAACAACAAGGCTATCTCTTTTACCTATAACCGGAATGGTTATTTGTGTTAAGTTTTCTTGGTAGTCTTTAATGTCTATGGTGTAATTTGATGAAAAACCATCAGCAACATTCACTAGGCCGTTATCATCTTCTTGCTGTATTATGCTTAAAGGATTGTTTGTTTGGCGAAACAATTTCTGGATTTTAATTTTATGATCTTTAAAATACGTGTAATCTATATATCTATTTAGATAGCGCGTTTCGTCAAAGGAGAATTTCTCAAAAGCGATATCTATCTTTGGTTTGCCGTTGTAAGATGTCTTTATACGATACACCCCATTTTTATTATAGGCTCCATTTTGTTGATCTGTGGCAGCTATGCCAAAGCCAATTTTTCCATAAGCGCTAATTTTTTCAGTCTTATAAGTGCCATCTTTTTGTTTTATAAGCCTAAGTTTTACAGGCTCTGAAGATTGATTTACCGTAGCGTCATCACCTACAGGATATGCAAAAACAGACGTTATTGAAGGCGGTTTAGTGTCTGGAATTTCTAAGCCAAAGAGCATTGGGTTCATGGGTCTAGAATAAGAATCTCTTATCTCATAATGTAGATGAGGGCCGCCACTACTTCCAGAATTTCCAGTGTAGGCAATAAGATCTCCCTTTTTTACTAACAGTAAACTTTGCTTTGGAAAAAGTTCAATCTCATAACGCTCTTTTTTGTATTGGTTTTGCTTGACATAGTCTTGTATGGCAGCTTCAAATTTTTGAAGATGTGCATACACGGTACTATACCCGTTGGGATGCTTAATGTATAGCGCTTTACCATACCCGTAATGTCCTACTTTAATTCTGCTCACGTAACCATCTGCAGGTGCGTATATTGGGACACCACTTCTTTGTTGGGTTTTAATGTCAAGCCCGCTATGAAAATGGTTGCTGCGCAGTTCGCCAAAACTTCCAGAGAGTATCATGGGGATCTCTAGAGGGTTGGAGAAATAATTCGGATCAATGGTATTTTGCCCTTGTAATTGAAAAACTGAAATAACTAGTAGAATACGTAATAGGTTCATAATGTGCTTTAATCTGTCTACTATAAAGGGAAGTGGTACACAAATATTGTGATAGTCTTTCAATAAAACAAAAATTAATGCAAAAGAGTTTGTTTATTAGATAGGGTCGGTTAACTTTGTAGTAATAGTATTGAAATACCCAATGTATGAGTTCTATTATAGAACAAGTTGATTCTCTAGAAGATAAGATTAGTAAACTCTTGAATAAGTATTCACAACTTACCCAAGATAAAGCCTCTTTAGAGCAACAGATTATACTTTTAAAAGACCAGCAAAGTAAGTTTTCTTCTGAAATTTCAGAATTAAAAACAACATGCAGTTCTTTAAAATTGGCAAACTCGATGCTTGGCAGCGACCAATATAAACGAGATACAAAACTCAAAATAAATGCTCTTGTTCGGGAAATTGATCAGTGTATTACACACCTTTCTCAATAGCAATAAGATATGTCAAACCAATTAAAAATTAAACTTTCTATAGCAGACAGGGTGTACCCATTAACAATACATCCAGATCAAGAAGAGGGCCTTAGAAAAGCCGCTAAGAAGATAGATGGAATGATTAAAAAGTTTGAAAGTAGCTACGCAGTTAGAGACAAGCAAGATGTTCTTGCCATGTCTGCATTGCATTTTGCAACCCAAGTAGAGCAAAAAAATATTGAAACGGTAGAAGGTGGACAGACAATAGTGCATAAAATTAAAGCACTAAATGACTTATTACAAGACCAACTATCGTAACGTTCTTTACATACAAATAGGTTACTGCCTACATTAATATACATTTTGGTAAACTCAACAGAGATTCTTTTGAGAAGGATGAGTTAAAGTTGTAAAAGCGCGCCGTCTTCGAGCGGATTCTTGATCAGCTTATTAGTCCTAAACTTTTTTTAAAGGAGTTTACGCAAATCAAATATTGGTGTAGGTTTTTTTATGCTTAGGTTTTAAGCACATTTTACAAACAGTAAGCGCTAGCATTCTAGCGTGTAACAATTAATAACTACAATCATGGACAATATAGTCACGATCATAATAACAGCAGTAGTAGCACTAATAGTAGGATTTATAATAGCCAAAATGTTAGAGAAAAATAATGCCGCTACAGCAATAGCTTCTGCAAAAAAAGAAGCAGCAAGCATTATTAAAAACGCTGAGAAAGATGGAGAGTCTTTA
>CBFHMO010000049.1:0-10548 GCA_965656925.1 Patiriisocius sp.
AAATATTTGTCCTCCCGTTGTTTGGTTCTCAATAGCTAAACGAACCGGTATGTTAGCCTTTGGAGACCATGTAGTCACAGCAATTTTTCCTGTTTGAGAAAAATCAACAGCAGTATCAACATCTACAAAAGTACCAGCATAAAAAACAGAACCTTCTGTTTTTATAGTCTGCATAACAGTGTTACTTGTATTTTCTCCACTCATGTCAGGATTCATCTCAATGGTAGAATCTGCACCTTCAAAACCAAGGAAAGTGTAAGAGGCCGCTGGAAGTTCAAAATCTATAGGAAGTGCAATTCCATCACCATCATCTTCACCATTTGATTGTTCTATATCATCAAAATAGAAGGTAGTTCCTGTACCAGGATTTCCAAAATCAAAGAAAATTACAAGCTTAGAATATTCCTGATCTGTAAATCCTGTAAAATCAAAGTTTAAAACCTCCCAGGTATTTACAGCAGTTGTGGTAGCATCAATCTCTGCAGATATGTTAGGATCTGTACCATTCTCTAATTTAAGCTTTACGGTAAGACCAGCTGCAGGAGACCAAGATTTAATACTTATGGCTTGGAATTCTGTAAAATCTATTGGAGATCCAAGCTCAAGAATACCTCCAGCATATACCTCTGCTCCTGGCTCTTTAAAAAACTGAGCTACAGTTGCACTAGTGTTTATACCAGATGGGTCAGGATTGTCTATTAAAGAAGTGATGGCTCCACCAAAACTTGATCCAGCTGAGGCATAATCTATGGTTTGAGATTCAAAATCTACAGGTAGAGTAATTGGATTTTCAATTACTACATCTGTGGTACTCTCTACAGTGGCAGTACTACCTGCGTAAGCTACAACGCGTACACTAAAAGTTCCTGTACTTGTATAGGTGTAAGCAACAGATTCACCCTCCATAAAAGGCGTTGGGGTTTGGTCTGGATCTTCTCCAAATGTAACTTCATACCCTGTAGCTAAATCTGCGGTTGCAGAAACTGTGATTGAAAAAGCATCTCCAGATACTGGTGATATGGTGACCAATAAGTTTTCTGGTGGTAAAAAAGATACAATTACCTCTTGGGTAATAGAAGCAGTTTCACCACTTAGGTTTGTTGCTGTTAAAACAGCTGAATACACACCCTCTTGGTATATGTGAGTAAAAAACTCTCCCGGGCTTGCCATAGCTGTCTCACTATTATCACCAAAGTCTATGGTATATTGTGCTACACTCTCACCACTTGGGGTTAATGTAACTGTACCAGTATTATCTTGCGTTATTTGTACCAATAAAGAAAGATTTGATGGTACTGCAATACCATCTGTAAATGCTGTATCCCTATCCTCTTGTGTGCATGATAGTACAACAATTAAAAACAATGCACTTAGGAGAAAGGGATAAATTTTAGATATTTTCATAATCATTTTATTTTTTAGTAACCTGGGTTTTGTGCCCATCTGTTTCCAGCTAGTTGTATTTCAACAAGTGGAATTGGAAATATTTCATTTTTACCTGCGGTGAAGCCTTCAATTTCTTGAGCTGCTCTACCCGTTCTAACCAAATCAAAGAAGTGGTGACCTTCACCAACTAGCTCTAATCTACGCTCATTATAAATTGCCTGGGTTAATGCAGATCCTGATGCGTTTACATCTTCAAGAGTAGTTCTTTCTCTTACTCTATTTAAGTATTGGCGAGCTAACTCATCATTACCATCACCTTGATTGTGGGCCTCTGCACCCATTAATAAAACATCTGCAAAACGTATCGCTCTATAATTGCCTGGATTTGTTAAGTTTTGATCACCAATGTTAGTATCTCCTACTCTTGGGATATACTTACGGTTAAAATAACCTGTATGCTCAAAACCTTCTGTAAAGGTTACCCCTGCTCCACCGTTAAAGTCAGCATTAGCCTCTGCAAATGCAACGATATCTAATATGGCAAATTCTCTACGAGCGTCATCTTGGTCAAAGGCATCAAAAACCTCTTGAGTTGGTACATTAAAACTAAATCCAGACTCAAATAAAGGACCGTTAAAATTGCGAGGACCATTAAAACCAATTGCAACATGACCCTCACTACATTGAAGACAACCAAAACCAGCGCCCTCTACATCTGTGTATTGTATTTCAAACACAGACTCCACGTTATTCTCATTATCATTTTCAAACAATGTACTGTAGTCTGCAAGCAAATCATACACGCCACTATTAATAACATCATCCAAAACTG
The DNA here is from genome assembly GCA_965656925.1 of Patiriisocius sp. Lineage (GTDB taxonomy): Bacteria > Bacteroidota > Bacteroidia > Flavobacteriales > Flavobacteriaceae > Patiriisocius. Next base: position 2,219 of record CBFHMO010000049.1, read on the forward strand.
GAGCTGCTAGCGCAAATTTATTTTGGTGTAGATAAACTCTTCCAAGTAATGCTTGAGCAGCACCTTTAGTAACTCTACCGGTTTGTGTTTGTGTTAGAGGAAGGTTCTCTGCAGCATAAATTAAATCTAACTCAATTTGAGCATACACCTGAGCCGCTGGAGTTCTATCTACGGTGTTTTGATCCCCAAATAATAATCTTTGGTCTACAGCTAGGGGAACATCTCCAAAGAACTTAACCAGTTCAAAGTAGTAGTATGCTCTTAAAAAAGTAGCTTGACCTAGTACGTTTGATTTGTTTGGAAAATCAATCTTATCTTTAAATTCAAGAATATAATTGGCTCTGTTAACACCTCCATACATCCAGTTCCAGATATCACGTAATTGATCATTAATTGGAGTGTGTATCATATCATCAATTTCTTGAATTCCTGGAACATCTGTTGCACTCTCCCCACCTGCTAGGGTGTTATCTGAGGCAATTTCTCCAAGCATGACATTAAGATAGCTTGATTGTAACAAATCATAGGCACCAATAAGGGCGTTTTGATAGTCTTCTTCTGTATTAAAAAAGTTTTCTGAGTTCTCATCTTGAGAATTAACATTAACAAAGTCATCGCTACATGAAAGTAGTAATGTAGATGTTAATCCAAAAAACAGTAGTGCTTTATATGTATATCTCATTATATTCATAGCATTAAAATTTTAGTTGTAAACCAAATAAATATGTTTTAGGGGTTGGGTAAAAACCGTAGTCAATACCTCCACCAATAGGTTGCCCAGTTGATCCCGTTGGATCGTACCCGGTGTACTTTGTAAGTGTTACTAAGTTACTTGCAGAAACATAGAAACGTAATTCATTAATCTTGTAGTCTTCCAAGAAAGTGTCTGAAAGGGTGTACCCTACCTGTAAGTTTTGAAGTCTTACAAAAGATCCGTCTTCTACAAAGAAGTCAGAAAATTGATTATTTTGAGTGGCTCCTGTAGTTACTCTTGGAGTATCATTACTAGTTCCTGGCCCAGTCCATCTATCAAGATACATCGTAGATCTATTTGTAAGAGGTTGAAAACGCTCGTAGTTACGTACAATCTCATTTCCTACAGAGGAGAACACATAGGCAAGAAAATCTACATTCTTGTAAGTAAAACCAAGATTTAGACCAAAGGTTGCATCTGCAATAGGATCTCCAAGGTATGTTTTGTCATCGGTTGTAATAACACCATCTCCGTTGGTATCTCTAAATCGTAAATCACCAGGTTGCGCATTACTTTGCAAGGCATGAGCATCAATCTCCGTTTGACTCTGAAAAACACCATCTGTTTGGTACCCTCTAAAATAACCAATTGGCAAACCGGCTTCCATTCTTGCTGGCGCTTCTTGGCCAACACCAAACGAACCACCTTGCAAGAAACTAGCCTCACCATTTACTTCTAGAACTTCATTTTCAAGCGCAGTTGCGTTAAAACTAAAATTGTATTTAAAATCTTCAGAGACTGTTTTTCTGTAAGAAAGACTTAATTCTAATCCTGTGTTTTGAACAGAACCGGCATTTACTGTTGGTGCACCAGATCCTGGAGCACTCCCTCCTAAAATTCCAGAAGTTTGAGGGGTTATTAATAAGTCATCTGTACGTCTATTAAAGTAATCTAGAGACACATCTAATTTGTTGTCAAAAAACTTAGCGTCAACACCTACATCAAAGGTGTATTGTTTTTCCCAACGTATTTCTGGATTAGAAAGACCACCAATGGCAGTACCAATAAGTAATTCATCATCAAATACATAAGCACCCTCACCATTTAATAAAGATTCGAAACCGAAATCTCTAATCCTGTCATTACCTAGAATACCATAAGAAGTTCTAATTTTTAAGAAATCGAAGGTGTTATTCTCACTTAAGAAACCTTCTTCTGATACAATCCAACCTGCAGATGCAGATGGGAAATAACCAAATTTATTAGAGGGTCCAAATTTTGTAGAGCCATCTCTACGCATCACACCTGAGAATAAATATTTTCCTTTAAAATCGTACTGCATACGAGCAAAATAAGAAAGAAGTCTTGCATCAAATGTGTTTCCTCCATTTTGAAAGTTGTCTACAACAATCTCTGCGTCTTGAACATCTACGTCTATACCAGTGGTTCCAGGAACATTAATACCCGTAATACCAGTAAATATCCCTGTGGTTTGAAATACAGAAGTACCTATAGTTACATCTAGCTTGTGCGCATCATTAAAAGTATTGTTATAGTTTGCAAAAGTATCGAAAGTGTAATCTCTAAATATGTTTGCAGACTTAGATAAAATATCTCTATCTGGAGAAATGTTAAATACTTTACCAGAACCATAAAAAGCAACTGGTGAATAACTAAAACCAAAGACCTCTGCGTAGTTTGCCTGGATTCTAGATTCAATTTTAAAGTTTTCTAAAAACTCATAATTGGCACTAAAGCTACCACTAAGTTTTCTAACACGAGTTTTGTTAATGGTATTCTCCATTTGAGCAAGTGGGTTGATAACCTCATTACCTAATCCTTCTGCAAGGGTATAATTTCCAGCTGCATCTCTTACCGTAAAAGTTGGCGCATTGTTTAGGGCATTGTATAATACAGAACCTAAAGAATTTTCTGATAAGGATTTACGCTCTATACCAGAGAAAAGTAAAGAAGAATTAAATTCAATCTTCTTTAGTATTTTTCTGTCATGACTCAGTCTTGAAGTAAAACGGTTAAAGTTTGCTTTATCACCACCAACAATACCATCTTGTGTTAAGTAGGAGGCGCTAAAAGAAGTGCGCCCATTTTCTGTACCACCAGAAACAGAGATATCTGCATTATATATAGGTGCTGCTTCAAACACCTCATCTTGCCAATCTGTACCTTGGCCCAAAGAGCCAACATTAGTAAATAGTGGCGCCTCGCCGTTATTAATTCTAGCCTCGTTTACAAGACCTGCATATTCTGTTGCGTTTAGCACAGGGATTTTACGAGTGGTTTCCTGTATTCCGTAGTAAGATTTAAATTCAAATTTAATATCTGAATCATAACTACCACTTTTTGTTGTTATAAGAATAACACCATTGGCAGCTCTCACTCCATATATACCAGCTGTTGCATCCTTCAATACATTTATAGATTCTATATCTGAAGGATTCACAACACTCAAATCTTCAATTACGTTACCATCCAAAAGTATTAAAGGCCTACTATCTCCATTGGTGGCAATACCACGAATTTTGATATCCAGACCACTACCAGGAGCACCAGAGCTTGGGGTTATTTGTACCCCTGCAACTTGACCTTGCAGGGCTTGCTCAATTCTAGTTGGTTTTAAATCCTCAATGGTTTCGCTAGAAATTACAGATACAGCACCGGTAATTTCTTTCTTACGTTGTGTACCATAACCAACGATGAGAACTTCCTCTAAGGAATCTACATCTGGAGTTAACGAAATTGTAACGTTGTTTTGAGAAGTGATGCGCATTTCTGAATTAACAAAACCAACGTATGACACAACTAATATGTCATTGATTGAGACTTCGTCAATTTTAAAATTTCCATCAAAATCTGTGGTGACACCGTTTTGAGTTCCTTTTACCAAAACTGTAGCACCTAATAAAGGTATGTTTTGGTCTTGATCTACTACTGTTCCTGATAATGAAAAGTTTTGGGCATTAGCCGCAAAACAAAAACAAAAAACAGCAACAAAAATACTAATGTGTTTCATTCAATATAATTTTGGTACAATATAAGAATAGAAAACTAACATTTCGTTAATTTAACCCATACAAAATACATACATATGTAATACTTAGGCCTAATATTATGAATATGACAATAAAAACCCTCTGAATATATATTGTTTACCAAGCAAGCATAAAATACTTACATAATGATAAATAGTATAGAATTACAAAATGTTGTAGCAATGTTGTACAGTAAAAATACAGTGTTGTACTTACTTTAAATCTATAAAGTAGTTATTAAGGTTAACTTTGTTGTCAAGATTTATTTTTTTTCTTAGTCTGTACCTTTTAATTTCAACACTTCTGTGAGAGATATTAAGTAAAGGAGCAATCTCTTTTGAGGATAGATTTAATCTTAAATAAACACAAAATCTTAAATCATTTGCCGTTAGATTTGGGTGTATGTCTTTTACCTTCTTAAAGAAATCTTTATCTGCATGGTTAAATGCCTCCTCGAAGAATTGCCAGTCATCTTTATCATTAAGAGATTTATTAATCTTCTTTACCAGAGGAGCAACCGTTTCTATTTCAGAAAACTTTAAAAGCTCTTCTTTAAAATCATTTAGCACATTGTTCTTTTTAATCATACTCATGGTAGATACTGCTAGTTCTCTATTTCTAGCCTCAATGTCTTGTTGTAGTCTTTCATTCTTTAATTGTATGATTTGTTTTTGAGCCTCAAGCTCCTTTAAAGCAATTTCTCTACTACTTTTCTCTAGAATTCTGTCTTTTTCTAATCTATACCCTCTTTTGTACCATGCATTTACAAGTATGAAAAAGAAAATAAATGCCACTACATATAAACTAATTAAGCCTTTAGAAAGATACCAAGGCCTTTCTATAGTAAAAGAGTACTGAGTCTCACTCTCTTGCATTGTGTTATTAACGCGTGCCTTTAAACGGAATGTATAATCTCCATAACTTAAATTATCAAAAGAGACAGTAGCGCTTTTACTCCATTCACTCCAAGAGGTATTTGAATCACTCTCTAGAAGGTATTGAAATTCTGAAATTTTATAAGTATCATACTCAGCAACAGAATATTTAAACACAATACAATTCTCAGTAGACTCAAATACGGTATGATCTTTATTAATTAATACGGCATCTTGTTTAGACTCGCCAACATACACAGCGTTTAAATAAACATCAAACAACTCTTGAGGGGTATCTTTGGTGTTAATTAGAAAATAACCATTTGAAGTCCCTAAAAGGAATTGCTGTGCACTTATTCTAGAAATATTCTCAAAGCCCTTCTTTTGTTTACGAAGTGAGATTGGAATCTCCATGGTTTTGATGATATAAGAATCTGTAAAGGGCTCTTTGGTTACATAGGTTATACCATCTTTGGTAAAAAACCATAACATATCTGTAACATTGGTCTCTAGTTTACCAGACACGTAAGATTCTTCAGAAAAAATAGTACTCAAACTCTCTTCTTTTAAAAAGGTATCTGTTTTAGGGTCTAAAACAAAAACACCTGCTTCGTTTGCATATAAAAGACGATTATAAAATTTTGCTATACTAGAATTCGAGCCCTTGGTTACAGAGGTGTGTGTTTTAACCTTGTTAACTTGGGTGTATTCTAGGTCAACACCTAGGGTGTACACCCCTTTATACTCATGACTTACCAAAATAGTAGTGTCAGAAGAAAACTCAAAATATCTAGAAGAAATATCAAAGCCCTCCATTTTGTTTTTAAAACTCCAAACACCATTTTTCTTCTCAAGTATATTTAAACCATTGTAATTACCTTGAATTAAGAGGTCTTTATTTTCTCCAGGGATGGGCTTAATAGACCAAGTTCCCATCTCATTGGCTATAAAACTAGCAGAAGAACCCTCTATTTGGAAAGTACCTTTGTTATGACCACAAAATAAGGTGTTGTTAATCTGTTCAAGACACCAAACCTGCCCTTCTGTTCCGCGTATTAACTTAAAAGCCATCTGTGTATCCAAAGGCTTATAGAAAAGCCCTTGATTTGTACCTAAATACAAATTATTGTCGAAAATTATGGAAGCGTAGGTAGTACCAAGGGTACCTATTCTATCTGTATAATTTAAATATGGAGAATTAATGTTTACACAATCTAGACCGTTGTCTAAACCTACCCAAAGATTACCACTATTGTCCTCAAACAAAGACAAAGCAGTGTTGTCTCCAAGACCATTAAATCTGTTAATGTTAAAAAGTTGCTCTCCAGTGGCTGATAAATGAATAATACCACTACCTATAGTACCAAGTAATATGGTGCCATCTCTAAGAGAAAGGGCTGTATATATACTAGCCTGCTTGAGAGTAGTAGCCACAGAAATTGGCCAAGGTCTAACAGTAGTTATGTCTAAATGAAATACACCGCTATTTTGTGTGACAGCAAGAGTTTTGTTATTTACAGACAAGATCTGTACAACAATATCATTGTTAAACTCCTTGGAATCATATAATTTCTTTTTAATTCCATTTTCAATGGTAAATAAACCTTTGTTTATTACAAAAAAATAAATTTCTTGATCCACCTTAAATAGCTTTTGTATCGTATTGTCAGAATCAATGACTTTAACGCTGCTATCTTCTGTGTTGTATATATATATTCTACTCAAAGACTGAAACAAAATCCATTTGTTATATGGAGTAATGCTCCAAAACTGCTCATCTTCAATAAGTTTAATATCTAATGTTGTAGTGAGTGAGTTGTATTGTTGCATGCCATCAGCGCCAGGTTCCCAATACCCAAATTCCATATAACTACCACTGTAAATTTTATTTCCTACAGCACAAACAGACCGAACAATGGTGTTGTTAGGTGATGGATGCAACAACCAATAAGAACCATTATACTCTAGAAGCCCGTCATTATTAGCAACATATATAAAGTTGTTGGAAGATTCTGTGATAGACCAATTCTGGGTTCCTGCCTTATATACCTCTGTAGAATAATTTGTTATTGGAGGTAACTCTTGTGAAAGAATTGTTGTAGTGCAAAAAGAAAAAAGAAAAAAAATAATGTTATGTATATGCATTTTGTTGTAGTAATTATTTGATAAAAATACCAAAATATATAGTACAACTAATACATTAAACTAAATAGATTAAAAAAACAAGCTACTATTTAGTTTGTATTATTCTTAGAGAAGCTGTCAAGGCCTTGTTGTAGCCACTTTAAATATGCATCTGCATCTGGTGTATAGCCTAAAGGGGTATTTAATAGATTAAAGTCTGTATCCATTAAAATATAGTAGGGTTGAGAATTATTTTTAAAATTTACAGTTTGGAATGTAGCCCACTTATCACCTACTGTTTGTATAGCCTTGGTTCCTCCCGTTGGCTTTAAAAAATTAAATGTATCATCAGTGGCTAGCTTTTTCCTGTCATCAACATACAGGGAAACCAGAATATAATCATCAGTAATGACAGAATAGATATCATCACGAGTCCAAACCTGTTCTTCCATTTTACGGCAATTAACGCAGGCCCATCCTGTAAAGTCTATCATGATAGGTTTACCTGTTTTTTCAGCCTCTGCTAGGCCGTCATAAAAGTCTTTAAATCCAGTAATTCCTAGGTCTCTATCATAAAGACTATAAAACATTGGTGGAGGAAAACCACTCAATAACTTTAAGTTAGAATACTTGGTGTTTGAGAGCCCTGGCAATAGGTACAAAAAGAAAGAAATACTTGCTACTCCTACAATGATATTACCCAAAGGAAGTTTCTTCTTTTTAGGACCATCATGAGGAAACCTAATAAAACCAAACAAATAAAGTGCAAGACCAAGAGCACAAATTACCCAAATGGCAATAAAAATTTCTCTTTTCAATAATCCCCAATGCTCAACAAGATCTGCGTTTGAAAGAAACTTAAAGGCAAGAGCCAATTCAACAAAACCTAGCACAACCTTTACCGTATTTAGCCAACCGCCACTCTTTGGTAATGTGTTTAACCAATTTGGAAACAGGGCAAATAATGCAAATGGCAATGCTAAGGCCAAACCAAAACCGCCCATACCCATTGATAACTGCATGGCACCTCCATCACTGGATAAAGAGCCGCCCAATAAAGAGCCTAAAATAGGCCCTGTACATGAAAAAGAAACAATAGCAAGTGTAAGTGCCATAAAGAAAATACCGATGATCCCTCCTATGCTATTGGCTTTATCATCCATTTTATTACTCCAAGCCTGTGGGAGTGTAATTTCATAGTATCCAAAAAACGAAAAAGCAAAGGCAATAAAAATCACAAAAAAGATAACATTGAGCGCAACATTGGTTGAGATGTTATTTAATATCTCTGGGTCCAGAGAGTCTAAAAGATGAAATGGCAAACTAAGTAGCACATAGATTCCAAAAATGAAAAAACCATATAAAATGGCATTGCGCATCCCTATTTTTTTGTTTTTGGCGCTCTTGGTAAAAAATGAGACAGTCAGAGGTATCATCGGGAATACGCACGGTGTCAACAGGGCAATTAGCCCACCTATAAAACCTAAAAAGAATATGGTTAAAAATGTTTTCCCTTGCTGATCTTGTGTCTCATATTTCTCCATCCCTTTTAAAGGAATCGACAACTTTGCAGATTTGTCAAGATCT
>CBFHMO010000050.1:0-10396 GCA_965656925.1 Patiriisocius sp.
ATGTTACTTTTAACTCTAGAAGGTATTCTCACATTATAGATCCTAGAAGTGGATACCCTGCACAGGGTATTATAAGTGTTACGGTATTTGCTCCAAAGGCAGAACTAGCAGATGCCTTAGCAACTTCTGTTTTTGTAATGGGAGTGCAAACTGGAATAGATAGAATCAATCAATTAAAATCAATTGAGTGTATTATCATTACAGATACAGGTAGTATTATTACCTCAAACAACCTTAGTTTAAACACCAAAGAATGAAAAAATTAATAGTACTTGTTATAGCCCTTGGGTTTTTATCTTCTTGCGCCGTGGTAAAAGAATATGAAAAAGTAAACATCAATGATCCAGATATGGCCTTGGGTGATAAAACTATAAAACGTTTTGAGACAAGTGCCCAAGCATACAGAGAAGCTGCCTCTGGTGCTAATGGAGGAAAAACTGGCGGTGGTTGCGGATGCAACTAATAAAAAAATAGGTAGCCAAACAACAAATAATCATACCCTTGAAAAAAACACTTTTACTCATACTTTGCTTTACCACGCTAATGGCCTATAGCCAAGACACTATCGTTAGCTATAAAAAAAGGGTCTTAGAATCTGTAGAGATTGACTTGCTTGCAAGTTATTACAGCCAAGACGGAGACAACGCAGCGGTAACCGGCGGGATAGGAACAGAAGAGCTTACAGATTTGGCCTCAAGTATTGTTGTATCTATACCCCTTAATGATGATGCTATTTTAAAAATAGACGCTAATGTAAGCGCCTATACCTCTGCCTCTTCAAGTAATGTAAGCCCCTTTGACTCTGGCCAACCTGCAGACCCTTTTGTGGCAGATTCTGGCGCCTCTGCAAATGATCTTTGGCTAAACGGGGTAGTATCTTACAGCCACAGTAGTGATGATAGAAATAACATATGGGGAGCCAATGTATCTGTTTCTCAGGAGTATGACTACTCTTCTTTTGGCTTTGGAGGTAATTACAGTTATTTGCTCAACGATAAAAATACAGAACTAAGCATACGTGCAAACGTCTTTCTAGATAGCTGGAAAATTATATATCCTTTTGAGTTAAGACCTTTTGAAGATTTAGGTTATACACCTTTACCAACAAACAAAAGAAACTCCTATGCCCTTGGGTTTGGCTTTTCTCAAATAGTATCCAAAAAAGCGCAGGGATCACTCTCTCTAGATTTGGTGCAACAAGAAGGCTTGCTCTCTACCCCTTTTCAAAGAGTGTTTTTTAAAGATAGAAATGCAATTATTATAGGTAACGGATTCCAGCTCGCAGATGATATAGAACGCTTACCAGCCACCAGGTTTAAGATTGCCATTGGCGGAAGGTTAAATTATTACATTAATGAGATGTTTGTGCTAAGATCTTATCTTAGATACTACCAAGACAATTGGGGCATCACATCCTACACTGCTAGTCTAGAGGTGCCCATTAAACTAGGAGATTACTTTACACTATATCCATCTTATAGATATTATACCCAAACCAAAGCAGATTATTTCTATAAAGCTAACGATGCTCTCTCTACAGATGCGTTTTATACCAGTGATTATGACTTATCTAGTTTTAACGCTGGAGAGTTTGGCTTTGGAGTTTCATACACAGATATTTTTACCAAAGTAAAACTACTAGGCTACGGTTTAAAAAGCATTAACGCAAAAGCAAGCTATTACAACCGTAGTAGTTCTTTGTCCTACTTTATGATCTCTGGTGGGTTAACCTTTGTACAAGACTAACTAGTCTCTTATAAGTGGCATGGTAGAGCAGCGCAACAGGCCTTCTTGCTTTGCAATTTCTGAATAACTAACCTCTTCTACGGTATAGCCTTTTTTACGCAGCCAAGCGTTGAGTCTGGTAAAGTTTTTTTCTGAAACAATCACATCTTCACTAATACTAAAGATATTGCTATTCATGTGATACATCTCATTTTTATCTATGTGAAAGCAGTTTTGTTCGCCAAAAAAGTCTACGAGCCATTGATACTCTTGCTCTAACAAGAAACCATCTTTATGGATAATACACCTACCATGACCAAGTGGCTGAAAACAACAATCTAAATGCAGCGCATTGTCTTGCGGTACAGTATTTGATTTTTTTAAATTAAAAGGTTTCACTATTTTTTTTGGAAACAGCTCTTGCAATGCCGTTACTGCGGCCATGTTGGTGCGGGCAGTAATATAACTTGAGTAGTCATCACCATAATAGGTGCCAACAAATAGGTAATCTCCATAAGGCATTACATCACCCCCTTCTATATGAACCTGCTCAGTAAAGGTTATTACCTTTTGTGGATCTATTTGATGTATCACATATTGTAAGGCGTCTATCTCACGTGCTCTATTTGATAAAATATTAGCATTAATAAAGAAATCGTCTATCACAAATGCAATATCTCTAGAAAATATTTGGTTGTAGTTTTCAATCTGGCTTGGACGATACACCGTTACTCCATACTTCTCTAATACAGCGGCAACACCTTCCATTTCCACAATCATATCCTGGTTTGTAGGATAGGTACCTGCTTTTATATGTGCCGCAGATTTAGGGTCATAGGCCTGCTCTAAAGTAGGAGTTGGCCCATTACTATTTGCGGTGCCTAAAACAACAGCTCGAAGCTTTGAAAATTCATTTGTGATATTTAATTGTAGCATAATAACAAATATAATTTTAATTATGAATGTTAGAATAGGATAGCCCTTTTTTTAAAATAAAAAAATCCCAAATGCCAACTGTATGGTGTTTGGGATTTAAAAAAAAGTTTTTTTATTGGTAATTAACGTTTAGAGATATCTTTAAACGTTCTATGGTTTTCGCCAATATATATTTGTCTAGGACGGCCAATTGGTTCTTTACGCTGGCGCATTTCTTTCCACTGTGCAATCCAACCTGGTAATCTACCCAGGGCAAACATAACGGTGAACATTTCAACAGGAATACCCATGGCTCTGTAGATAATACCTGAGTAAAAATCTACGTTTGGGTATAGCTTACGATCAACAAAGTAGGGATCACTCAAGGCCTCGGCAGATAAACCTTTGGCAATGTCTAAAACTGGATCTTCTATTCCTAAGTCTGCCAAGACCTCGTCTGCGGCAACTTTAATGATTTTTGCACGAGGATCAAAGTTTTTATATACTCTGTGTCCAAAGCCCATAAGTCTAAAAGAGTCTGACTTATCTTTGGCTTTTGCCATATATTTTTTGGTGTCTCCGCCATCTTCTTTAATAGCCTCAAGCATTTCTAATACTGCTTGGTTTGCTCCACCATGAAGTGGGCCCCAAAGTGCAGAGATACCTGCAGATAAAGATGCATACAACCCAGCATGAGAAGAACCAACCATACGTACTGTTGAAGTAGAACAATTTTGCTCATGGTCTGCATGTAGGATTAGTAACTTATCAAGTGCGTTTAATAAAATATCGTTTTGCTTGTACTCCTCATTTGGTTTTTCGTACATCATTTTCATGATGTTTTCAACATATCCAAGGCTTGTGTCTCCATAGTTTAATGGCAATCCTTTTTGCTTACGCATAGTCCAGGCTACTAAAACAGGTAGTTTTCCTAGTATTTTTACGATAGCATTATACATTTCTTCTTCACTATCTACATCTACCGTAGAGGGATTAAAAGCAGTTAATGCGCTTGTCAAAGAAGACAATACACCCATGGGATGGGCAGACTTTGGGAAAGCATCTAATATTTTCTTAACATCATCATCAACAAAACTTTGCTCTTTAATATCTGTATGAAATTTTTCTAGCTCATCGGCAGTAGGTAATTCTCCAAAAATCAACAAGTAAGCAACCTCCAAGAAATTGGCTTTTTCTGCCAAATCTTCAATAGCATACCCACGGTATCTCAAAACACCTTCTTCTCCGTTTAAAAATGTAATAGTACTTTGGCAAGCTCCCGTATTTTTATATCCAGGATCAATAGTGGTTACTCCACCCGTCACGGCTCTTAGTGTTTTTACATCTATTGCAACTTCATTTTCTGTACCGGTAATTAACGGGAATTCATAGGTCTTTCCGTTAATTTCTAGTGTAGCATTATTTGACATATATTGTAAATTTTTGTAATAATTCTTTTAAAAAGGATTGCAAAAGTACGAAATTTTGAGCAATTTTTTTAACATTAACCGCCGCTCTTTTGCTAAAAAAAGCCAATAAATCAAGTGATTCATTGGCTTTGTGTATTAAGTAGATGGGCGGGGTTATATTTTAAAGGCTTTTTTACCTGGAAAATATGCAACGGTATCTAACTGCTCTTCTATGCGTAATAATTGATTGTATTTTGCCATACGGTCACTACGAGACGCAGAACCTGTTTTGATTTGACCACAATTTAAAGCGACAGCAAGATCTGCAATAGTATAATCTTCTGTCTCTCCACTTCTGTGTGACATCACAGAGGTGTACCCTGCATTGTGCGCCATGTTTACTGCTGCAATAGTTTCTGTTAGGGTTCCTATTTGGTTTACTTTAATTAAAATAGAGTTTGCGGTATCTTCCTTAATACCACGAGACAACCTTTCTACATTAGTTACAAATAAATCATCTCCAACAAGTTGTACTTTGTGTCCTATTTTTTGGGTAAGATATTTCCAACCCTCCCAATCGTTCTCATCCATTCCGTCTTCAATAGAAATAATAGGATAATTTTCAGCAAGATGGGCAAGGTAATCTGCTTGCTCTTTACTGGTGCGTATCACGCCTGTATCACCCTCAAATTTTTTGTAATCATACGTTCCATCCACAAAAAATTCTGCAGCGGCACAATCTAAGGCCACCATAATTTGATCTCCAAAGCTATACCCTGCATTCTCAACAGCTTTTTTAATGGTATCTAGTGCATCTTCTGTACCATCAAGGGTTGGTGCAAAACCACCCTCATCTCCAACAGCAGTACTAAGCCCTCTATCATGTAACACCTTTTTTAGGTTATGGAAAATTTCAGAACCCATAGCCATAGCCTGGGAGAAAGAAGTTGCTTTCACTGGCATGACCATAAATTCTTGGAATGCAATAGGAGCATCACTATGAGATCCTCCATTTATGATATTCATCATAGGAACCGGCAAAGTATTAGCGCTCACACCACCTATGTATCGGTATAAAGGCAATCCTAGCTCATTGGCAGCAGCTTTGGCGGCAGCCAGTGAAACACCTAAAATAGCATTTGCTCCTAACTTAGATTTGTTTGGAGTTCCATCCAAATCAATCATGATTTGATCTATTTGAGTTTGTTCAAAAACAGATACCCCTAAAAGGGTTTGAGAGATAACACCGTTAACGTTTTGGATAGCTTTTGAAACTCCTTTACCCATATAAGCGTCTCCACCATCACGAAGTTCTACCGCCTCATGTTCTCCAGTAGATGCTCCAGATGGAACAGCTGCACGGCCCACAAAGCCATTTTCGGTGACCACATCAACCTCTACGGTTGGGTTTCCTCTTGAATCAAATATTTGTCTTGCGTGAATGTCAATGATACTACTCATAATTGTAATTTTTGGAATTGTAATTTTTAACTTAATTATTATTTCAACAGGTAGGTTTTAAAAACTATTTATTGATTTTTCATGTTTTCTACAAACTGATCAAACAGATATCTTGCATCATGAGGACCAGGACTGGCTTCTGGATGGTATTGTACAGAAAAAACAGGTTTGTTTTTGATTCTGATACCAGCTACTGTATTATCATTTAAATGCACATGTGTTATCTCTACATCTGGATGGGCCTGTGTTTGTTCTCTATCCACGGCAAAACCATGATTCTGAGAAGTTATTTCTCCTTTACCAGTTAATAGGTTTTTTATAGGGTGGTTTATACCTCTGTGGCCATTGTGCATTTTAAACGTAGAAATCCCATTAGCCAAGGCCAATACTTGATGTCCTAAACAAATTCCAAAAAGTGGTTTGTTTGAATCTAGGATATCTTTTGCCGTTGCAATGGCGCGGGTAAGTGGCTCAGGATCTCCAGGGCCATTACTTAAAAAATAACCATCTGGATTAAAAGAGGATAACTCTTTGAAAGAAGCGTTGTAAGGAAATACCTTGATGTAACAATCTCTTTGAGCTAAGTTTCTAAGAATGTTCTTTTTTATACCGATATCCAAAGCAGAGATTTTATAGCTAGCATTTTCATCTCCAAAGAAATAAGGTTCTTTGGTGGATACTTTACTTGCAAGCTCTAATCCCTTCATATCAGGAACTTCCGCCAATTGCTTTTTAAGTGATTCTATATTATCAACATCTGTAGAGATTACAGCATTTTGAGATCCATTATCACGAATATATCCAACCAAAGCGCGGGTATCCACATCACTAATGGCTAGTAAATTGTTTTGTTCTAAAAAATTCTCTAAAGAATCATCTGCTATATCTCTTGAATAATTGTAACTAAAATTTCTACAAATTAAACCAGCTATTTTTACACCCTCAGACTCAATCTCTTGACTATTTACACCATAATTACCTATATGGGCGTTGGTTGTTACCATCAATTGTCCAAAATAGGAAGGATCTGTAAATATTTCTTGATATCCAGTCATTCCAGTATTAAAACATACTTCGCCAAAAGCAGTTCCTTGTTTACCTCCTACTGCCTTCCCGTGGAATATAGTACCATCTGCAAGGAGTATAAGTGCCTTTTTTCTTGTTTGGTATTTCATCATAGTTTTAAATAGTTACACAAAAATACAATTCTAGTTGTTTTTTTTTATCATCGACTTATAATAATTTTTAAACAATGTTCAAAAAAAAAGGGATAAACATATAATGTTTATCCCTTTATATCTAGTGAAGAAAAATCATTTATTCTTCCTCTTTTGTTTGTGTTGCTTCTACAACTGGAGCAGCAACCTTAGGAGCACCTGAACCACCACGACGACTACGACGTGTTGATTTAGATTTCTTAGCCTTACCTGGGTTGTATACCTGGTTGTAATCAACAAGTTCTATCATTGCCATATCTGCATTATCTCCAAGACGGTTACCTAGTTTGATAATACGAGTGTAACCACCTGGACGATCACCAATTTTTACAGCAACATCTCTAAATAATTGTGTTACTACATCTTTTTGACGTAATCTAGCCATTACAATTCTACGATTGTGCGTAGTATCATCTTTAGACTTTGTAATTAACGGCTCTACAAAACCTTTTAAGGCTTTTGCTTTAGCAACGGTAGTGTTAATTCTTTTGTGCTCAATTAGGGAACAAGCCATGTTGGCTAACATAGATTTTCTATGTGCAGTTTTTCTTCCTAAGTGATTTACTTTTTTTCCGTGTCTCATGACATTTTTTTTAAACAATCATCTTGCTTCAACTCTTCTTGAGGAGCAAATTATGCTTGCATTTATAATTAATCTTTATCTAATTTGTATTTTGATAGATCCATTCCGAAGTTAAGGCTTTTGATATTTACAAGCTCTTCCAATTCTGTAAGAGATTTTTTACCAAAGTTTCTAAACTTCATTAGATCATTTTTGTTGAATGACACTAAATCTCCTAGTGTATCAACCTCTGCAGCTTTCAAACAATTAAGAGCACGAACACTAAGGTCCATATCTACTAGTTTTGTTTTTAATAGCTGACGCATGTGCAGTGACTCCTCATCATAGGTTTCAGTTTGAGCAATTTCATCAGCCTCAAGGGTGATACGCTCATCACTAAATAGCATAAAGTGGTGAATCAATGTTTTAGCTGCCTCGGTTAAAGCATCCTTTGGATGAATAGAACCATCTGTTTGGATTTCGAAAACTAATTTTTCGTAATCTGTTTTTTGCTCTACACGAAAGTTTTCAATGCTGTACTTTACGTTTTTGATAGGTGTGTAGATAGAATCTGTAAAGATGGTGCCTAAAGGAGCGTTGGCTTTTTTGTTCTCTTCTGCAGGAACATACCCTCTACCTTTTTCAATAGTGATTTCAAAATTAAGTTTCACTTTTGCATCCATGTTACAAATAACCATGTCTGGGTTTAGTACTTGAAAACCAGATATATGTTTTTGTAAATCTCCAGCGGTTAATTGCTCACCACTGTTTATAGATACCGTTACAGTTTCGTTGTCAACCTCGTCAATCTGTCTTTTGAAACGAACTTGCTTCAAGTTTAGGATGATTTCAGTTACATCTTCTACAACACCAGAGATGGTAGAAAATTCGTGATCAACTCCTTCAATACGTATCGAAGTAATTGCAAAACCTTCTAATGAAGAAAGTAATACTCGTCTTAGTGCGTTACCAATGGTTAAACCATATCCAGGCTCTAAAGGACGAAATTCAAATTTCCCTTCAAAATCTGTTGAATTGATCATGATAACTTTATCAGGCTTCTGAAAATTAAATACTGCCATAGTGTGACTGTGTGTTATTTATTATTTAGAATATAATTCAACGATAAACTGTGTGTTGATGTTTTCTGGAATCTGGATTAACTGAGGAATAGAAACAAACGTTCCTTCTTTCTTATCAGAATTCCAAGTGATCCACTCATACACATTGTTAGCGTTTGATAATGAAGCGTCGATAGCCTCTAGAGATTTTGACTTCTCTCTTACAGCAACAACATCTCCTGGCTTTAATTGATAAGAAGGAATGTTAACTTTTTCACCATTCACGGTAATGTGACGGTGAGAAACAAGCTGTCTTGCTGCAGGACGACTTGAAGCAATACCCATACGGTATACTACATTATCAAGACGCGACTCAGCTAATTGAAGCAATACCTCTCCTGTAATTCCAGGAAGTGCAGTTGCTCTTTTAAACATGTTTCTAAACTGCTTTTCTAAAATACCATAGGTATATTTTGCTTTTTGCTTTTCAGCAAGTTGAATTGCATATTCAGATTTTTTTCCACGACGACGGTTGTTACCGTGTTGCCCTGGAGGGTAATTTCTTTTTTCGAAGTTTTTGTCATCTCCGTAAATCGCTTCACCAAACTTACGAGCGATTTTAGTTTTTGGACCAGTATATCTTGCCATTTCTAGTAAAATTTTGAAGAAAAAAACTAAATTAAGGTCTTACGTTAATCCTTTAGTTTTTAATATCTTCAGATTGATATTTATTATTTACAACATAAGATGCCCGAGAGCATCTTGAATCATTGTTCTTATTACAGCCGGCAAAGGTAGTAATAAAATTGTAAAGAGCTGTTTTAAATAACACCTCTTTACAAGTGTGATTTATACACGACGTCTTTTTGCAGGACGGCAACCATTGTGTGGCATTGGAGTTACATCGATAATCTCTGTAACTTCTATACCTGAATTGTGAATACTACGAATTGCAGATTCTCTACCATTACCTGGTCCTTTAACGTATACTTTACACTTTCTCATTCCAGCTTCGTGTGCAACTTTTGCACAGTCTTCTGCAGCAAGTTGTGCCGCGTAAGGAGTGTTTTTCTTTGATCCTCTAAAGCCCATTTTACCGGCAGAAGACCAAGAAATTACATCTCCACCTTTATTTGTTAACGAAATAATGATATTGTTAAAAGAGGCCGTAACGTGAGCTTCACCCACAGACTCTATAATCACTTTACGTTTTTTTGTGCTTTTCGCTTTTGGATTTGTCTTTGCCATAACGCTATCTATTATTTAGTTGCTTTTTTCTTGTTTGCAACAGTTTTACGTTTACCTTTTCTTGTTCTTGAGTTATTCTTAGTACGTTGTCCTCTTAAAGGAAGACCCGCTCTATGACGAATACCTCTGTAACAACCAATATCCATTAAACGTTTGATGTTTAATTGAACTTCCGAACGTAATTCACCTTCGATCTTGAAAGACCCAACAGCTTCACGAATGTTCCCGATCTGATCATCGTTCCATTCACTAACTTTTTTGTCTTCACTGACTCCAGCTTTCTCTAATATAGCTTGGGCACGGCTTCTACCAATACCAAAGATATATGTTAACGCGATTACACCCCTCTTTTGCTTAGGGATATCTACACCTGCGATTCTTGCCATAACTTATCCTTGTCTTTGTTTGAACCTAGGGTTCTTTTTGTTAATTACATATAATCTACCTTTTCTGCGTACAATTACGCAGTCGGCACTTCTTTTCTTAACTGATGCTCTAACTTTCATTTTAGTATCTGTATGTTATTCGAGCCTTAGTTAAATCGTAAGGACTCATTTCTAATTTTACTTTATCTCCAGGTAACAATTTAATGTAGTGCATACGCATTTTACCTGAAATATGCGCTGTTACTATGTGTCCGTTTTCTAGCTCTACACGAAACATGGCATTACTAAGTGCCTCTACTATGCTTCCGTCTTGTTCTATTGCGGGTTGTTTTGCCATAATTATACTACTGCTTTTCTGTTTTTACCAGTTTTCATTAAACCATCATAATGACGATTCAATAAAAATGAATTG
>CBFHMO010000051.1:0-10272 GCA_965656925.1 Patiriisocius sp.
ATATGGCAATAGCGCCTATTACTTTGAGGCCATATTCGCTTGATATACTTATTACTTTGTCTAGTACTAATTGATAGTCCATATCGGTATATTTATTTTGTAAAAATACTACTCATTTTGAGAAAATGTATATTTTTTACTTTTTTAATCAAGTAACACCTTTTAGGCTATAAAAACTTTTCTTTAAGCCCCGGTGTTGGTATCATACATTGCTCTTTTTTGCCAAACCACTTGTAGCGGTTTTTTGCAATAAAATCATAAACACCATTTCTAATAAACCTAGGGATAACCATACATACATATAATAAGGGCCAAAGACCTGACATTTTTCTTGCAATACGAAGCGCCGCAGAAGATTTTATATACACATTTCCATTCTCAATAAGAACTATACTATCAATCTTTTGAGGATCTATCGCATATTTTTTCAATAATACGGTTCCAGTATTTTCTTGTAGGGGAGCAAATTTAAATATATTGCTAGTATCTCTTTGAATTACAAAATTAACAGCACCGTTGCATAAATTGCAAACCCCATCAAAAAGAACAATACGGTATGTAGAATGTTTATTCATGCTTTTCAAAAATAATCATTAAGGCACTAAAATGAGTATGTATTTTATATTCAATATATTACGACACCTTTTCTAAAGCGTCTAGATTTACATTAGTAGTGAAAATACCATAGTTAACAATGGCTTTTTTCTTTTCTATGGTATCAATAGTACCAATCGCCCTACCGTCTACCATACGCACCCTATCACCAACTTTTAAGGTCACTTTGACTACTGCAGGAAGCGCTTTTTTTGCAGCCGCTTTTTCTTTCTTTTTACGAGTGCGTATTTCTTCAACCTTAACATCTACCTCTTGTTGGGTGATACGCTGTTTGGTTTTAACCTGTTTTGTTAGTTTGTGCGCTATTTTCTTGCGCTTACTATTTTCTACCATTACCAGTTTAAATAGCTCTTCCTGCAACAGTTTTTTCTTTTTGTTGTTGTGATATTTCTCAGAGAGTTGGTCAAACTTTTTACCAATAGCAATTAATTTTTGGTTGCTATCATAGAGTTCTTGATAACTCTCTAGTTTGTCTTTCACTTTTAAATTAACAGCCGCTAACTCTTTTTCTTTCGTTTTAGCCTTTTGAGCTGAACTCTCAAGGTACTCAGAGTTTTTTCTAAGTTTTGAGCGTTCTTTTTGCAGGTCTGCAATAGATTTATCAAAACGTATTTTACCTCCTTCTACTTTCTTTTTAGACCTGTTAATAAGGCTATAGGGTATGCCATTTTTTTGAGCAACTTCAAAAGTAAAAGAACTACCTGCCTCACCTAGGTAAAGTTTGTAAAGTGGTTCAAGGGTTTTACTGTCAAAAAGCATGTTGGCATTTACGGCGTAAGGAAGCTCGTTTGCTAAGAGTTTTAAATTAGCATAGTGGGTGGTTATAATTCCAAAAGCTTCCCGCTCATAAAACACTTCCAAGAAGGTTTCAGCTAAAGCGCCACCTAGTTCTGGATCTGAGCCTGTACCAAATTCATCTATTAGAAATAGCGTGTTTTTATTGCATTTCCGCAAAAAATGATTCATCTTCTTTAACCGGTAACTATAGGTGCTTAAATGATTTTCTATAGATTGATTATCTCCAATATCTGTAAGTATGCGGTCAAACAAACACATTTCACTATTTGCTTGAAGGGGTACTAAAAAACCACTTTGTAACATTACTTGTAACAAACCAACAGTTTTTAATGTAATACTTTTTCCTCCGGCGTTAGGTCCAGAAACAACGATAATACGCCCTTCTTGGGTAAGAGCTATGCTTTGGGGGTGGGTTTTTTCTTTTCGTTTTTTATTTGCCGTGTATAATAAAGGATGGTATGCCTTTACTAAAGAGAGTCTTCTTTGAGTTGTAATAAGAGGTAACACACCATTAATTTCAACGGCATACTTTGCCTTTGCTGATACGGTATCTATGTGTACTAGATACTCTTGATATGCTGCAAGTAGTGGGGTATAGGGTCTTACATATTCTGTAAGCATTTTTAAAATACGTTTAATTTCTTCAAGTTCTTCATATACTAAATTACTCAGTTCTGTAGTAAACTCAAAGGTTTCTTGTGGCTCCATATAAACAATACTGCCTGTTTTTGAAGTGCCAAGAACCGTACCTCTAACTTTACGCCTATACATAGCCTTTACAGCCAATACCCGTCTGTTTTCTACCACAGACTCTCGTATTTCGTCTAAGTAATCGTTACCAATATATCTGGTTAAGGCTTTACCAAAAGAGGAGTTCACTTGTCCTTTTACTACATTTAGCCGTTTACGAATTTGAGACAGTTGCACAGAGGCATCATCTCTAAGTTCTCCATATTTATTAAATATAGCTTGAATCTCTGTGGCAATATTTGCACGGTAGGATATGGTATTTGCATTTTGGTTTAAATGAATATAAAACTCTTCAAATTTTTTGAAAAATGCCAGAAGTGTTTGAGTTGTCTGGCAAATGGTTAAGATTTTTCTAAAACCAGTAATATCTAGTGAGCTGTTTTCTATATCTAGTAATTGTAATTCTTTAAAGATAGGTTCAAAGCCATGATTAGCTATGGGAGCGTCACTGCCAAAGGAGGCGGTATATTCTTTAACTTGTTGTAAAGCTGTTTGGATATACTGCGAATCATCAAAAGGCGTTATAGAAAGCACTCTTTGTTTTCCAGGATCTGTGATACAAAAATTTGAAACCTGCTGTAAAACAACAGGAAACTCTAAATCTTCAAGGGTTTTGGAATCAATTTTAATCATACTTGTAACCAAGGGGGAATCGTTATATTTAAAATAATTATTTTCTAATGGCTAACAAAAGAAGTAATTTTACATTGCAAAAATAAGCATAATGCATGTTAATATTTCCCCAACGTGGGCACCTATTTTACAAGAAGAATTTAGCAAAGACTATTTTAAGTCTTTAAGCTCATTTGTGGATAAAGCCTATCAAGAAGCTCCGTGTTATCCTGCCAAAGAAGATATGTTTAAAGCTCTACAGCAAACCTGTTTTAATGAGTTGCGAGTTGTTATTATAGGTCAAGATCCTTACCATGACAAAGGGCAGGCAAATGGGCTAAGTTTTTCTGTAAAAGATACTGTTGCACACCCACCATCACTTAAAAACATTTTTAAAGAACTAGAAAGTGATCTAGGTATTGCTATCCCCAAATCTGGAAATTTAGAACGCTGGGCTAGCCAGGGAGTACTTTTATTAAATGCAACATTAACCGTAGGGGCTCACAAACCAGCAAGTCATCAAAAAAAAGGATGGGAGACTTTTACAGACGCTATTATTTCTGAAATATCTACCCATAAAAAAGGAGTTGTCTTTTTGTTGTGGGGAGGTTTTGCTAAGAAAAAAGCAAAAAAAATAGATGCTAGCAAACACCATATTCTTACAAGTGGACATCCGTCACCATTCAGCGCAAATAGAGGGTATTGGTTTGGAAATAAACATTTTAGCCTAACAAATGAGTACTTGGTAGCTCAAGGCAAAACTCCGATTAATTGGTAAGAGGATAAAAAAAATCCATTTTATAATACATTATAAAATGGATAATCTCAAACTATATTTACTAAAAAAAAACTTACTCTTTATCTTTATTTGAAGGCTCAGTAGTATCGTTACAACTAAAGTGTAACAAGAAGAAAGTGGTGGCTACTAAAGAGGCTAAAATTATAAGAAATGTGTTCATATATTTTATATTTACCTTTATTAGATGACCAATTAGATAAAGGGTTGCGTTGGGCAGAATAAAATATGTTAAAAAAAATACTTTTTTAATTAAAGGAAAATAACAAGCTAAAAAACAACTAGTTAGGCTAAAATTCAAACAAGATTTCTTCTTTAGAAACAATGTTTTCAATTAATTCTAATTGCAGTAGCTTTTCTTGAACTTTCTTAAGATTAGTAATAGAAAGCTGTTTTTGGCTCCACTGGGTAAGGGATAGCCACTGTTGTACATCTTCTATTTTTTGTTTGTACCTGTTGGCAATTAAAAGATCTACACCAGCAGATGCTTTAAATTTTTTGGTGGTGTTATTAATTATTTTTAAAATATCCTTTACAGCTGTTGGGTCTTGTTCTAACAAAGTATCTCTTACGGCTATTACAAAGCAAGGCCATGGGGTAGGGCACTGGCCAAGCAATTTAAATGGGCCATTATCTACATATGGTTTTGTAGTGAATTTCTCCCACATAAAATAATCACCTTTTCCTTTTGGAAGATGCTCTAAAGCACCTTCTAGATTTTCAATGACTTCAAAATCAAGCTCTTTTTCTATGTTCCAGCCTTGATTCTCTGCATTAACGTAAGACATTAAGTGGGAGCCAGAACCATATCTACTAATAGCAGCTTTTTTGCCTTTTAAATCATTGATTGTTGAGTAGGGACTATTTTTAGACACATGAATTCCCCAAATTAGAGGAGTTTCAATAAACACCTGTACTATTTTACTAGGATTTCCTTTGGTAATATCTCTTACAATACCCTCTGTTAAAATTACAGCCATGTCAATCTCACCACTGCGAAGGGCATTACACATCTCTCCAGTACCGCTGTGGTAATCTTGCCAACGTAAGTTTATGTTTTTATCCTGGTACTCTTTGTTTTTTAAAGTTAGGTACCAAGGAAGGTTAAAGTGCTCTGGAACACCACCAATTTTAAAATTTTTCATAGAATATAACCGACTTCATTTTAGGATATTTTGCTAGGCTTGTAAAAATACGAGATTTATACTTTATTGGCTATAATATTAAGAGTTGTTGTAATTAATTTAGCCACAGTCTGGTTTGGAGAATCGCTAAAAGTTTGAGCTGCTCTGTTGGCTAAAATAGCATTCAGAGAAATAGCATGATGATTCAATAATGCTGCTAGTCCATAGATGCCAGAGGTTTCCATTTCTAAATTAGTGATTTTAATATCTTGATACTCAAAAGATGCAAGACGTTCATTTAAATTTTCATCTTTTATTTTAAGGCGTAGTTCCCTTCCTTGTGGTCCATAAAACCCAACATTAGTTGCTGTGCAACCTCTTGTAAATAAGGTGTCATTAAAAATTAAAAGTAATTTTTCACTTGCATTCACTACATAGGGTGAAGCATTTAAAGGGCTCCAATTACAGTGTGTTTTTAATGCATCCGAGAAACGATGGTCTAAGAGGTTTTTGGTGTCATAAAAGTGAAGTAAGTTGTCAAAACCTATTGCTTTCTCAGAGATCAAAAAACTATCTATAGGAATGTTTTTTTGTATAGCTCCACTGGTACCTATTCTAATAAAAGTCAAGGTAGTATGTTCTTTTTTTATAGTTCTTGTTTTAAAATCGATATTTACCAGTGCATCCAACTCATTAAACACAATATCGATGTTGTCTGTCCCAATACCTGTAGAGATTACTGTAATTCTTTTACCCTTATAGGTTCCTGTATGTGTTTTAAACTCTCTTTTGTGAGCTTTAAAATCTATGGTGTCAAAATGTTTTGAAACTTCTTCAACTCTATCTGGATCACCAACGGTGATAATAGTAGTAGCGATATCACCGGGTTTTAAATTTAGATGATAAATACTACCATCTTCATTTATTATAAGTTCACTTTTGGCAATTGGTCTCAAAAATTATGATTTAATGTTTATTTTTTATAATAACAAAAACACGACTCCCGTTATTGCAAAATAACTAGCCTCCAACACGTTTAGTTTTAAAACCTTTTGTTTGTAAAAACGTCATTATTTTATCTCGATAATCTCCTTGTATGATTATCTGCTTGTTTTTAAAGCTACCTCCTACACTTAAAAGTTTTTTAATTTCTTTTGAAAGTTGTTTAAAATCATTAATAGTTCCAGTATATCCTTCTATAATAGTAATGGGTTTGCCTTTTCGTTTTTCATATTTACAAACTAAAGGATCTTCTTGTATCCAAAGTTTTGTCTCAATAGCAATTTCGCTAGGGGTTATTGCTACATGATCTGGATATAATTTTTTAAGTTGGTCTTTTAAATCCACAGTTTACTTTTTTAAACCTATCTCAATTAACCGCTGCGTTAAAAAGTCTCCAGCGGTAATATCATCAAAAGATTTTGGGTGCTTATCATCAACACATAGCTCCATGCAGCTTAAATCCATGTCACCTCTTGGGTGCATAAAAAATGGAATGGAAAATCGTGGGCTATCCCACTGCTCTTTAGGAGGGTTTGTAACTCTATGTATGGTAGAACGTAATTTGTTATTTGTATGCCTCTCTAGCATGTCTCCTACGTTTATAACCAGCTCATCTTCCTCTGGTATTGCGTCAATCCATTGGCCATCTTTACGCAATACTTGCAGCCCACCTGAAGATGCACCCATAAGTAGTGTGATTAGATTTATATCTCCATGCGCTCCTGCTCTTACAGCTCCCTGAGGTTCTTTGGTGATAGGAGGGTAGTGGATAGGTCTTAAAATACTGTTTCCATTTGATGCCCAGTGATCAAAATAGAATTCATCTACACCAATATATAGCGCTAAAGCCCTAAGCACATAAATACCTGTTTTTTCTAGCATTCTATATGCTTGCATACCAGTGGCATTAAAATCGGGTAGCTCATCTACATGAACATTATCTGGATACACCTCAGACAGCTTTGCATCATCACTCGGCTCTTGACCGAAATGCCAAAACTCTTTTAAATCGCCTTCTTTTTTTCCTTTTGCATGTTCTTTACCAAAAGAAACATAGCCTCGCTGTCCTCCAAGTCCCTCTATTTCATACTTTTTTTTCTGAGCAAGGTCTAGGGCGAAAAATGCTTTTACTTCTTTGTAGAGATTTGAAACAAGCCCGTCATCTAAAAAATGGCTTCTTAGTGATACAAATCCTATGTTTTCATAGGCAGTACCAATTTCATTTACAAATTTTTGTTTACGATTAGGGTCTTCGCTTAAGAAGTCTGCCAAATCTACACTTGGGATTTTATTCATGAGCTAAAAATTTTACATACAAATATATTAAAATACAAAGGTTATTTCATGTTTGAAAAAAATGTATTTATTCAATTTGAGCATTTTCTTTTTTTATACATTTGAAATCTTATACTATACCCTATGAGCTTGCAAGCAGCAACAAATATTAATTTCGATTACCAAACGCAAAACATCCCTGAGGATAGATTGATTTTTCTTTACAAATCGATGCTTAAGCCTCGATTAATTGAGGAGAAAATGTTGATTTTATTGCGTCAAGGCAAAATATCTAAATGGTTTAGTGGTATTGGCCAAGAGGCAATATCTGTTGGGATTACAGCTGTTTTAAACAAAGAAGAATACATCCTTCCAATGCATCGTAACTTAGGGGTGTTTACCACTAGAGAAATACCCTTAGCTAGATTATTTTCTCAGTGGCAAGGTAAAGCCAATGGTTTTACAAAGGGTCGTGATAGGAGTTTTCATTTCGGAACACAGGAGTTTAACATCGTGGGTATGATTAGCCACCTAGGACCTCAATTTGGGGTAGCAGATGGTATAGCACTTGCAAACAAATTAAAAAAAAACAAACAGGTTTGTGCTGTTTTTACGGGAGAGGGAGGAACCAGTGAAGGAGATATTCATGAGGCGTTAAACGTAGCCTCTGTTTGGCAATTACCCGTACTATTTTGTATAGAAAATAATGGCTATGGGCTCTCCACACCATCTAGTGAACAATATTTTTGTGAACACCTTGCAGACCGAGGTAAAGGGTATGGTATGGAGTCACATATTATTGAAGGAAATAATATAATTGAGGTGTATACTAAGGTACAAGCCCTTGTTAAAGATATGCGCGAGCATCCAAGACCCGTGCTTCTAGAATTTAAAACCTTTAGAATGCGGGGTCATGAAGAGGCCAGTGGCACCAAATACGTACCTCAAGATTTGTTAGACTCTTGGGAGGCTAAAGATCCTCTTATAAACTTCGAGAATTATTTACTTGCACAAAAACATCTTAGCCAGGAAGATATTTCTGCATTTAAAAGTGTTATTAAAAAAGAGATTACTGATGGTTTAGATCTTGCATTTAATGAACCAACAATTATTGCAAATAACGAGCAAGAATTAAAAGATGTGTACCATCACTATGAGTATCAGGAAACACCACCTAATGACCAAACTAAAGAATTGCGTCTAATAGATGCTATCTCCCAGGGCTTAAAACAATCAATGGAGCGTCATGATAACAGCGTTATTGTAGGCCAGGATATTGCTGAATATGGCGGTGTATTTAAAATAACGGATGGTTTTCTAGAAGCGTTTGGTAAGGATAGAGTTAGAAACACACCTATTTGTGAATCTGCTATTGTATCGGCAACAATGGGGCTTTCTATTTGTGGGTATAAAGCTATTATGGAAATGCAATTCTCTGATTTTGTAACCTCTGGTTTTAATCCTATTGTTAATTATTTAGCAAAATCACATTATCGTTGGGCTCAAAAAGCAGATGTAGTAATACGTATGCCTTGTGGCGCCGGGGTTGGCGCTGGTCCTTTTCATAGCCAAACCAATGAAGCTTGGTTTACACACACCCCTGGATTAAAGGTAGTATATCCGGCTTTTCCGTATGATGCCAAAGGGCTTCTGGCTGAAGCTATAGAAGATCCAAATCCAGTACTATTTTTTGAACACAAAGCACTTTATAGAAGTATTCGTCAACAAGTGCCTACAAATTATTACACATTGCCAATAGGAAAAGCTGCTGTTTTAAAGCAAGGAGATCAGGTAACAATAGTTACCTATGGTATGGGTGTACACTGGGCTTTAAAAACTCTAGCGGACGACACCTCTGTTGATGCTGATCTTATAGATCTACGCAGCTTATCTCCACTAGACACAGAAACTATATACACTTCTGTACGCAAAACTGGAAAAGTCATCATCTTGCAAGAAGACTCTATGTTTGGGGGTATTGCTAGTGATATTTCTGCTTTAATCTCTGAGCATTGTTTTGAAGATCTAGACGCACCTATAAAACGTGTAGCAGGACTAGAAACTCCTATTCCTTTTGCGGCAGATTTAGAAAGAGAATACTTGGCAAATGATAGATTTGATGCTGCCTTAAAAGAATTAATTGCTTATTAAACACTCATGCTCTAGTTGCAGCTACTGCTTGTAGTTTGCTGTTTAACAGTCTATTAATGTTGTGTATTATTTAGAATCGCTA
The DNA here is from genome assembly GCA_965656925.1 of Patiriisocius sp. Classification (GTDB taxonomy): domain Bacteria; phylum Bacteroidota; class Bacteroidia; order Flavobacteriales; family Flavobacteriaceae; genus Patiriisocius. The sequence continues at coordinate 9,206 of CBFHMO010000051.1, forward strand.
ACAAACAAAACACCGCTATGGAAGCACTTTTTACACTAGAAAATTTTATCACCCTTGGTCTTTTAACCTTATTGCAATGTGTTTTAGGGCTAGATAACTTACTTTATATTTCTCTTGAATCCAAGCGAGCTCCATTAAAGGAGCAGGCTAGAGTTAGGAAAATTGGTATCATTGGGGCAATTATTTTACGCTTAGTACTACTATTTGTTTTATTAAAAGTAATTGCACTTTTTCAAGACCCATTGTTTGAAATGAATCTAGAGGGTATTGTAAAAGGTGTTTTTAATTTACATAGTTTAATTGTTTTGGTGGGAGGTGTTTTTATTATGTGGACAGCAGTTAGAGAAATAATGCACATGATGGCCTTAGACGCGCACAATCAAATTGATTCTAAACCAAAATCTTTGAACATGATTATTGCCTCTATAATACTAATGAACTTGATCTTTTCTTTTGACTCTATTTTGGGAGCCATTGCCTTAACAGATGTTTTTTGGGTAATGGGCACTGCAATAGTTATTGGTGGAGTTGTAATGATTTGGCTAAGTGGTAAGGTTACAGATTTTCTAAAAAAGAACCGGATGTATGAGGTTTTAGGGCTTTTCATTTTATTGATTGTAGGTATCATGCTTTTATCTGAGGCAGGACACCTCGCTCAACTTGAGTTATTTGGAAACCACGTCACACCAATGAGTAAAACGACCTTTTATTTTGTGATTGCTGTACTTGTACTTGTAGATTTGGTGCAAAGTAAATACCAAAAAAACTTAAATAAACATATTTAGTGTATACCCAATTATTACCCCAAGGTACTCCAAAAGTTTTGGCAGTAAAACTCAGTGTTATTGGAGAACGTAGTGTTCGCTCAAAGCATCCATGGATTTTCACAGATAGTATTGAAAAAATAAATAAAGAGGGAGTAACTGGTGATATTGCAATTATTTTTAGTCATTCAAAAAACAAAGCTATTGGTGTTGGCTTGTATGATCAAGATTCTCCAATTAGAATAAAAATGGTCCACTTTGAGGGTGGAGCTACTCTAAACAAAGACTTCTTTTTACAAAAGA
>CBFHMO010000052.1:0-9992 GCA_965656925.1 Patiriisocius sp.
ACCTTATTTACTCTTGAGTCTTCTTGGGCTTTAATAAGCACAATACCCCCACCTCTGCTGTGGCCAATTAGATTTATTTTTGAGATATCTATTTGGCTCTTATGCTTAGAATCTGAGCAAATAAAATCTAGAACCCTATCTACATCATCAAGCTCTAAGGAGTAATTATTTTGTGCAAAAGCCTCTAAATCTGGAAAATCTATAGGTTGGTGTACAGTACCGCCATTGTGAGAGAAATTAAATTTTAGAAAAAAGAATCCTGCCTGAGCAAAGGCGGCGGCAACTAAATGCCAAGGTCCCCAATCTTTAAAACCTTTATAGCCATGACAAAAAATTACAACAGGTTTGGCCTTGCCGTTATTTTTATAATAGGTATCATACACAATGGGTTTTTGTGCGGGCTGTAATGGTGCCAGTGCTTGGTTTTTAATACACTGCATTACACTTCTTTTTCTTGAAAATCGATGCTTATGTCACATATCTCTTGGATAAGGGCAATGAGTTGCTCTTTAAATAACACCAGGGTTTCTTGAGAGATAACATGGTCTTTTTTAGATTGTTCTTTTACTCCAAATTTTAAAAAGCCACTGCCCAAGTTTTTAAAAGAAATAATCCCCCCAAATGCCTGGGTGATTGGGGCTGTGTCATTATAAATAAGCGCGTAGGTAAGTACCTGGAAGGCTTTGCTAAAGGAGTACTCTTGCCTTATTTTTTCCCAGTGCGAAACAACCAGATCTTTTTGCTCTACTTTTCCTGTTTTGTAATCAATAATTCGCAAATCGCCATTGTAGTGGTCTATACGGTCTACCTTACCGCCAACACGAACCGGAAAATCAAGCCCCGGCACTTCAACACTAATGCCTAAATCTGCCTCCAGTGCTTTAATAATAATTTCATTGCCTGCCTTCACCTCTTTGATTTCAAAATCAATAAAATTGGACACATATTTTTTTGCAACTTCAAAAATGAGCAAGTTTTTACCCGTAGAGAAATCTCCTCCCCTAAAGCTTTTTACAAACTGTGCAGTGATCTGTGCTGAAATTTTAGGATAAATACTTTCTAGATCCCTTACAGATAATACCTTAGAAACAAAGGGAGTGTATAACACCTCAAGGGTGTCATGCACGATGGTTCCTAGGGTGCTGGCTGCTACGGTTTCTTCTACTTCTTGATGCTCCTGGATTTTTAACACCTTCTGGTAATAAAAATCTATCGGGTTTCTAATATAACTGGTAAGAGAAGAGGGAGAAAAACCGCCAGATGCTATTTCTTGTAAACGCTCTAATATTTTTGGAGTCTTCTCTATACGTGCCAATGTTTTTTGACCCATCGTTATTTTTGGGCTCACGGTAGTGTGGGTGATGGTGTGATTGGGCTGTTTGGCCACTTCAAGTTGCAACAAAAATCTGCTCTTCTCTCCTGTATTTAATCCCTCTGTATGTGTATTATATAAAAGGGTGGCCGTTTCTACTCTTTGTAATAAATGAGTGAAATGATAGGTGTAAATAGCGTCTTTCTCTGTAAAACTTGGTAAGTTGTATTGCTTTTTTAAATCATAGGTAATAAAAGAGGCGTTCGATTTTCCAGAGGGTAAGGTGCCCTCGTTTACAGAAGTCATTATTATATTTTTAAAATCCAAGACCCTTGACTCTAACACCCCCATAATCTGAAGCCCCTGGTAGGCCTCTCCCTTAAAATCTAGAGTGGTATTTGCTATAAGTTCTCTGTAGAGCTGTTGCACTGTTTTGAGCGTTGTTAGATAGGTATAAGAATCATTAAGAGCGGCAATTTTCAAAAAAATCTCTTGCAGATGAGTTATAGAAACTTCCTCGATAGCGCTTAAATTACGAGAACTTGCCCGCTGCAGCAGGGTATTACAACAGCTAATAGCCATACCGCTATCTTGGGCCCAGTCTTGAAATAATAATTTTAAAATTTCATGATCCTTTGGGTCTGAAATTGACAGCAAATACTCCTGGGTGCTATGGGTTATGTTCTCTTTTTTAATCTGTGACAACATAGCGCCGGCACTAGCCATCGTATTGCTTATAAAAGGATGACTTAAAATAGATTGGACATCTTTATAGTAATAACTACCTGCAGGTTTTACTTTTACTGAAAATAGAATCTCAAAAAAAGTAGCATAAGGCATCGTTTTTAGCGCTACCCCCATGGTAATGTTTACTTGATCAACATTTTCTGGCAGAGAGTGCAATAAAGGTAATAGTAGATTTTCATCTGCCAAAACAATGGCCGTATGCGCTAGTTGTTCTTTGGTGTAGGTAGCCAATAGGTTGCCTACATATTTGACTTGCCCTATATTTTTTTGAACCCCAACAAATGAAAAAGCCTTTGGCTTTATAAAATTACTAGCAACGCTAGTGAAGCTGTTTTTTTGGTAGAACTTCCAATTATTTTTATAGTCTCTTAAAAACAAAGATGCACTGTGGGTCGTGTCTTCAAAGAAATAGCTGTCTGTGTCCCAAATAACCTCGTTGTGATCTAGTTCTAGAAGTTCTTGGAGTATGTGCTGCTCTGCAGTATTAAGTGCGTTAAAGCCTATAAAAACGTGCTTTGTGGCTTTATTGGCCTCCATGTAATGAGAGATATCTTCGGCCGCTTTTCTATACACAAGACCTTGATAGCCTTGATGGTCTTTTAATAAAGTGTCTTTTAGGGTCTTGTAAAATTCTTGGAGGCTGTTCCAAAAAGCGAGGTATTTTTCTATAAGCGGTGTTTTATCCTCTCTAAGATACCAATGGTTTAAATCTTGAATATCATTCAAGTAATTAAAAAAAGAGTGCGTATCTAAAAGGTAGCGGTCAATCTCATTGAAATCTCCTAGTAATGAAGTGGCCCAGGAGCTGTAGGTATCAAAACTCTCTTTCTCTGGGATACTATCTAGTGAGAGATAGGTTTCATAGCTTTTAAATAATAGCGCCGTTGGGTCAATGATATTAAGGTCAGAAACAGTTTCAATAAATGTTTCTATGCTAATAATTTTAGGAGCAAAGCTTGTGTGAAGCGCTTGGTTTTTTAGGTGGTTTAAAAGAAAGCCCCCTGCTCTTTTACTTGGAAGAATAATAGTGAGCTGTGATAAAGAGCCATGTTTTTTTGTGAGGTATTGAATTGTTTCTTCTAGAAAAGTATGCATGTTATAAAAATAAGAAACGCCCCCTTAAAAGGAGGCGCTTTCTATTATTTATTTGTGGAAGATTACTCTTTAGAAGAAATCTCTACACGTCTGTTTTGTTTTCTACCAGCTCTTGTGTTGTTTGAAGCCGCTGGATTAGAAGTTGAAGCACCTTCTGTAGATAATCTACCTGCAGCAAGACCTAATGATTCTAAGTAACTTTTCACAGCCATTGCTCTCTCTTCAGAAAGTGTTTGGTTTTTTGTATCGCTACCAGTGTTATCTGTGTAACCAGTAACTACAAAAGAAGCATCTGAATAGGTACTCATAACATCTTTTATCTTTTGAAGTGTGTCATAAGAATCTGTGTGTACTGAAGACTCTCCAATATCAAACAAGATAGTTTTTGACATGTCATTCAATTCTTTCATGATCTCCATTGTTAACTGAGGAACCTCTGGACATCCTTTGTTTGCAACAGTACCAACTACTGCAGGACATTCATCGTCTTTGTCTAAAACACCGTCATTATCAGTATCTGGCCATGGGCATCCTTTGTTAGCTTTATCACCAGCTTGAGTAGCACATGCATCCTCTGCATCAGTAACACCGTCACCATCAGCATCTGGACAACCATTCATAGAAGCAAGACCTGCAACAGTAGGGCAAGCATCTTGTGGATCTGCAACACCATCGGCGTCTGTATCTGGGCAACCTGCAAATTCTGCAAGACCTGGAGTATTAGGACAGGTATCTTCTCTGTCTTCTACACCATCAAGGTCTGTATCAGGACAACCGTTAAATTGTGCAAGACCTGCAACTTCTGGACAAGCATCTTCGTGGTCATATACACCATCTGAGTCTGTATCTTTTCCACCAAACTTAAACAATACACCAACAGAATGTTGGAAGTGCTTAGCTCCGTAGTCCTCAAAAGAATGCTTGTAAGTAGACTGGAAGTTTACAGCTAAAGATTCTGACATCCAAAACTTAACACCAGCTATACCATTGGCAGTACCAAATCTAGCATCACCAAGCCAAGTGTAACCTCCACCAATACCGATAGAAGGGTCAACCCAACCGTTCCCTAGCATTTCTCTAAAGCTATATTTTATTTCTCCATCGAAACCGTAGTAGTTAATACTTTCAATATCAACACGACCTAGTCTTTCAACTTTGTTTACAGTACCTACTGCGCCCATTGTGAATCCATCACCTAGGTAGTATCCTACTGCAACTCTAGATACAGAAGGAAGAATATTGTAATGATCTTTTACATTAAAATATTCATCAAAAAGATTACCATTCAAAGGATCTTTTTCTGATTGTCCGTCTCTAAGACCTGTTGGAAAGGTATCAATAGCGTTTACACCTACCTCGATAGCCCATGGATTGTTTTTATCTTGAGCATTTGTTACGCTTGTTACTAATAGAACAAGGGCAGCAACTAAGATACTTTTAAGATGTTTCATAATTATTTGTTTAGTTATGTATATTATTAATTGCAAAAGTAAGTTGTTATACTTTATTAACAAAAACAAATCTATTAAATTTTTAATAATTTCATAGCGTTTTTGTGTATTTAAATATCATAAGACGCTATATAACACTTAGTTTTCTGCCCACTTTAACAAAAGCGGCAATAGCTTTATCTAGATGTTCTTTGGTATGTGCTGCAGATAACTGCACCCTAATTCTAGCCTTATCCTTTGGTACCACTGGGTAGAAGAAGCCTATTACGTATATCCCTTCTTCCAAGAGCATGTTTGCCATGGTCTGTGAAAGTTTGGCGTCATACAACATAACAGGAACAATAGCAGAGTCTCCATCTACAATATCAAATCCAGCTTCTTTCATCGCGTTTTTAAAGTAATTTGTGTTGTTCTCTAAGGTATCTCTTAGTGTGGTGTCACTCTCGAGCATTTCAAACACTTTTATAGAGGCCCCAACAATTGCCGGTGCCAATGAATTTGAAAACAAGTAAGGACGAGATCGTTGGCGCAATAGCTCGATAACTTCTTTTTTACCAGTAGTGTATCCTCCCATAGCACCACCCATGGCTTTTCCAAGAGTTCCAGTAATAATATCAATGCGGCCCATCACTCCTTTATCTTCAAGGGTTCCTCTTCCTGTTTGGCCAATAAAACCAGTGGCGTGACACTCATCAATCATTACAAGGGCGTCATAGGCATCTGCTAAATCGCAAATCTTGTCTAGAGAAGCCACAATACCGTCCATAGAAAAGACACCATCTGTTACAATAATTTTAAACCGAGCTCCATTTTCATTTGCCTCTTTGAGTCTTTGCTCCAGCTCTTGCATGTTGTTGTTTGCGTATCTATATCTTGCTGCTTTACACAAACGCACCCCATCAATAATAGAGGCATGGTTTAAAGAGTCGCTAATTATAGCATCTTCTTTACCTAGTAGAGGTTCAAAAACCCCTCCGTTCGCATCAAAAGCGGCGGCGTACAATATAGTGTCTTGGGTGCCATAAAAATCTGCGATTTTAGACTCTAGTGTTTTGTGGATGTCTTGGGTGCCGCAAATAAAACGAACCGAAGACATACCAAAGCCATGGGTGTCCATAGCGTCTTTTGCCGCTTGTACAACCTCTGGATGAGAAGAAAGTCCTAAGTAATTGTTAGAACAAAAATTTAGCACCGTTTCTCCAGTATTAATAGTTATTTCTGCGCCTTGAGGGGAAGTAATGATGCGCTCTGTTTTAAAAAGACCATTGTCTTTAATATCCTGTATTTCCTTTTGTAAATGCTCCTTAATGGTTCCGTACATATGTGTGGTTTGCGATGATTTTAAAAAAGCAAAGTTAAATTTTATTTATTAGTATTGTTTGATTTGTATAGACCAAAATTTTGTCTTTAATAGTATAGCCCATCTCAACAAGGGCGGTTGCATAGCCGTTTATTTGATCTTCATGATCATAACTTGGAGTCCCTGTTTTGTAATCTACAATAGTTACTGAGTTTGTTTGAGGATGAAAATTTAATCTGTCTGGTCTTAGGGTGTGTCCTTGCTTTGTTATAATATCACGCTCGTTATAGACTTGAGCGTCATTTTCAAATAAAGCAAACAGAGCCGGGTCTTGTAATACGGTTTGCACCTTTAATTGTAAGGCGGCTATTTTTTCTTCGCGGATGGTCGCAAGGCGTCTTAATTTCTGAAAAACAAAAACCTCATCGCCATGATGTTTAATTTCCTGCATGGTGTCATGAAAAAGGTTTCCTTCTGCAATAGCCTCTTTTATGTTGCTATCTGAGGTATGCCCCCTGGTGTTTATAATATGTAAATTATGCCCTTGGGGAGTACTACTTATAAACTCAGGAGAAACCCGCTTACTGGTTTGTTTGGTTTTTCCATGAGCTTGAGGGCCGAAATTTCCGAAGGTATACACCTTTTGGCCATCATCCCAGATGCCCTGATGCTTTAAAAATTCAGAAAAAAGTTGCTGAAAATTTTTGATTGAATCTTTCACTTCTTTGGGGCTCTCTGTGATAATGTATAGCTGCTCTATGGCGCGCGTAAGGGTTACATACAATAGGTTGTAGTTATCTAGGGCTATGGTTTGAATAGCCGCCCCTTGATCATTAAACTCAGTAATGCCTTTATTATAATTAATAAGTGTTTGATCAAAGTCTTGACTCCAAGACTGGGGTACAGAAATCCAAGTCTTAGGTTCCTGCTCCTTGTAAAGTTCTATGTTGGCGTATGGAAATATAACCGCAGGAAATTCAAGGCCTTTGGCCTTGTGAATGGTCATGAACCGAACACCGTTAGTGTTCTCTCCACAGGCAATAGAGGCGGTCTGTCTTTTTGTTTCCCAAAAATCTATAAAGCCTAAAGTGTCTGCTTGCGGTTTTTGTTGGTATTCAAAAACAAGATCCATAAAACCATATAAATACGCGTCTGCAATTTTGTCTAAGCCAAATTGTTTTACAATATACTCTGCGCCCTGATATAAAGATTTTTGCGCCACCTGCTGAAGGTCGAAATCAATATCGTATTTTTTTAGTGTCTCAGAAAACAAGGCCCCAGGTTCCAAAAAAGAAGTAAAAAAGGAGTGTTTGTCTACGGCTATTTTAAAATGTGCGTGCAAGAAATCCAACACGCCTATTTTGGTTTGTGTATCTGTGGGTTGCACACTGAGCAGGATGGTATTATAGATACATTTAACCACAGCTGCGTTGTCTAAAAGTAGGGTCTCTGAGGAAATAACGCTTATATCATGCTCCATAAGATAGGTGCTTAAAAACACGCCATCATCTTTCTTTCGGGTTAACACACAAATATCACTATAGGCAAACCCGCTTTGGCTTAATTGCTTGACAATGGCAAGGGTTTTTTCTGCGTATAGTTGGTTTTTTTCTTCCTTGTTTTGGCCTTCTATAAATTCTAAATTAACATATCCATTTGCTTTTTCATTATGCTCTTGCTTGTTGCCATCGAGATATAATTTTTCATGCAAAGGGTCTTCTAAATATTGTGCCACATAAGAGAAAAAATCATTGTTAAAACAGATAATCTCTTTTAAGCTTCGGTAATTTTTAGGCAAGTTTTCTATCTCAGGATCTGCCGTGTCAAAGGCAGATTTTTCATGGATGAGTGATAAAAACTGTTCTGGATTACCTCCCCTCCATCTATAAATTGCTTGTTTTACATCTCCCACCAAAAGCAGCGAACCCTCTTTGGAGGTTTGTGCCTGAGATAGAGTGTTGTCTAACAAAGGAATCATATTTTGCCATTGCATGACAGAGGTGTCTTGAAACTCATCAATAAAAAAATGACTGTACCGCTCTCCCAATCGCTCATAGATAAAGGGCGCTGGTTGGTCTTTTATTTCTTTATGGATTAGGGCATTAAACTGCGCAATTGGCACCAAGTTTTGCTCCTCTTGTAATGTGGCAAGTTCTTTACTTACCAGATTAATTACAGAGAGCGGGGTGAGATTTTTTAAAATAGCTGCAATAAACCTAAGGGTATTTACTTGTTTTCGGGCAGCAGTAATAAAAGCCTCAAACACCGATTGGTTTTGGTCTATAATTGTTGCAAGGGCTTCGTTTTTTTTTGCCCATGTGGCGCTATACATTGGTTTTTGTGCAAGGTCTTGTATCCACGCTGCAGAAAACGCTATCTTAGCATACTCTTTGGTTTTTAATCTACCTATAAAGGTAATAAACAATCCTCTTGAGAACGCTTTTTTGTCTAACCCGTGGGTTGTTAAAATATCAGAAACTACATGAATTTCTTTTAAAATAGTTTCTTCACAAAGATGTTTGTGCTTATGAAGCTCTTTTTTAAAATCTCCAAAATCTGAAAGTGTTTTGTCTTTAAAAAGAGAGATGTGTACCGCGTCATCCTCGTTGTTTAAAAGTTTTGCGGCTTTAAAAATATCTTTGGAAATATCCCAGGATTTGTCATCATCCGCTTTTTCTAGGGCAAAGGCAACTAGCACCTTTGTAATGGCCTGGTCTACCCCTGTTTTGTCTATGAGCTTGTCTACCGCCTCAGTGAGTAATACTGTTGGGTCAAGCACCACTTCAAAATTGCTGGGTAAGGAAAGATCTTTCGCAAAAGTGCGAATAAGACGGTGGTTAAATTTATCAATAGTTTCTACACTAAAACCAGCATAATTATGCAATATATGGGTGAGTATTGCCTTTGCCCTTGTTTGTATTTTAGGCAGCCCTAGGTGCAGCTCTGATGCAAGATCTTGCATCATCTGTGGTGGGTTTGTGACAGAATTTTTTTCAGAAAAGGCCACCAAGTTTTCAATAATGCGGTCTTTCATTTCTGCAACAGCCTTGTTTGTAAAGGTTAGGGCCAACAAAGATTGATAGTAGTTGTTTTTTTGTTGCCCTAACAAAAAACCCAGGTACTCTTTCACCAGTGTATACGTTTTACCGCTGCCCGCTGCGGCGTCATAAATTAAAAAAGGAGTGTCGTTTTTCAAGTAGTAATATTTTGCACTAAAATACGCAAAAGTAGATGCTAATAAAAGCTTTCCAGGGAGGTATTAAAACCTTAATATTTCTATAACAGTATAATTAGCCCTTAATGTGTAACTTTGCACAAGATTAAAAAACAATAATTTTAAAATTACTTATTATGGCTTTTGAATTACCACAACTATCGTATGCTCACAATGCATTAGAACCAAATATAGATCAAAGAACCATGGAGATCCATCACGGGAAACATCACCAAGGATACACCAACAACCTTAACGCAGCTATTAAAGGTACAGACATGGAAGGAAAAAACATTGAAGAAATTCTTCAAAACCTTGACATGAACAACAAAGCCGTAAGAAACAATGGTGGTGGTTTTTACAACCACTCTTTGTTTTGGGAAGTAATGTCTCCAAACGGTGGAGGAGCTCCAACAGGCGCAGTAGCAGCAGCTATTGACGCTTCTTTTGGAAGTTTTGATGCTTTTAAAGAAACTTTTGCGACGGCTGCCAAAACCCAATTTGGGTCTGGATGGGCATTTTTATGTGTAGCTAAAGACGGATCTTTAGATATTTGTGGTTGCCCTAACCAAGACAACCCTCTTATGCCGGGTGTTGGTTGCGGCGGAACGCCAGTTTTAGGAATTGATGTTTGGGAACACGCATACTACCTAAACTACCAGAACAGACGTCCAGATTACGTAAGTGCATTTTTTAATGTGATTAACTGGGATGCTGTAAATGCGCGTATGGCAAATGCATAACCCTTAATATAAGATACTTAAAAACCCCTCAATTTAATTCATTGAGGGGTTTTTTAATTTTACAGAGGTTTTAAAAACAGCACTGAAGGCTATTCTTAATACAGATAGTTCTTTACTTTAAAAACAGTAA
>CBFHMO010000053.1:0-9964 GCA_965656925.1 Patiriisocius sp.
TATTGGCATCTTTGGTAATAAAAACAGGGCTCTTCCCTCCAAGTTCTAAAGTAACTGGAGTTAAATGCGCTGCAGCAGCTTTGTAAACAATTTTACCCACCGTAGTACTTCCAGTAAAGAAAATCTTATCAAATTTTTGTTTTAACAGCTCTGTAGTTTGCTGAACTCCTCCTTGTATTACTTTTAAAAAATTAGGATCAAAAGCTTCATTTAAAATGCTAGCCATCACATTAGAAGTCTGAGGAGAAATTTCACTGGGTTTTACTATAATTGTATTTCCTGCTGTAATAGCAGCTACAATAGGCGCCAAAGAAAGTTGGTAGGGATAGTTCCAGGAGCTAATAATAAGGGTTACTCCTAGTGGCTCAGGTATAATGTAACTTGTTGCTGGAAAATTACCAAAGTTTGTTTTTACTTTTTGTCTTGAAGACCAGCGCGCTAGCTTTTTTTTTGCTTGTTTGATATCATGTAAAACAAGACCAATTTCTGTCAAGTAATTCTCAAAGCTACTTTTTTTAAAGTCATCATAAATAGCCTTGTCAAGTAGTTCAATGTTTTTGTTCAACACGTTTTCTAAACACGTTAACTGCTGTATTCTATAGCGAATATCTTTGGTTGCATGCGAATTAAAAAAAAGGCGTTGATTGGCTACTAAATCTTCCATGTAAAATTAAATAGATATTGTATTGTGTCTTGTTTAGCCTAAAGATACTAAAACAAAGTATGGTAATTATTTACCTCTGTTTAATACACGGTATTCTTCATAGCATTCGCTAATGGCATCTAGTATTTGAAGATCGCTTGCTGCTGTAATAAAATCACTAGAATAAGTGCAGTTATTTAATATTTCGTCAATATCTAGACGCTCTAATTGCAGTACAGCCATTAATGTTTCTCTATCAAACTTACTTGCTAAAAGATTTCTTATGGCATCATTCTCTTTCATTTTACGGAGTTTCTTCATCTGCCTAGGCCTTTTACCAAACACATTATATAGAAAATCTGCAGGATTAAACACAGAACTCAACACCTTATTTAACGCGCTTGGTTGTTTGTCTCCCCCTTCATAACCACTACCCCCAATACCTTCAATGCGATAACGGTAATTATCATATATAGGAATGGTGCGGGCATCTACCTCAATATATCCTGTTAAGGTAACGGGCTTAACAATTACCTCTTCCAAGGCAATACCAATTTCTGTCATCTTAATTTTTACAATGCCATAAGAAAGCCAGTCATTGGTAACACGAACTCTTATGGATTTAAAACCTAGATAAGAAAAAAAGAGCGTGTCATTAACTACAGCTCTGATCTCAAAGGCTCCTTTTTTGTCTGTGGTTGCTCCCCAAACTTGATTTAAATTAACAATATTAACGTTTTCAAGAACACTGTCATCAGAGGCATTCTCTACAGTTCCACGAATAGAAACTACCTCCTGAGCATATGAGGATGTTACAAGTAAAGAGAATAAAAAGAGGGTAAGTAGTTGTTTCATATAGTACATTTACAAATGTACAGATTATAGACGGTAAAATTATGCCAAAATTTCAAGGCGAGAAAAAAACATATCATGTTTGTATATAAAAAGTAATAAAAAAAGGTTTGCCAGTACTAGACCAACAAACCTCTTGTAAGATATTACTATTTAAAAAAAAGATTAATCCTTTCTTCTTCTTCTACCACCTGTACCACCTGTATCTGGCTTAGATTTTCCACGACGTTTGCCGCTAAATTTAGACTTATTGCCAGCATCACCAAAATCACTTGTGCGTTCGCTGCTTCTGCTTCTGCTTCTGCTAGCTCCAGAGTCACCGGTGCTATCATCTCTTCTTCTGCTTCTATCTCCGTAGCCGCCTCCACTATCATCTCTTCTTTTTCCTTTATAGCCACCGCCGCCACTTGAGCCGCCGCTTCTAAAACCTCCACTACTTCTACCACTGCTTTTGCCACGAGAGCCACCACCGCCACTTCTACCGCGAGATCTATCTCCTGACCCAAAACTTCTTTTGCCACGACCTCTAGCGCCACGACCACCAGAATTTTCAGAGATTTCTACATTTACATTTCTACCTTCTAATTTAAAATCTTCAAAGGCTTGTAGTACTAAATCTTTGTGCTGCTCATCTGTATTGAAAAAAGAAAAGCTGTCTTTTACATCCACTTTATAAACATCATCTTGTCCAAGTCCTAAGATATCTTTTAAGAAATCTTTTAAACTCATCCAGTCAAAATCGTCTTTATTACCAATATTTAAGAAATAACGAACACTTCCAGTGTCATCACTATACTCGCGCTGTACACCTGCTTTTGCATTGATGTCTTTGGCCTTATTATAGTAATTATAAAAACGAGTGAACTCTACAGAGAAAAACTTTTTAATTAGTTCTTCTTTACTGAAATCTTCTAAAGCCTCATTTATTTTTGGCAAATATGTGTCTATATCATGGTTAATTTCTGTTTTCTTGATATTGTTGGCAAGATGCATTAACTGCTTTTCACAAATAGCCATCCCAGATGGAATGTCTTTTTTCTCAAAAGTTTTTTGAATCTTCTTCTCTATGCTTTTTATTTTGCGAACCTCGCTCTTAGACACAATAACTATAGAAATACCTAAGTTACCAGCACGACCCGTTCTACCACTTCTATGGGTATAGGTTTCTATCTCATCTGGTAACTGATAATTAATTACGTGTGTAATGTTGTCTACATCAATACCTCTTGCTGCAACATCTGTAGCTACTAGCATTTGTATTTGACGATTTCTGAACTGCTTCATTACAATGTCACGTTGATTTTGACTCAAATCACCATGTATTGCTCCTGCATTGTATCCATCAGCAATAAGTTGCTCGGCTACTTTTTGTGTGTCTCTTTTTGTTCTACAAAATACTACAGAAAAAATATCTGGATTTGCATCTGCAAGACGTTTTAAAGCTTGATACCTATCTCTAGTATTTACTAAGTAGTACTCATGTGATACATTACTAGAACCAACATTTTTAGACCCAACTGTAATTTCTTGTGGGTCATGCATGAATTTTTTAGCTATAGAAGATACCTCTCTTGGCATTGTTGCACTAAATAGCCAGGTACTTTTCTCATCTGGAGAGTAGGATAATATCTCTGTGATATCTTCATAGAAACCCATGTTTAGCATTTCATCTGCCTCATCAAGTACACAGTACTCAATTTTAGAAATATCAATCATTCTTCTACTAATCATGTCTTTCATCCTTCCAGGGGTAGCTACAATTACTTGCGCCCCTTTTTTGATGTTTCTTGCTTGATCTTGAATGCTTGCTCCACCGTAAATTGCCACTACGTTTAAGCCCTTTTTGTGCTTACCGTAGTTAATCATCTCGTTGGTTATTTGTAAACACAACTCACGTGTGGGAGAGAGTATCAACCCTTGTGTGGTGCGGCTATCGATATTAATTTTTTGTAGCATTGGAAATCCAAATGCTGCCGTTTTACCGGTACCAGTTTGTGCTAAAGCGACTAAATCTGCGTCTTTCTCAAGTAAAATTGGGATTGCTTGTTCTTGTACTTCAGAAGGGGTCTGAAAACCCATATCTGTAATTGCTTGAAGTAATTGCTCGTCTAGGCCTAAGGCCTTAAATGCTGTCATAGTAATATATAGTATAATTATGCGTGTGCGCTGAGAAGCTATCGACACATAATACCTACGACTCCATTTTGCACTACCTCACCCTGAGGATTTTTTCAAAGTGCAAAAGTACTATTATTTAATGGATTGCAAACTATAATTGATTTACTATAAAATACTAGCGTTTAAACTATAAGAAATGTGTGATTAATTTTTGCATTGCCTTACCTCGGTGCCCTATGGTGCTTTTTTCTTGAAGTGACATTTCAGCAAAAGTTTGTTTTTTACCATCGGGCAAAAATATAGGGTCATAGCCAAACCCTTTTACACCTCTTTGTTGAGTAATAATAGTCCCTTTACAAATACCTTCAAATAGAAACTGTTTACCTTTATAACTAAGGGCAATAACAGTTTTAAAACGTGCAGCGCGGTCTTGCATATCACGCATATTATCCAGCAGTTTATTCATATTACTTTGGGCATTTGCATCTGTGCCCGCATAACGAGCACTATAAACCCCTGGAGCATTGTTTAAAGAGCTAACCTCAAGACCTGTGTCATCCGCAAAACAGTCCAGGCCGTAGTTGTCTTTGACATACTTAACTTTTAAAAGAGCATTACCCTCAATAGTAGCTGCAGTTTCTGGTATATCATCATAACAGCCAATATCAGTAAGACTTAAAAGTTCTATAGTAGAGGGCAATAGCGATTGTACCTCTTTAAACTTATTTAGATTATGTGTAGCAAATACTAATTTCATATTTATTTAAGGTTGTTTTGATAGAAACGGGCTATAATATCATCTACGCTGCGAATGGTCTTTTTGGCCCAAAGTATTCTGAGAATATTTTTCTCATCCTGGGTAAGACTCCAATCCACATCACTTTGTTTTAGTTTTGTGACAACATGTTGTAATATTATAGCAGCAGATACAGATATATTTAAACTTTCTGTAAAACCATACATAGGTATTTTTAAGCAAACATCTGCGGTGTCAAGTACTGTTTTACTTAAACCATCACGTTCTGTTCCGAAGAAAAAAGCACTTTTTTTAGTCACATCAAAATCATGCAAAGCTACACTTTGGTTGTGTGGCGAGGTAGCAACTATTTGGTATCCTTGCTTTTTTAAATTATCGATGCAGGTATCAATAGTATTATATCTGTGAAGATTTACCCATTTTTGAGCTCCCATTGCAATCTCCTTATCAATGCTTTTAGCGTTTGCTTGCTCCACAATACTTAAATCCTGAACCCCAAACACATCGCAACTTCGCATTACAGCACTGGTATTATGAAGCTGGTATACATCTTCTGTAACTACGGTGAAATGACGTGTTCTTTTTGACAACACCCTCTCAAAGGTTTCTTTTCTTCTATCTGTAAGGAAGCTTTGTAAATGTTCTAATAAATCTAAATCCAAAATAATAGTGGCTTGTTTTTGTAAATATAAAATAAAAGTCGCTAAGTTTAAGTTCATTATTTATTGTTACTCCAGCTTTGATAATATTGATATAAAACACAACTATTAGTTGCTAAAAACGTATCTTTGAAGGCTTAAAATTCTATACGATATGGCAAGCCAAGCACTACAAGCAATTTCACCTATTGATGGTAGATATGCATCAAAAACAGCATCTCTTATCCCTTTTTTTTCTGAAGAAGCTCTTATAAAATACAGAGTTAAAGTAGAAATTGAATACTTTATTGCACTTGTAGAACTTCCTCTGCCGCAATTAGCAGGTTTTGATACTGCACTGTTTGATGATTTGCGCAGGCTCTATACAGAGTTTTCAACCGCAGATGCCCAGCACATCAAAGACACAGAAAAAGTAACCAATCATGATGTTAAGGCCGTTGAGTATTTTATCAAAGAGAAGTTTGAACTTATTGGTTTGCAGCAATACAAAGAGTTTATCCACTTTGGGCTTACCTCACAGGATATAAACAACACCGCTATACCACTATCATTAAAAGAGGCAATACACACATCTTACCTGCCTATTTTTTCTCAGGTACATGAAAAATTAAAAGCACTTTCTGTAGAATGGAAAGATATACCAATGCTTGCAAGAACACATGGCCAACCAGCATCTCCAACTAGATTAGGTAAAGAAATACAGGTTTATGTTGTACGTCTAGAACAACAGCTTGAAGTATTAAAAAACTGTAAACATGCTGCAAAATTTGGAGGCGCTACCGGTAATTTTAATGCCCATCTAGTAGCGTATCCTACTATAAACTGGAAAGCCTTTGGACAAGAGTTTGTACAACAGAGACTTGGACTCCACCACTCCTTCCCTACTACTCAAATTGAACACTATGACCACATGGCTGGTTTGTTTGATTGTTTAAAACGCATAAACACCATTATTCTAGATTTAGATAGAGATATCTGGAGCTATGTATCTATGGATTATTTTAAACAAAAAATTAAAAAAGGTGAAATCGGATCAAGTGCAATGCCACACAAAGTTAACCCTATCGATTTTGAAAATAGCGAGGGTAACCTTGGTATTGCAAATGCTATGTTTGAGCATCTATCTGCAAAGTTACCCATTAGTAGATTACAGCGTGATCTTACCGACAGCACCGTGCTTAGAAATATAGGAGTTCCTATAGGTCATACCCTTATAGCTTTTCAATCTACACTAAAAGGACTTGATAAGTTATTGCTTAATGAATCAAAATTTAAAGCAGATCTTGAGAACAATTGGGCGGTAGTTGCAGAGGCATTACAAACCATCTTAAGAAGAGAAGCATATCCAAACCCTTATGAAGCCCTTAAAGGCTTAACTAGGACCAATGAGGCAATAAGTAAAAAATCTATTGCAGATTTTATAGATACACTTGAAGTTTCTCTAGAGATAAAAACAGAAATGCGAGCCATTACTCCAGAGAATTATACCGGAATATAAATTAGATACTTTTTATCTCAATATTGGGGTAAAACACATCTTGCAAGCCTGTTAGGTTTGATAAATCAAGGTTTCCACTCTCTAACATTTCCGATAACTTTAGAACATCACTTGGTTTCATATCGTTACCAAGGAGTCTAAAAACAGCCAATCCTGTTTGGTTATCAAGGGCGTAAACAATAACTTCGTCTATTGCCGTTACAGACCCTAGATACATCAGTGATACTTTTTGATTTTTTGATTTAAAACTAGCAAGTTTCTGGTATTTTTCTTGATTAAATATAAGTGACAATCTTGCTGTTTCATTCTCATAATCTTGCTCAGTACCTTCCTTTTTTGGGTAGGCTACAACATTGATTTTTCTGATAGATGCTAAAACCTGTTTTTGATCTTTTGAAAGAGAATCAATCTCGCTGAGCAGACTAGTGGGTAAATCTATCTTTAAAAACCTATTGTCTTCTTGTTTTTCTACAATATAAGACTGTAAAGACTTGCTAGTATCACAACTAAGTAAGGTGAGTAGCCCTAGGGTGATTGTTATAATATATTTGGTGATGGTCATCATGATGTATTAATTTAGGGATATTAATTTTGCTTGTTAATGTTTTTTAATTGATCACTACCAGGAACCTTAAGCTCTTGTGTAAGTTTGCCAATTTGTTTTAAATCTATGGCTCCAGTTATACTCATAAGTACCGTCATGGACTTACCATCTACATCTCCATCTAGATGCATTAACAGCTCACTCACAAGATTTTCTGTAGCACCTTGTTTAGAATAAAATCGTATGTTTTTACCATCATCTTTTACTCGCATTAACTCAGACAGCTCTTTATTTGAGGCAACATAACTAGTAACCTTTTTAGACATACGCGCAGCAACTTCTGGGTTATCTGTTGTGAAAATTTTAATGGTTTCAAGGTTATCTACCATTTGTAAATAATCTTCGACCTCAGGATCCTGAGAGTTTAAATCCATCTTACTTAGTAGCTTGAACATGTTCTTTGTTACCACTACAGAGGTAACATCTTTTTCATTCTCAAAAGAATCAAAATTTCCTTGAGCAGACACTGCAAAAGGAATACTAATAATGGCGAATAATAAGGCTATTTTTTTCATAGTATAGTTGGTATAATTATTTTAAATATTTGTTTTTGTGTACTTGAAATTGAGCTACTAAAGACAGGGTTTTCGTTGCTGTATTAAATTGGTTTGCCATTAAATACATGGCATCTTTACTCTGTTTTAAAGCAGCTAAAGCTTCTCTTTCTTGGATGGCTTTATTGTTGGATGAATACATAAAACCTGCTACACCAATAATTGAAATCATTAAAGCAGCTATCTTTAACCACCACCTTTGATTTAATCTGGTTTTTTCAGGAATTAATAAAGAACCCTCAAATACATCTTGTGCTGCCTTATCATAGGCTTCAAATAAAGCTGCATAAGGTTTCAGACGCTCATCAATCCCATCGCTTGTAAAATAGATGCGTAGTGATTTCTCTTGCCCTAATGTAGTTTTACCCTTAAAATACAAATCTAGTAAATCTTTAATTTTACTGTACTCCATGATTGTATTGTTTTAATAATAAATCTTTTATTTTTTTTCTTGCTCTAGAAAGTGCAACACGAACATTAGCCTGGCTTGTGTTTGTAATTTTAGCAATTTCAGAAAACGACAGCAGCTCTACATCTCGAAGATGCAATATAACTTTTTGTTGCTCAGGTAAAGTTTCCATTAATTTAAAAAGCAATGAAACGCCATCCTTTGCTTCTATGTGCTTTTCTAAATCTGTTTTGTTTTCAAAGTTAGTATGCACAATTTTTAAATTAGAAGCCTGTTTAGACTTTAATCTATCAAGACAGTAATTTTTTGTCATGGTATAGGCAAAGGCCTCTGGCGATCTATATTTTTTTATAGCCTCTTTATTTTTCCATAATTTCAAAAAAACCTCTTGCACCGCATCTTCTGCTTCATCACTAGATGTCAAAAAACGCCTAGCAAGTCTATATAAATTATCTTTAATAGGGAGTACTATATCCAGAAACTCTTTTTGATTCATAACTACCTATTGGTGCTGTATACTATAATAACGAACTACTCTGAATTTTGTAACAGCATTTGCTGAAAATAAATTTATAATTAACAATCCTTAAAGATAACGCTAGTTATTATAATTTATTGGTATTGGGATAGCTACTTAAATAATCTACATAAACTCTTTATAAAGAACTAATGACAATAATTTATATCATGTATATTGTAACAAAACATTTTCAATTCATACTAACATACAAGACCATAACTCCAACCATTGAATAAAGAACTTGAACATAGTTTTGTTACCCAACTGGAGCAAAACCAAAATATAGTGCACAAAATCTGTCGTTTGTATACCAACGATAGTGATGGGCACAATGATTTGTTTCAAGAAATTACCATACAATTATGGAGAGCGTATCCTAAATTCAGAGGAGATTCAAAGTTTAGCACTTGGATGTATCGCGTTGGCTTAAACACAGCCATTACACTTTATCGCAAAAGCAAAAGGCGCGTTGTAACTCAAGATTTTGAAGGTGTGAGCTTTAAGATTAAAGCACAGGAGTATGATGACACCATAGAGCAGCAGCTCAAATTAATGTATGCAGCTGTAAAAGACTTAAATGACATAGACAAGGCACTGGTGTTTTTATATCTAGAGGATAAAAATTACAAAGAAATTTCAGCAACTTTAGGAATTAGTGAAGTAAATGCTAGAGTTAAAATGAATAGAATTAAAGGAAAATTAAGAAAAATTTTAAATCCTTAACCTATGGACGGCTTAGAATTATTAAAATCAAAATGGCAGGAAGAAAACCAACATCTTCCAAAGCTTTCTTATGACGACATTTACAGATTATTACATAAAAAGTCTGTATCTATTGTTAAGTGGATATTTATAATTAGTATCATTGAACTTGTTTTTTGGATCTTATGTGGACTCCTAACTCCAGAATCAAACACAGAATTATTTGATCAAATGGGCCTTAAGCAAACCATACGTATTACCTATGTTTTTCATTATTTAATCATTGGGGTGTTTTTAGTATTGTTTTATTTAAATCATAAAAGTATTAAGACCACTGCAACGGTAAAAACACTCATGCAAAAAATAATCAAGACAAGAAAAACGGTAACAAATTTTGTTATTTATAATCTTGCAAGTACGGCACTTGTTCTTTTTTATATGAATTTTATTTTTTTCTCAAACAAAGAACAATTATTTGAATTTCTAATTACATCAAATGATAGTTACCAAAATCTAAATTTAGAAAGTTTTACATCAGTCTTTTTTGTAACGCAGTTTATTATAGCCATACTAGCCCTAGCCTTTATAGGTTTGTTTTACAGGGTCATATATGGCATCCTTTTAAAAAGATTAAAAAATAATTACAAA
>CBFHMO010000054.1:0-9914 GCA_965656925.1 Patiriisocius sp.
ATTTCTGAGTTTGTACTCCAGATGGAGAAACTTCAATTTAACTTGGTGGAGGAGTACAGATTATTGGAGCCAGAGTTAACTATAGAAACTCAGAAAATAGACCCTCCACAGATGGTTATGGCCCCTAGAGATCAACTCATGTTTATAAATGCAGTATATGCAACCCATAATGGTGTGTATAGAATGAGTCCAGCCATTGAGGGATTGGTAGAAACGTCCAACAATATTGCAAAGGTTACTGTAGATAACGGAACTTTAAAAATTGAATGTCTTACCAGATCATCTGTAGACTCTTCTAAGGATGATATGGCGGCAACGCTAATAGCCGTTTTTGAGTTGGCAGGCTATGATGTAGATTGTAGTGGTCACTATCCTGGATGGGCTCCAAATATGGACAGTGCTATTCTAAAGGTAGTAGAGTCTTTATACATTTCTCTTCATGGAGAAAAACCAAATGTGGCTGCCTGTCATGCAGGTTTGGAGTGTGGTATACTGGGGCAAAATTATCCAAAGATGGACATGATAAGCTTTGGACCAACCATTAAAGGAGCACATTCTCCAGATGAGCGCGCTAGTATATCAAGCGCTCAAAAATATTGGAAATTTGTTTTAGAGATATTAAAAAACATACCTCTAAAATAAATTGAGTATTTAATTTATTAAGAAATAAAAAAAATCCCGATGGTAACACCATCGGGATTTTTTATGATCTATTTTTTAAGTGATCTTATTGTTGGGCTGTAATTTCTATTTCAAACACCAGGTCTGAATTTGGTGGAATTACATCTCCAGCGCCGCGTTCACCATATCCTAAATATGAAGGGACAAAAGCAGTAACTTTATCACCAACAGACATTAACAACAAGGCCTCCAGAAATCCTGGATTTAATTGTGCGTCTTTGCTACATGTCATAGGAATTGGTCTGTATCCATTTTGAGCCTCACGTTGAGGATTGATCATGTTGTAATCTCTAGCCAAAATTACTCTGTTGGTATCAAACAACATTCCGTTATCTTCCAGAAATCCTGCATAGTTTACAAGTACCTTAGTGCCCTCAGCTGGTCGTTGTGTTTCTGTTTTTGTGTCCCAGTGTATAACAAGACCAGAAGGTAGTTTTTGAGCACCTTCTTTCAAGGCATCAAATTTTGCTTTCATACCCGCTGCATATTTTAAAATTGCAGCTTGTTTGGCTTTGTTTTCCTGTTCAACTTTGGTCATTACATCTGTAAAAGAAGTGATTTTCTGTCCTCCTTTGTTAATGATGTTTACCGTTTGTATCATTACATCGTCAAGTGGTTTGTTGCTCTGTGGTTGCACATCAACAAGGCCAATGGCGTCAACGATCTCAATACCATCTACAACCTCACCAAAAACGGTATGTTTGCCGTTTAACCATGGTGTTTCTTTAAGTGTCACAAAAAACTGGCTACCGTTGGTTGCAGGGCCACTATTTGCCATAGATAAGATTCCTTTTCTATCATGTACCAGTGCTGGTACAATCTCATCAGGGAATTTATATCCAGGATTTCCAGAGCCTGTTCCAGTTGGATCTCCTCCTTGAATCATAAAATCTTTAATCACTCGGTGAAATATAACACTGTCATAAAACTTTTTTCCTTTGTGTTTGTCATCCACCATTTGGTTGGTTCCTTGTGCTAGTGATACAAAGTTGGCAACCGTAAGGGGAGTAGCCTCGTTGTATAGTTTTGCTACAAAGGTTCCTTTGTTTGTAATGATTTCTGCGTATACTCCGTTTGGAAGATCTGGGTATTTGTTTTGGCATGACACAATTGTCAATGCTAATAAAAGTAAGAGTGTGATTCTTTTCATGATAATTGAACTAAATTTATTGATTTTGATTTATTGATATTAATGTAATATCACTGGCAATGGGTTGGTTGGTTCCTAATTTTTTTTCAATGCCATAGTATCCATAGGCCTTGTAAGAGGGGAATATAAAAGTGGCTTTTTCTCTGGGGCTTAATAATTTTACCCCATCTCTAATTCCAGAAATTAAATCTTGGTTTGATTGATCTACCTTATAGGTCTGAATTCCGTTTTCTAGAGCTGAAACTATAACATTTCCCTCTAAGTCTTTCACGTTGTAAGTAAAAGTTATAAGATCTCCAACTACAGGGTATTGTTTTGATGCCGCACTATCTTTTTGTGTTATGGTATACCAAAATCCACTTTTTGAAGAAATATAATCACGCAGACTATCTGTTTTGATCAGGGCCTCGATGGCAGCCTTCTCTTGTTTGTAAATTAATTTATTGCGCGCCACAGATGCCTCTATAAAACTTCCAGAGCTAGTTTTAGTAGGAGCTCTAACCTGAGGATTTTGGCAGCTAGTTACTAGAATAATAAGTGAACAATATGCAATAAAGGTACGCATCATAATTATAGTTGATCTTTGTAATTGGGCAATATACTAATAAATTGAGTTACTGTTTCCTTTAAGGACAACAGGCTTCTTCCACCAGCAGCATTGGTATGTCCTCCGCCATTGTAATGGGTTCTAGAAAATTCATTTACAGAGAAATCACCTTTACTTCTAAGAGAAATCTTTACAATATTTTCTTGCTTGTTTTCGATAAAAATAATAGCAAAAGTAATGCCCAGTACAGACAAGGCATAGTTTACAAAGCCTTCTGTGTCTCCCTTTTTAAAATTATTGTCATCAAGTTCTTTTTGAGATATGGTAATATAAGCTGTATGATACTCCTCCAGCACAACTAGATTATCTAGGGCAACCCCCAGCAGCTTTATTCTTGAACTGGAGTTGGTGTCATACACATTTTGATGAATTTCAGCATTTTTTGCTCCATGTTCTATCAAAGAGGCTATTACTCTGTGGGTAAGGGCTGTTGTAGATGGAAATCTAAAAGAGCCAGTATCTGTCATAATACCTGTATATAAAAGAGTCGCAATTTGTGGCGTAATATGTTGTTGGCCTTCAAGGGCAGTTATAAAATGAAATATCATTTCACAGGTAGAGCCCATAGAGGTGTCAGAGTAAGTTATAAGGGCGTAATTGTCAGGCTGCTGGTGGTGATCTATCATCACAAAGGCAGCCTCGCTTTTTTCTAAGACGCCTTGCATATCTGCAACGCGACTCAACGAGTTAAAATCTAAGGTAAAAATTACATCTGCATTTTCAATAGCTTGGAGAGATTGTGTGTTGTGTTTTTCAAAATTAAAAATGGTGCTGGTACTGGGGAGCCATTTTAAAAAATCAGGGAAATCATTTGGCATTACAACTTGACTATTTTGACCTATAGATTTTAAGTATAAATCTAAGCCAAGGCAAGACCCTATAGCATCGCCATCTGGGTTTTTATGCCCAATAATCACACAATTTTTTGGTGTAGATAGAAGTTCTTTTATTTCAGTAGTTAGCGCTGTGTTCATAGACTACGAAGATACAATTAATAACAATATATAGTTCAAAAAATTTAAAGGTTCCTTGTTTTTTAGTGCTCTAAATTTGATAAGGTAAGACCCTCTGAGTTTTAAATAATTGTTAATAATGGTACTTTTTTACTATTGTGGATTAAATTGTAACATAAAAGTTTATTTTTGCACAAAATTTAATAAAATTATGAGAACAGACAGAACCTTTACAATGTTAAAGCCTGACAGTGTTGAAAAAGGAAACATTGGAGCTATTGTAGACAAAATAAATGCAGCAGGTTTTAGAATCGTTGCTATGAAATTAACACACATGACTACGCAAGATGCGCAGGAGTTTTACGCAGTACACAACGAGCGTCCATTTTATGGAGAGTTGGTTGAGTATATGACACGTGGCCCTGTTGTAGCAGCTATTTTAGAAAAGGAAAATGCAGTTGCAGATTTTAGAACCTTAATTGGAGCAACTAACCCAGCAGATGCTGCTGAGGGTACCATCCGTAAGCTATATGCTGCCTCTATGGGAGAAAATGCTGTTCATGGGAGTGACAGCGATGAAAACGCCGCTATTGAAGGAGCGTTTCATTTCTCAGCTAGAGAGATGTTTTAACACTAAAACATACCCTATTAAAAAAGCCGTTTATCATAATTATGATAAACGGCTTTTTATTTTTTCAACTATTAAATTTATCTAAGTACTACTTTGTCTATTAGGTTTTTGCCTAACTCTTCATTTAATAGGCGTATTATTTTTTCTCTTCCATAACTGAGTTCTTCTCTTAGTACAGAGGAGCTTAGTTGCACATAGAGAATATCTCTCTCCAAGATTACCTCTTTGGTATAATTAGCAACTCCAGGGCCCATGACTTTTAACCAAGCATTTTTAGCATCTACTTTATCTAATCCTTTTGCAAGCTTTCCTTTGCCAATAAAAGCCTTTAGAACATCACCAATGGTAGATTCTTCTTTGTTTCTTTTTGCCATGATGTTTATTGGTGTTTAATAAAATTAAATTTCTCAAAACGTTTGTAGCTATATTCTTTGCCTTGCTTGTTTACAATGCGCAGTTTTTCTTTGGTTGCGTCTTTCACTTTTTCAACCCACATACTCTCTGGGTTTTGATATCTCAAGACCAGCTCCCCTGAAGATCCATCTATAGTAAAGGATTCTGTGGCGCCATTGTTTTTAAAGCTCCCATCTATCTGCGGGCTTACCTTGGTTCTCTTGCCAGTATTTCCCTCTACAGTAATATAATCTATAACGGTGCTAATTTTAAATTCTTTTGTTTCTCCCTCTAGTGTGGTTACTTTTTGAATTTCCCAATACCCAGATAGGTTTTCTTTAAGCTCCTTTGTGTTTTGTTGACAGCTAAAAAGGCTTGTAGATACAATCACTAACAAACCAATAAGTACATACTTTTTCATCTTCTATAATTTAAATAGCATATAGCTTTTGTGAATTTCTTTTACGACAGCTTCTGTTCTTTGGGCATGGGTGTCACTAATAAAAATTTGTCCAAAGCTGTCATCATGAACTAGTTTTATTATTTGAGCAACACGCTGTTGGTCAAGTTTATCAAAAATATCATCCAGAAGTAGGATGGGGGTGACCCCGTTTAATTTTTTTATAAAGTCAAACTGGGCTAATTTTAAGGCAATTAAAAATGATTTTTGTTGGCCCTGAGAGCCAAACTTTTTAATAGGGTGGCCATCTATTTCAAAAACCAAATCATCCTTATGAATTCCAAAGCCAGTATACTGCATCATTTTATCTTTGGAGATATTGTTTTTCAGTAAACTCAGTAATGTGGCATCTTCTAGTTGGCTTTTATATATAAGTGAAACCTTTTCTGCGCTGTTGCTTATTACTTTATGGCGGGCCAAAAATATAGGTAGAAACTCTTCTAGAAAAGCGGCTCTTTTCTCAAATATAGCAGTTCCATATTGGGTGAGCTGCTCATCATAAATATCTAGGGTGTCTTGATTGTGTGTTTGGTTTGCCGCAAAATACTTTAACAAAGAATTACGCTGCAATAGCACTTTGTTGTAGTTAATTAAATGCTGTAGGTAGGTTGGGTCTGCTTGAGAAATTACACCGTCTATAAATTTTCTTCTCGTGTCACTTCCTTCCACAATTAAATCACGATCTGCAGGAGAAATCATTACAAGAGGCAAAAACCCAATATGTTCGCTAAATTTTTCATAGACCTTAGCATTGCGTTTTAATATTTTTTTACTGCCTCGCTTGGCACTCACATTGATTTTTTCTGGCCTTTCATTTTTTATATAGCTACCTTCTACAACAAAGAAATCTGTACCATGGCGCATGTTTTGCCCAGTAATTGGATTAAAATAGCTCTTTCCGAAGGATAGGTGATAAATAGCGTCTAATACGTTGGTTTTTCCAACTCCATTATGCCCAACAAAGCAATTTATCTTTGCATCGAAGGAGAAAGACTGCGATTCAAAGTTTTTATAGTTAAGTAAAGAAAGTTGCTCTAATTGCATTGTAATATGATGTTTACAGACTATTTAACAATAAAATAGCTGTCTATTTTGGTCTTGTTTTTCTTTCTGCAAATTATTGAAAAATAACAAATCTTTTAGCTTTTATATTCTGATAAAAATTTTATTTTTGCGGTACATAAAAAATCAATCTATGGCAACGTACAAAAAACGAGGCGGAAAAATAAAATCAAAGTCAGAAGCAGTAAATGATTCTGAGCTTTTAGAGGGAGAAAGTACAACAGCTGAGGTATTTAATACCTTAGATGAAACTGCTAACAAAACGGAGGAGTGGGTTGAGAAAAACCAAAAAGTTATTTTAATAGTTGTTGGTGCCATTGCTATTACTGTATTGGCTTATTTAGGTTTTGTAAATGTAATACAAGAGCCTAAAGAGAAAGAGGCTATGAGCGAAATGTACCAAGCACAAGAATATTTTGACCAAGCATTAACAGCCCCTGTTGCAAGTGATTCTTTATATAACCTTGCCCTTAATGGCGGAAACAGTAAATACGGTTTTTTAGACATCATAGAAAACTATGGAGGTACAAAAGCAGCTAACGTTTCTAACTATTATGCAGGAGTAGCTTATTTAAATATCAATGACTACAAAAATGCTATTTCTTATCTAGATGCCTTTACTAGTGATGATGCTATGTTAGGCCCTCTAGCTAAAGGTGCTATAGCAGATGCTTTTGTAGAATTAAACCAAATGGATAAAGCCCTTGAGTATTACCAGAATGCTGCAAGTATGCAGGATAATGAGTTTACGACTCCTCGTTTTTTATTAAAAGCGGGTGTTGTAGCTTTAGAAACTGGAAATACGGAAAAAGCAATAGCTCATTTTACAAGCATTACACAAATGTATCCTAAAGCTACAGAGGCTGTAAAAGCAAAAGCGTACCTTAGTAAAGCAAAACAAATGTAATACACAGTACTCCATCTAATATGGCTACAAAAAACACAAACTTATCTGTATACGATAAAGCAACAATCCCAAATGCGAAAAATTTTCGGTTTGGGATTGTTGTTTCTCAATGGAATCCTGAGGTAACCCTCGGGATGTTTCAAGGTGCCTTTGACGCTATTTTAGATTGTGGCGGCATCAAGGAGAATATTGTTAGATGGGATGTGCCAGGAAGCTTTGAACTTATTTACGGATGTAAAAAAATGACACAAAGCTATGATATGCTAGATGCAGTTATCGCTATTGGAAGTGTTGTAGAAGGCCAAACAAAGCATTTTGATTTTGTTTGTCAAGGTGTTTCTCAAGGCATTAAAGATCTAAACATTCAAGGTGATATTCCAGTTATATTCTGTGTACTAACAGATCATACCATGCAACAGGCGATCGATAGAAGTGGCGGGGCGCACGGTAACAAAGGAATTGAGGCCGCTATAGCTGCAATAAAAATGGCTCAGTTGCGTAAAGACGCAAACTTCTAAAGCTCTTTTTTTAAATAGCTTTTTAAGCATTACAAAAAGCTATACATACTATTTCTACTTGTTTTAACTAAATTTTATATTGTTAAGAAATTGTCAGCTTTAGGCCTACAACAAAACTCAATTTTTAGGTATCTTTGATGTAATTGCACGCAAGTATGGGGCCTATAAAATTTACCATTATAAAAAAGTTAAAGTCGAACAACCGCTTTAACTATACCCCACGGTACTACAAAGGAAAACAAGGGGTTGAAGATTCAAAGCAAACCACAAAGTTTGATGCCTATGCAGACACCTACAATGAGAATGATTATGCAGGGCAGTGGCAAAATGCAAGAGTTCATAACCGCAACCGTAATAACATAGCTTTTAATAAAACAGTATTAATTGTAATGGCTGTGTTGATATTTATATTTTTATATATTATTGATTTTGACCTTTCAATTTTCTCTAGCTAATGCCAGATATTATACAATTATTACCAGACCACGTTGCAAATCAAATTGCTGCCGGAGAAGTTGTTCAAAGACCCGCCTCTGTTGTTAAAGAGCTGCTAGAGAATGCTATAGATGCATCATCTACAAGTATCACACTTGTACTTAAAGATGCAGGAAAAACGCTTATTTCGGTCACAGACAATGGCACAGGAATGAGTCCTGCAGATGCGCTGTTGAGTTTTGAGCGTCATGCAACTTCAAAAATCAAAATTGCTGAAGATTTATTTAAACTTAACACCAAAGGGTTTCGGGGAGAAGCACTAGCTTCTATTGCTGCCATTGCTCATGTCTCTTTAAAAACAAAACAGCAGGATCAGCAAATTGGCACCAAGATTAATGTTCAGGGCAGTAAGGTAGTGGCCCAAGAACCAGCTGTGGTTCCAAAGGGCACAACCATTGCGGTTAAGAATTTGTTTTTTAACATTCCAGCCAGGCGTAATTTTTTAAAATCAAACCCTGTAGAAACCCGCCATATTATAGATGAGTTTCATCGCGTAGCACTTGCTCACCCGAGTATTTCCTTTACCATGACCCACAATGATGACCTTGTCTTTAATTTACCACCAAGTAATGTAAGACAGCGTATTGTAAATATATTTGGATCTAAAACCAATGAGAAATTAGTACCTGTTGAGGAGACAACAGCTATTTTGAAAATTGATGGCTTTGTTTTAAAACCAGATTTTGCCAAAAAGAGTAGGGGGCAACAGTTCTTTTTTGTGAATGATCGTTTTATTAAAAGCCCGTATCTTAATCATGCTGTAAATGCTGCCTTTGAGGGTTTAATAAAACCATCTTTGCACCCTGGTTATTTTCTTTTTTTAGAGGTAGATCCACAATCTATAGATATTAATATACACCCAACCAAAACCGAAATAAAATTTGATGATGAGCATGCACTTTATGCTATGGTTAGGGCAACGATAAAGCATAGTTTAGGTCAATTTAGTATTGCTCCTGTGTTAGATTTTAACAGAGAGAGTAGCCTAGATACTCCCTATGACTATAGCAACAAGAAACCCATCTCTCCAACCATTGATGTAGATAGAGATTTCAATCCTTTTAGTACAAGCGCTAAACAAAAAAACATTAATTTTCCTTACAAAAGAGATAAAGATACCGCTCACTGGGATTCTTTATACGTAGGGTTAAATGATACCAAAACCACAGAAGGTTCTTATTCTCCAGAAACACACCTTAGCTTTGAAAGTGATCAAGTAACAGGGTCACTTTTTGAGGAGCAAAGCCCTGTGAGTGGTGGGCTTACATTTCAACTTCAAAACAAATATATTATAAGCCCTATAAAAAGTGGTATGATGGTAATACATCAACACCTGGCACATCAACGTATTTTGTATGAAGAGTTACTTAAAAACATTACAGTGCACCAGGCGGTAAGCCAGCAACTATTATTCCCTCTGGAGCTTACTTTTTCTATCCCAGATATACAGGCGCTTCAAAAAATTCAAGAACAACTAGAGCACACTGGTTTTGTTTTTGGCGCTTTTGGAGAAGATACTTTGTCTATAACGGGTATTCCTGCGGCTTTGTTGGAGGGGCAAGCCAGTATGGTTTTAGAACAGTTAATTAAGGACATCATGGATGAGGTTCCAGATGCTGGATTTAGCCAAAATGATTTATTGGTGCGCTCTATGGCTAAAAGTATGGCCATTAAAACGGGAGTTTCTTTAAATAGTGAAGAAAGAGAGCATTTGGTAAATCAATTGTTTATGTGCAAAGAACCTAGTATATCTCCCTCAAATCAGGCGGTTATAATCACCCTAGATGCAAATGATTTAGACAAAAAATTTATATAAAGAATATAACATTATCCTTTTGTTAAGGACACTATATGGGAAGAATAACAGATACCGTTAAAGTATTAATTATCATCAACATCATTGTTTATGCAGGCTCTGTCTTTGTAGGCGATGTTGCGTATCGATTGTTTTCTTTGTATTACTTTGAACATCCAGATTTTCAAATCTGGCAACCCATTACTCATCTGTTTATGCATGATAGAAATGGCTTGATGCATATTTTCTTTAACATGTTTGG
>CBFHMO010000055.1:0-9785 GCA_965656925.1 Patiriisocius sp.
TCTCGAGATTTTGCACTCACAATACCTGCTGTAACTGTTGAGGTGAGCCTAAAAGGATTACCAACGGCTAGTACCCACTCTCCAAGTTTTACATTATTTGAGTCACTAAAGGGGATGTAAGGTAATGGTGTATCTGTCTCAATTTTAAGCAAGGCAATATCTGTTTTTGGGTCTGTGCCAATAACACTTGCAATATATTTTGTATTGTTATTTAAAGTTACCTCCAACTGTGATGCATTATCAATAACATGGTTGTTTGTAATAATATAGCCATCTGGGCTTATAATAACACCACTACCACTTCCTTGCTGTAATGTTGGCCTGCCGTTGCCCCGAATGTATTGCATCATGTTGGTAGGCGCCTTGCTTATGGTTGTACTTATTACATGCACTACTGCATCTACCGTTTTTTCTGCCGCTAGGCTAAAATCTACAGCCCGATCGGGGCTATTTGGAGCGTATGTTGTGGGGCTAAAGCTTATGGGCTGTGCAGCTGTAGTTATACTTATAGGATTTGCGTCTGTTTTTGATTCAAGTATTTTGTATCCTCCAACAGATACCACCCCTGCAATAACAGCAACCGAAAATAATTTTATAGTCTGTTTCATAGTTTTATAATTTGTTTAAAGAATAATAACATTTAGAAGACGCAATTTATTTTAGCGTATTTCAAAAATTAACAATCCTTAACATATCAGTATTTCATACCTTTGTGAGTATGCAGATTCCATTTTATAAATATCAAGGGACAGGTAACGATTTTGTGTTGATTGACAACCGGCAACAAACGTTCCCTAAAAACAATACTACAGTAGTAGCCCAGGTTTGTGATAGAAAGTTTGGAGTAGGAGCAGATGGGCTTATACTTTTAGAGCAGCATCCTACCGAAGATTTTTCTATGATTTATTACAATGCAGATGGAAATCAAAGCACCATGTGTGGTAATGGCGGTAGGTGTATCGTACATTTTGCTGCTTTTTTAGGAGTAATAGCCTCTCAAACAAATTTTATGGCTATTGACGGGGTGCATCATGCCTCTATACAAGGTAATACTGTAGCCTTAAACATGACAGATGTAACCCACATTGAAACCTATAAACAGCATTGCTTTTTAAATACAGGTTCTCCCCATCATGTAGAGCTGGTCCCTAATTTAGAAGATATAAACGTTGTTGAAAAAGGACGTGAACTAAGAAATAACCACTATGGCGCCGCTGGGGCCAATATAAATTTTGTCTCTAAAATAGCTGAAGATACCTTTGGTGTAAGAACCTATGAGCGAGGTGTAGAGGATGAAACCCTCTCTTGCGGCACTGGTGTAACAGCTGTAGCTCTAGCGATGTTTGACACCAAACAAACTACCCACTCAAAAGTAAATTTAAAAACACTGGGAGGTGATTTATGTGTTTGTTTTGACAAAAAAGAGCATACCTTTACTAATATTGTATTAAGTGGGCCAGCCACACAAGTGTTTAACGGTATTTGGGAAGTATGATCTTACAAGAAAAAAACATACGCTTGCGCGCCCTAGAGCCTACAGATTTAGATTTTCTGTATGCCCTAGAGAATGATACTAGCCTTTGGCAAGTAAGCGACACCATTACTCCTTTTTCTAAATACGTATTAACCCGTTATCTAGAAAACAGCCACCGTGATATTTTTGATGTAAAGCAGATGCGTTTAATGATAGAACATATAGATACAAAACAGCCTCTTGGCTGTATAGATCTATTTGATTTTAACCCGCAGCATAACCGGGTAGGAGTGGGTCTTGTTATTTTTGATACTGCCCATCGATCTAGAGGCTTTGCCTCTGAAAGCTTGAAATTAATTTGCACATACGCGAAAGAACATTTGCAAGTACATCAACTTTTTGCAAATATATCTGAGCAAAACAAAGAGAGTATCTCCTTGTTTGAAAAGGCAGGGTTTTTAAAAACGGGTGTTAAAAAAGATTGGAATTTTCATCAAGGAACCTATATAGATCAATTCTTGTATCAATATATAGTTGCACATAAATAGATTAAAAATCAGGTAGCCTCATGTATTTAAAGAAGATTTTATTGACAGTAGTTTTACTAGGCCTAGTTGGGATGGCAGGTTTTTCTTACTATGTATACCAAAATATATTTACTCCCAATACAGGGTTTAATAACCCACAGGCAAATATTTTTATACCTACAGGTGCCACATTTAAAATGGTACAAGAAGAATTGAGCCCGCTGCTAAAAGACATGAGCACTTTTGTTACTGTTGCCCAAAGAAAAGGATATGTCTCAAACATAAAAGCTGGACATTTCATTATTAAAAAAGGGAGTAATAACAATGAAATAATAAATAGTATTAGATCTGGAAACACTCCTGTTACTATAAAATTTAACAATCAAGAAAGACTAGAGAATCTTGCTGGCCACCTAGCCAAACAAATTGAGGCAGATAGTCTTTCATTATTAAATGCGATGTTGGGTGTAGATTTTTTAAAGGCATCTGGCTTTACTCAAGATACAGCTCTTGGTATGTATATTGCCAATAGCTATCAGGTGTATTGGAATACAAGCCCCAGGGCATTTTGCCAAAAGATGCTTAAACAGTACCATGCCTTTTGGAATGACGCTAGAGTAGCCAAAGCCAAAGCAATATCCCTCTCAAAAGATCAAGTTATGGCATTGGCGGCCATTGTACAAAAAGAAACAGCCATGATAGATGAGAGACCTGCTGTAGCTGGCTTGTACCTTAATAGATTAAAAAAAGGCATGCTACTGCAGGCCGATCCTACTGTAATTTTTGCCAAAAAGAAGACCGAAAACAATTTCAGCCAAGTAATTAAGCGCGTCTTGTTTAAAGACCTTAAAATTTCCTCACCCTATAACACTTATACAAATTCTGGAGTGCCTCCTGGGCCTATTACTATGCCAGATGTTTCTGCAATAGATGGGGTGTTAAACTATAAAAAACATGGGTTTTATTTTATGGTTGCAGATGTAAATAATTTTGGATATCACAAATTTGCAAAAACACTCTCTGCACATAACAGAAATAAAAAGCAGTATGTAAACTGGATTAACAAGCAGGGTGTAAAACGGTAGTTTCCTTCTACACCGTTCTTCGCTACACCGTTTTTTGTACTACCTCAAATAGCTGTCCTTGGTCACACTTTAAAGTTTTTGAAGGGTATTTTAATAAAAGGGCATAATCATGGGTAGCCATTAAAATAGTATTGCCATTATTATTAATCTCTTGCAATACCTCCATAACTTCAACACTGGTTTGCGGGTCTAGATTACCCGTAGGTTCATCAGCTAGTATGAGTTCTGGGTCGTTTAACAAGGCTCTTGCAATGGCAATGCGCTGCTGCTCTCCTCCAGATAACTCAAAGGGATATTTTAAATTTTTGGATTTCATGCCCACTTTATCTAAGACCTGATCAATTTTAAGATTCATTTGTGCTTTGTCTTTCCAACCTGTGGCGGTTAACACAAAAAGTAAATTTTCTTTTACAGTGCGGTCATTAAGTAACTTGAAATCTTGAAACACCACTCCTAGTTTTCTTCTCAAAAAAGGAATCTCTTTTTCTTTTAAAGTAGGTAAGTCATACCCAACAATAGTACCATCTCCTTTGCTTAAAGGTAAATCACCGTAGAGGGTTTTCATAAAACTACTTTTACCGGTTCCTGTTTTACCAATAAGATATACAAACTCCCCTTTTTCTATGCGTATAGACACATCATCAAGAATTAAATTTTCTTTTTGAAAAATGGAGGCATTGCTAAGTTCTAAAACTGCTTGAGACATGTACGGGTATTTTTAAACAAATATAATAGAAAGTGTTAGTTATCTTCTTTATACGAGGTATACTTTTTAATTGGTGTTGGGCTGCACTCCTTGGGGCTAATATTTGGATCAATAGCAAGTTTTATAAAACCATTTGTATTGGGTTTTAAATGAGTTCCAGGCTTTAAAACAATTTGATTTTTTGCTTTAAAATCTATCGTGGCATCTTCTCTAAAGGTTTGGTTTTTAATTTCTATGGAGTTTTGTGCACTAGAGAGGGTGAAATTAAATCTGTAAAAATCTCGGTTACTAATACTCACTGTGCCTAAGGGGTCTTTCATCTGCTCAGACATCTTAACGGCGCGATAGGCGTTCACTCTTCCAGCGCCCATTAGGCCTTTATATGGTTCGTTTCCTGTGAGGTTTTCAACCCCCTTTGAAGATAGTTTTAAAATGCTTTCTACCTCATAAGAACTCAAGCAATAATTAACAGACCACATGAGCCCAATAATACCTGTTACAATAGGAGCAGCACTAGAGGAGGCGCCCCCGTAAAGTGTTTTTTCTCCGCAAATATCATGGCCTAATAAATAGCCCTCTCTTGGGGCTACCAAATCTACGGCCTTGTTCATTTGTACTCCTTTTTCAATTTCTATAGGGCTAAGAGTGCCGTTGTCTGCAACATAAAAATAACCAGCTCTTCTGTCTTTTACTTGTTTGGTTAGGTTTCTTCCTTCATGTTCAAATACCTGGTCTGTAGTTTCTCTATTTATGGTATACACTCCAGATACAGAAATCACCCTCTCGAAGGAAGCAGGATATAGAGAGTCTCCGAGTTTTTTACCATCTTTATTGCAATCTTTACCGTTTCCGGCACCAGCCACGATTATAATACCATCATCATACATTTCTTTGATGCGTTCTTGAATATTTTCTTTGTATTTGCCACCCATAGTGCACTTCGCCCAGCTAGCATTAATAACTTTGGCGCCAGCGGCAACAAGCTGTTCGATGTGGTTAAAATTTCCGTAGTCATTAGCAACAACATCACAATTAGCGCAAATACCAGCTCTACCATAGCCATTATTCATGGTGGCTACAGCAATGGCAGCAACACTAGACCCATGGGCGCATTTAAGGCCTTTAGTTGCATTAGAGTATTTTATGTATTTGTGTATGCGGCCTTTAAAATCTGGATCTAAAGAATCTATTCTAGCATCTGAAATACCCACAATTACTTGGCTGTTTCCGCGGGTTATACCCCAAGCCTCTGGTGCCATAATCATGTCAAGGTCATAGGCAGGGTAAGGTGCTCCAAGATTTTCAACGGGGCTTGTGGTGCCGTAATCGTTTGGGTAGTAGGCGTTTTCTGTAGTAAAGAATTGACCAATTCTAGTGTATTTGTCTGGAAAATTATACTGTAGTGATCCTAGTAGTTCTGGATTATCTGTACTTATGGTATATACCGTTTTTAATAAATCTCGTTTGGTATTTGGATATGCTTTTTTAAACCTAAATACCTTGTGGCCGGCATAAATTTGGGTTTCCCTATCACTAGCCATGCTAAGTACAGCAATGGTGTTGTCTTTTTTTTCAGTGATTATTAAGGTTTGCGCATTAGAGATATTTACATGAAAATACAGGCGCTCAAAATCTTCTGTATTTTGTTGAGACCATCCAAGATAGAAATTTGTAAGCAATAGGATTGTTGCAATGGGTCTCATTACTGTTGTTTGATTAAAAGTTTGATTTGACCCTGCAATGCATCAAGCTGCTTTTGCTGCTCAATTGTATAGAGGGTAAGCTCCTCAATTTTTTGAAGCAGTAGTAAATTCATTTTTTTAAGCTCAAGTCCATCCTCTTTTAATTTTTGGGCGCTAGGTATTTCTGGTAAGTGATGGTTTTGTTTTAAAAACGCTTCAAGGCTTTTTAAATCAAGCATTTGGTAGTCGCTTTTTAGGGCAGATTGCCCTTGATAATACTTTTCAAAGACATAATCTGGTGCCACTGCTCCGTTGAGATCTACCAGTACTTCTTGGGTGTGTATTTTTCCTTTAACCGTGAGCTTTTGGTCTGGATCGCTAGTGCCAATACCAATCATTCCATTTTTCTGTGTAATAGAGGAAAGGTTGTTTTGCGCCCCACAAGAGAAACTAACTAATAGTACTAGTAGGCAAAGGGTTGATGTTTTCATGATCTTTGTATTTTAATTTGTTTAAAAGTACAGCATTTTTTCTTTACTAATAAGGTGTTATTTTTAGACGAATATATAATATATTTGAGAGTATCGTTTTTAAACAATTGCCGTGCTATTTAATACTGTTGATTTTGCTGTTTTTTTGCCAATAGTATTGCTATTGTATTGGGTGGTTTTTAAAAACTGCCTTAGGCTCCAAAATATTTTTATTGTACTTGTAAGCTATTTTTTTTATGCCTGTTGGGATTGGCGTTTTTTAGGATTAATTTTTTTAAGTTCTTTAGTAGATTATACCATTGGGCTGCAGTTTGATAAGCCGTTATCACAAAAATATAAAAAATATTTAGTAGGGTTCTCTGTTCTGTTTAACCTGGGTCTTTTATTTACTTTCAAGTATTTTAACTTTTTTATAGACACATTTACTGATGTGTTTTCATTTTTTGGAACACAGATGCAACCTACAAGCATTTCTATTATACTACCTGTAGGGATTAGTTTTTACACCTTCCAGACACTTAGTTATACCCTAGATTTGTACAAGCAAAAAATAAAGCCTACCAAAAATATTGTTGTGTTTTTTGCATTCGTGTCCTTTTTTCCACAATTAGTAGCAGGACCTATAGAGCGGGCTTCTAGATTGTTGCCTCAATTTTCCAAGAAAAGAAAATTTGACTACTCAAAACAAGTAGATGGTTTGAGGCTTATTTTAGGTGGTTTGTTTAAAAAAATGGTCATTGCAGATAATTGCGCCCTGCTGGCAAACCAAATATTTGAGTCTTACCCCACCCAATCTGGAAGTACTTTATTTGCGGGTGCTGTATTTTTTGCCTTTCAAATTTATGGTGATTTTTCTGGCTACAGTGACATTGCTATTGGGAGTTCTCGCTTGCTGGGTTTTGATTTGATGAAAAACTTTAATTTTCCTTATTTATCTCAAAACATGTCTGAGTTTTGGAAACGCTGGCATATCTCACTCTCTAGCTGGTTTAGAGATTATGTGTATATACCTCTTGGCGGCAGTAGGGTATCTAACACAAGACTTATCTTAAATATTGTGATTGTATTTTTGGTAAGTGGCCTTTGGCATGGCGCTAATTTAACCTTTGTTTTTTGGGGAGCAGTTCACGCTCTTTTTGTAATTCCTGTGCTATTAATGCACAAGAAAAATAAATCTAAAGCACCCTTATCACCTGTTGCCCTATGGCGTCAATTAGTTAATATTTTTGCTACTTTTAGTATGGTAGTTTTGGCATGGGTTTTTTTTAGAGCTCCAACTATATCAGATGCTTTTGCTTACCTAGACATTATATTTTCATCAAGTCTTTTTACCATGCCAATGGTGTCAAGAAGTGCACTTGTTTTAATTTTTATTTATATGATTTTTGAATGGTTACAGCGCCATAGAGCACATGTGCTTGATGTGTCTCATTTGTCAAGACCCATTAGGTATTGTTTGTACTATGTAGTGTGTTTTGCTGTATTTTACAATGCTGGTGATTTGCAACCCTTTATTTATTTTCAATTTTAATGCGTAAACTATATTCAAAAATAGCGTTGTTTTTACTTCCACTTTTTTTGGTGTGCCTTGCCCTTGAAGTTTTTTACAGGCAGGCACCTAATAACTATAGTTATAAAGACCAACAATTACAAAAAGTAGCCCCTTTTACTAAAACGCTTATCATGGGAGATTCTCATGCTTTTTATGGAATAAACCCCGTGTATTTTAAAGACCCCACGTTTAATCTCTCAAATATTAGCCAGTCTTTACTTACCGATGAATTACTTCTAGAAAAACACATTGCTAATTTACCTGCACTTAAAAATGTTATTATAAACATCAGTTATTTCACGCTTTCTGCAAAAGAGAATGCTCTGGAGAGCAATTGGCGCAAGTATTTTTATTATCACAATATGGGAATTACGGCGCCAAGTATTTCTTTTTGGGATCCTCAACGCTACAGCATGGCGCTTATACAACGTTTTGATAAATCAATAGATTTGGTGCAGCAGTATCATAAAAATCATACCATAGTACACTCCACACCTCTTGGATACGGAATGCAGGACGCATCTGATATTGTAAAAGATAAAGAAGCTATCTCTATTGTTATTGCCAATAAGCATGAAGATAATAGTCTAGATTTTAAGCGCAATACCGCAAGATTGCAAAGAATCATTGCCTTGTGTAAAAAGTATGGGGTAGGGGTTGTTTTACTTGAAATGCCAGTGTACCCTGCCTATTATAATTTACTTGATACAGAGAAAAAAGAAAAAATTAAATCTGTTCTTCATGAGTTATCTGAGGTAAATGACACTGTTTTTTATTTGGATTTAAGTACAAGCCCTTTGTTTGAAAAACAAGATGTAAGAGATGCAGATCACCTCACCAACTCGGGGGCTAAAAAGTGTAGTATACTCTTAAATAAGTATATCCAGGATACTCAATTTTAAATCGATAGGTTTTTGTTTGCTCTTTTGGGTTGTTGCCTGTGGTGGTTTGCTGTTTATGATATTATTGTGAGTATAAAATCTAGGTTTTTATTGAAAATAGATTGATATTGCTAAAAAAAATAATAGAATGAAAAAATGTATATCCTTATTTTTACTGTGTTTTGCATGCATCACTTATGGTCAAACTCCTTGCGAGAACGGAATGGCAGGAGTCTACCCATGTAGTGGGTATGATCTTCTTTCTGAAATGACAGCTTCAGAGTTTGATGCTACCAATGCCAATGACTCATGGGGTTGGACAGATCCAGATACGGGTTCTGAATATGCCTTAATTGGTTTGGATAACGGAACTGCATTTGTAAATATTGACGATCCAGTAAATCCTGTATACCTAGGTAGATTAGATACACACACAGATTCTAGCCTATGGAGAGATATAAAAACCTATGGTAATTATGCCTTTATAGTAAGTGAGGCATCGGGTCATGGTATGCAAGTTTTTGATTTAACCAGATTGCGAGATATCTCAAACCCTCCCGTAAGTTTTACAGAAGATGCCCATTACGATGGTTTTGGTAGTGCTCATAATGTTGTGATTAATGAGAACTCTGGTTATGCTTACGGGGTAGGTACCTCAACCTATAACGGCGGGCCTCATTTTGTAGATATTTCAAACCCACTCAATCCAACAGCTGCTGGTGGTTTTGCTACAGATTCTTACTCTCATGATGGCCAGGTAGTAACCTATAACGGTCCAGACTCAGATTATACCTCAAGAGAAATTTACATTGGTAGTAATACCTCATTTGTCTCTATTGTTGATATTACAGATAAATCTAACCCACAATCTATTGCAAATGTTACCTATTCAAACACAGTTTATACACACCAAGGCTGGTTTACCCAGGACCATCGTTATTTTATTCTAGGGGATGAAATTGATGAGATCAATCTTGGTTTTAATACCAGAAGTATTGTATTTGATTTGCAAGATCTAGATAATCCAGAATTGCATTTTGAGTATGAAGGTCCAACAGCAGCCACAGATCATAACGGGTATGTAAAAGATGACATTTATTATTTAGCAAACTATACCGCTGGTGTTAGAATGATTGATATAAGCGGTATAGATAACCAAGATTTCCAAGAAACAGGATTCTTTGATGTGTATCCTAATGGTAATAATGCAGGATATAATGGCGCCTGGAATGTATACCCTTATTTTGAGAGCGGTACTTTGTTGGTAACCACGCTAAGATATTCAGACGAAAATTTTGTCCCAGGTATGTTGCTCATTAGAGATAGTACTCTTACAAGCCCAGATATTAGCGCCATTAAAATTTATATGTATCCAAATCCTGCCAGT
>CBFHMO010000056.1:0-9705 GCA_965656925.1 Patiriisocius sp.
TTGCCTATTGCTTGCATTATTTTGTTTTTTGTTGGAGCTCCACTTGGTGCTATTATTCGTAAAGGTGGTATGGGGCTTCCAATGGTAATAGCAATCTTGCTATTTTTAACCTATCATTTTATTGGGATTTTTGCAAAAAACAGTGCCGAAGACGGCACGTTGCATCCCTTTATTGCTACATGGCTCAGTACTTTTATCATGTTCCCTCTAAGTATATGGCTAACCTACAGAGCCACCACAGACCAAGGGGTTTTTGATCTTGATACTTTTGTAGGAAGATTTACCAAACTGTTTAAGAAAAAATAACCCTCACCCTCTTAGTTGAAATAGGGTTTTAAAAATAATATAAAAAATCTCACCACTATGGACAAAAATCAATTCACTGAAAATCTTAGCCTGCCTTTAGTTGCAGCGCCTATGTTTTTAATCTCAGGACCAGAACTAGTTATAGAAGCATGTAAAAATGGAATCGTAGGTACTTTTCCGGCGTTAAACCAGCGCACAACTGAAGGGTTTGAACAGTGGGTAGTCCAAATAAAAACAGAACTAGAAGCCTGGGAAAAACAAACAGGTAAAAAAGCAGCTCCTTTTGGTGTGAATCTTATTGTTCATTTCACAAATCCAAGAGTAGAGCCAGATATGCAGGTGTGTGTAAAGCATAAAGTACCATTAATTATAACCTCTTTAGGGGCTATTAGCCTAGTGGTAGATGCCGTACATAGTTATGGTGGTTTGGTTTTTCACGATGTTATTAAAAGACGCCATGCAGAGAAAGCTATTGAGGCTGGTGTTGATGGTTTAATATTGGTCTGCGCAGGTGCTGGAGGACACGCAGGAACCCTTCATCCAGTGCCATTTATAAATGAAATTAAAAAGATTTTTGATGGCTTTATACTGTTATCTGGAGCATTAAGCTCAGGTCAAGATATAGCCAGTGCTATGCAAATGGGAGCAGATTTAGCCTACATGGGCACGCGCTTTATAAACACTACAGAAAGTAACGCCAATAAGGAGTATAGAGACATGATTATTGACTCTCAAACCAAAGATATTACCTACACAGCAGCTATTAGTGGGGTAAGTGCAAACTTTTTGAGTAAGAGCCTAGAAAATGCAGGGATTACCCAACAACAAATAGAAAGCAAAGGGAAAGTGGACTTTGGAAAAGAGTTAGATACAGAGGCCAAAGCCTGGAAGACAATCTGGTCTGCAGGTCAAGGGGTTACTTCCATTGAAGACACCTTACCTGTAAAACAATTGTTAGAGCGAATGAAAACAGAGTTTAGCGGCGCAATTTCTAGACAACAAGATATGGCAAAAAAATACCTTTAGAGTTTATAATGTCTCATTAGTATTTTCTCATACATTTTTGAAGGCAATACTTTTTTTAAAACAATAGAAAATTTTTGTAAAAAAGCACCCACTTTGTATCTCACTTTGGGTGTTTTTTTGTTGATAATACGATAAACAGCCTCTGCCATTTGTGTTGGATTTTGACCACTATCTACATCTGCATCCATCATTTTCAAAGTAGCTCCGTATGCTTTTTTGTAGGGAGAGTTTTCTATCTGGGGAGCATGGTATCTTCCTGCGGCAATATTGGTAGCAAAATCTCCAGGGGCTACATTAGCCATCTGTATGCCAAATTGCATTACTTCCATTCTGTAGGCTTCTGTGGTAATTTCTAGGGCTGCTTTGGTTGCACTGTAAACACCTCTGTAAGGCAAGCCCATATATCCTGCAATAGAGGTAATATTTATAATATGGCCACTCTTTTGATTTCTCATAGTAGGCAATACCGCATTTGTCATTTGTATGGGTCCATATAAATTAGTTGCAAATGCTTTTTGGATTTCCTCTATTGGTGTTTCTTCTAAGGGGCCAGTAATTCCTACTCCAGCATTATTAATTAACACATCTATAGCAACCTCTTTTTCAAGTAATAAGGCCACACAGGCGTTAATACTCTGTTTATTGGTAACATCTAAAGCCAGTAAAGGAAAAGGGAACCCATCTTTAAAACGATCTGGGTTTCTAGATGTTCCATAGACCTTATAATCCTTTGCAAGTAAGTATTCTCCAATAGCCTTGCCTATTCCTGAGGATCCTCCTGTAATTAAAACAACTTTTTTCATAAACATGGTATTGATACAAAGATTACATTATAGAAGTAAACTCACAACAATTGAATATTTTATTATCTTTTAATAAATGTAACAATAAACAACCTAACTCGTCAAATAGATAACTAACTAATACATATTTGTTTTTGAAAACAATTCTTACTATCGAAAACCTTACCAAAAAATTTGGCAGACTCACTGCAGTAAATAATCTATCTTTCTCTATTAAAAAAGGCAATGTTTACGGTATTTTAGGCCCTAACGGTAGTGGAAAATCTACCACTTTGGGCATTGTACTAAATGTAGTAAATAAAACCTCCGGAAGTTTTTCCTGGTTTGCAGGTGATGTATCTACACATGATGCCTTAAAAAAAGTAGGCGCTATAATCGAGCGGCCTAACTTCTACCCATACATGACGGCCAAACAAAACTTGGAGCTGGTTTGCAAAATTAAAGGGGTTGCCACAACACAGGTGCAAAAAACATTAGACATTGTTGGGTTATTAGATCGTCAAGATGACGCCTTTAAGGGTTTTTCCCTGGGCATGAAACAGCGTCTTGCCATTGCATCTGCGCTGTTAAACACTCCAGAAATTCTAATTTTAGATGAGCCTACAAACGGTCTAGACCCCCAAGGGATTCATCAAATTAGGGGGATTATTCAAAAAATAGCATCAGAAGGAACCACCATACTCTTGGCATCTCACCTTTTAGACGAGGTGGAGAAAGTATGTACTCATGTGGTGGTATTAAGCAAAGGAAAAAGTCTGTACGTGGGGAGCGTTGAACAAATGAATGCAAGTTTTGGTTTTGTTACCATGCAATGCAGCGACATGCCAAGACTTAAAAAAATACTCGAAGAAAGCACCAGCTTTGAGAACATTAAAGATGATGCACCCTACCTAGTGGCCAATCTTACACAAGAAATGGACGCCGCAAAACTCAATGCCTTTTTGTTTGAAAAAGGAATCACTCTATCTCACCTTGTGCAAAGAAAAGAATCTCTAGAAGAGAAATTCTTAGCCTTAACTCAAAACCCAGCACAAACCAACAACTAGATCATCATGCTTAGATTACTCTCTATAGAACTCGATAAAATAAAACGCAATAAAGCGGCAAAGGTCATTACCATGGTGTATTGTTCCCTTATTTTAGGAATCTCTCTCATTGCCTCTTATGAATTTGACTTTGCAGGCATAAATTTTAGAATAGCAGATCAAGGAATTTTTAACTTCCCTTTTATTTGGCATTTCAACGGCTTTATGGCCTCGTGGCTTAAAATATTTTTTGCCATTGTTATTGTCTCTATCGTTGCAAATGAATATAGCTACAATACCCTTAAACAAAACCTCATTGATGGTCTTAGTAAAAAAGAATTTATCCTATCAAAATTCTTAGCGGTACTGCTTTTTTCTGTTATTTCTAGTGTGTTTTTGTTTGTCGTAACCCTAACATTAGGACTTGTGTTTAGTGACTTTACAGAAATTAGCATTGTCTTTACAGATTTGCAATATCTGCTAGGGTATTTTATAAAATTAACCACCTTTTTTAGTATGTGTATGTTTTTAGGGATTTGGATAAAAAGATCTGCCTTTGCACTTGGTTTTTTGGGAGTTTGGCAGGTTTTTGAGGGCTTTATCTTTATAGTTTTTAGCTATTTAAAAAACAAAAAAGACATCAATCTTATAGATAATGTATACAATTTGCTGCCTCTTAATGCAATGTCAGATCTTATTCCAGAGCCTTTTACAAGACTGGGCGCTGTTCAAACCCTGGCCAGTCAAGTAGGAGAGAGTTTTGAAAAATCATACGATGTTCCTTGGTACTCCATGCTTATTTGCTTGGTTTGGACTACTTTGTTTGTGTATTGGTCTTACCTTATTTTAAAACGTCGTGATTTATAATAATACGCTTAAGACTTGCGTCTTGCTTTACGTAGCTTTCTTTTGTTTGCCTTTCCCTGAAACTCTTTACTGTAAGACAGCATAAGATCGTGAACTTTGTCAAAAGGCGCATTGTACAATAAGGCATACTGTGTGGCCATAATACGCACCATTTTTTTTGACAGCCACATACGCCTAAAGTTATGCATCCGTTTATGTAAAGACATGGTTTGAAAACGCATTCTATTTAAATCTATTAAAT
This sequence comes from Patiriisocius sp., assembly GCA_965656925.1. Taxonomy (GTDB): domain Bacteria; phylum Bacteroidota; class Bacteroidia; order Flavobacteriales; family Flavobacteriaceae; genus Patiriisocius. Next base: position 4,269 of record CBFHMO010000056.1, read on the forward strand.
AAAAATCGTAGGTGTTATTTTCTGAAATTTTAATCAAGGTATTCCCTGGAGAATGATCCAAAAAATTAATGTTGTTTTGGTGCAGTTTAAAGGTAAAGCTTGCAAATTGAGTTAAAATCTCATCTCTGTTAGGGTATTGTGGCGTATGGTTTAAGACTCTAAAATCTAAATCATAATCTAATAACTCACTTACATAAAAACTTTCTTTAAGGCCGCCATTAAAACGCTCTGCAAAGGCAATAGGGAAAGGTGTTTTAATACCAGATTCAATGAGTTTTGTTGCAAATTCAAAAGAACGCTTTGCTTTGCTTTGTCTTAAGTATCTATACACAAGGCCTTGAAAAAAATTTGGTGTCTTAAATTTTTTAACCGTTACAGTAACCCCATTTATAACCCCTTTTTTGATTACATTTCTATCTCCCTTTGTGAGATACTCACCAGCGTGATCAAAATCTGCAAGAAAGTTTGTAATGGCTTTTTCTGAGCTTACAAATGTAGGATGTGTAGTAAGGGTAAATGACATTAATAAATTTTAAATACGTTTAAAAAAAAGGTATTTTGCGAAGATAATGGAACTCAAACAAATACTAGTAATACAAAATAAACGAATTGGTGATGTACTGATAAGCTCAGTGATTGCCAATAACATTAAAAAGGTATTTCCAAAAAGTCATGTCACCTATTTTGTCTATGACTACACAGTGGGCGTTTTAGAGAACAACCCTAATATAGATCGTATCATTTCGGCTGAAGAAAAGGTGTTAAAAAAACCACTTGAGTTATTAAAAATGATGCGCTACATTAGAGCACAGAAATATGCTATTATTTTTGACCCCTACTCTAAATTACAAAGCAGGGGTATGTGTTTGTATTCTAATGCCCCTCTTAGAATTGGACAAAAACGAGCTCATAAAAAGCTAAAGCTACCTTTTTACACCCACCCTATTAGTTATTTAGAAAAACGTTCTAAAAATTGCGGGAAAGCAATTGAGGATAAAATTAATATGATTACTTCTGTATTTGATTTGCCTAATCCAGACTATACACCAAAGATTTTTTTAACAGAAGAAGAAAAACAATATACTGTCACTAAAGATCTAAAAAAACCCATTATTATGCTCGGGGTTTTAGGAAGTACTCCAAAAAAATCAATGCCGTACCCCTACATTGTTGCTCTTATAGATTTTATCACGAAAACCTACAAGGCAACCATTTTATTTAATTATGCGCCACATCAAAAACCACTCGCATTAAAAATATATGAAATGTGCGCAGACAAGCAATATATAAACATGGATATCTATGAAGACTCCATAAGAGGCTTTATTTGCCTTATGAACTCTTGTGATGTGTTAGTTGCCAATGAAGGAGGTAGTGTACATATTACCAAAGCATTAAACGTTCCAACTTTCACGATATACTCTCCATACATTAATAAAGAAAGCTGGTGTAGTTTTGAAGATGGAGAGGCTCATGACTCCATACATTTATTGGAGGAGCAACCAGATTTATTTAAAACCTTTACCCAGGAAGAAACAAGGAAAATAGAAAAAAACCCTGAGGCTTTGTATCAAAAACTCACCCCACAAATGATACTTAAAAAATTGAGCCCTTTTTTAGAAAAGCACCTTAGCTAATAACACTTTTAGTATCTGGTGAAGTCTCTTTGGAAGCTATACCATAGGGTGTCCAAACAATGTTTTGTTTGCGAGTATGCGCACGAATGGTTTTATTTTTCTCTATCATATCTTGAGTAACATACCCCCGAGCATGCTCTAAGTGAACAGCCACAGCGCTGTAACGTATTTGGATACCTTGTACACCATAATTTGTTAAACGCTCTCCAAGCTCTCTGTCTTCTCCCCCATATTGCATTCTAGAATCAAAGCCATTAACAGCAAGTATATCTTTACGCCAACCAGAGGCGTTGTTACCATCCCAGGTTGGTGTTGTGGTGGTAAAAGTATTGAGCATTACCTCTTTGGTTCCGTGAGAAGTTAATTTGTTTATTTTAAAACTTTTAGGCTGTCCGTTTTCTAATAACCAATCTGCATCAAAACAAGATTGAGAGTCAATATTTTCTTTTGAAACGGCATCACTAATACCTTGAGATAGTTTATAATACCCTCCAGAGAGAAAATGCTTTGGTCTTCTGTATTTGAGGTGCTTGAACACAAAGTCTTTTCTAGGGATGCAATCTCCGTCACTAAAAATAAGATACGCTCCTTCACTGGCAAGTATCGCTTTGTTTAAAATTTTTGTTTTCTGGAACCCGTGATCCTCTTGCCAAACATGTTTAATACGCAAGGAAGATTCTTTCTGAAATCGATTAATTAAAGCCGCCGTTTCTTGTGTTGAGCCATCATCTGCAATTACAATCTCAAAATCCTTAATATCTTGTTTCTCATAACCCCAAAGAGATTTCTCTAACCACAAGGGTTGATTATAGGTGCTTAGTATTATAGATACAGGTGCTTTGGTATGGGCATCTTTTAAAATACCATGAGCAGTCCATTTTTTTTGCAGCTCACGCGTTTCTCTACGAATAGCTTGGTTTTTCTTAATAGAAACTTCATTTTTATATCCCCTTGGATGATCTAGATGCACTACAATAGCATTGTAGCGTATTTGTTTGCTCTTAATACCTGCGTTAAACAAACGCTCTCCAAGTTCTCTATCTTGACCTCCGTACTGCATTTGTTCATTTAGTCCATTTACAGCAATGATATCTTTGGTCCAGCCTGAGGCATTGTGTCCATTCCAACTAGCGTTGGTTGGGGTTATTAAATTTAAAACAGAGGCAGTTATAGGCTTTGCGGTTAGCTTACTATTTTTAAAAGAATATTGCAGACCATTGTCTTTTAGCCATTTTAAATCAAAGCAGCGACCTGCATAAATATCTTCTTTATCAATGCTTTGAGAGATGTCCATAGGCAACATAAAATATCCCCCAGATAAAAAGCAACCTTCTTCTCTAAATTTTACGTGTTGCTCTACAAAGTCTTTTCTGGGGATACAATCACCATCACTCATAATGGTATAGGCAGTAGCGCACTTTTTAACTGCTTTGTTTAGAATCTCAGATTTTTGAAATCCATTATCTTCATGCCAAACATGTACTATAGGGTAAAAAACTTCTTTTTGTAGACGCGCTATAAGGGCTTTTGTTTGAGGTCCAGAACCATCATCGGCAATAACAATTTCAAACAACCTATAGGTTTGATTGTTATAGCCATAGAGTACTTTCTCCAGCCACTGAGTGTTATTATAGGTGCTAATAATAATAGAGGTGTCTATTGTTTTCATTAGTGCAAATATACTAGATTTTGTGTTTGGTTCTAAAAATCTAAGCGCTGAGAGTAACCATATTGTTTTTAGTTAAAATAACAAGATATACAATGGGCTACCCTACACATTTATAAATACCTGAAGTAGCCTTAGATGTTTGAATTTTTTAAAACCCAAGGTGTCTAAAGTCTAATTTTAGTACCTTTGTTTACAATGCATAAAACCCCCACATTAACTGTTATCATTCCCACTTTCAATGAAGAGGGCTACATACAAGATGCATTAAAAAGTGTTGCCTTTGCAGATGAGATTATACTTATAGACTCTTTTAGTGAAGACGCAACGCTTACCCTGGCAACACCCTTAGTGAGCAAGGTTCTCTCTCGAGAGTTTGACAATTTCAGTAATCAAAAAAATGAGGCATTAAAACACGCAAAAGGCCAATGGGTATTATTTTTGGATGCAGATGAGCGCGTCACTCAATCATTAGAGAAAGAAATAATAGAAACCTTACAAAACCCAACCCACTCAGGGTATAAGATAAATTTTCCTCATTTTTATATGAACCGCTTTTTGTACAGCCACAGTGATGATGTGCTGCGATTAGTAAAGCGTGAAGGAGCTTACTTTAAAGGAGAAGTACATGAAAAACTAATATGTAACGGCTCTGTTGGCAGGCTTAAAAACAAGATGCTACATTACACCTACAAAGATTTACATAGCTACATCACAAAAAAAGAAAGCTACGCATGGTTTCAAGCCAAACAACAATATGCAAAGGGCAAAAGAGCCACTTGGATGCACTTTTGGTTTAAACCATTGTTTCGGTTTTTTAAATCATACATCATAAAAGGAGGCTATAAAGACGGGATTCCAGGGCTAACAGTTGCTGGGGTAAACGCCTATGGTGTTTTTCAAAGATGTGTAAAACTAAGCCTGTTGCACAAATCCATGGAGTAACAATGGTATATCGCTGGCCATGGTGGCATTCTTTTATAGCTGCAAAATGAGTATTTTTACATAAATCAAATTGCTACATTGAAAAACCAAACAAAAATTTCTGCAGTTATCATTACTCTTAATGAAGAGAAGGCCCTCCCCGCTTTTTTAGACAGTCTTTGGTTTGCAGATGAAATCGTTATTTTAGATTCTTACAGTACAGACAAAACACTAGATATTGCTAAAGAACATGAAAAAGTAAAGGTATTTCAAAGAACCTTCGATGATTTTTCTTCTCAAAAAAACGCGGCAATTAGCAGAGCTACCCATGACTGGATTGTCTTTTTTGATCCAGACGAAAAAATAACAAAGCAACTATCACAAGAAATTGTAAGCATACTTAAAGACCCTAAGGCTATTGCATATTATGTAAATAGAGAGTTTCATTTTATGGGCAAGCAAATTAAATTTAGCGGCCTACAGAATGATAATGTGATTCGGCTTTTTAATAAAAATTACTGCTCCTATAATGACAATCTTGTACATGAGGTATTGCAAGCCAAGGGTACAACCGCAACATTAAAAAACAAACTACCACACTACACCTATACTACCTTTGACACTTACACTGCAAAGATGCACCGCTACAGTGCTTTAAAAGCAAAAATGCTTTACAACAAAGGGGTAAAGCCAAAAGGCTATCATTTCTTTTTTAGGCCTTGGTGGCGGTTTGTAAATCAATATTTTTTTAAACTAGGAGTTCTTGACGGACAAAGAGGATTTATATTGGCCTATGTTAGCGCGTTTTCTGTATTTAAAAGATATGTGAATCTGTGGTTATTGTACCGAAACATAAAATAGATATGAAACAGGTATTTCTAGAATCTCACAATCTAAAAAACAAATTCTCGGGGTTTGGTCAATTCAACTACCACCTTATAAAAGCATTTGCTAAACAAAAAACAGAGGGTTTTACCCTTGTTTTACATGCAAAGGACACCGCTGTTTTAAAACAAGAATTTGGCCAGGTGTTTGACTATAAAAAATACAACGGTATTTCACGTCACAAAGCCTTTAGGATTAAAAAAAAATACAACCTGTGGCACTGTTTAAACCAAAATATTAAAATTGAGCCTTTTTTCAAGACTCCATATTTATTAACTGTTCATGATGTGCATTTTGCAACGCAAACTCCAGCGCATCTTACCTG
>CBFHMO010000057.1:0-9597 GCA_965656925.1 Patiriisocius sp.
TTGCTGAAGGGTGTGATAGACCTTGCTCTTTTTGTGCCATCCCTATTATGCGTGGTAAACACAAATCTACCCCTATGGAGGATTTGGTTATCGAGGCAGAAAAATTAGCAGCAACCGGCGTAAAAGAACTTATATTAATAGCTCAAGACTTGACCTACTATGGTTTAGATCTCTACAAAAAAAGAAACTTAGCCGAGTTACTAGAAAAACTAGTAGCCGTGTCTGGGATAGAGTGGATTCGTTTGCATTATGCATTTCCAACAGGGTTTCCTATGGATGTTCTTGATTTGATGAATAAGGAGCCTAAAATTTGTAATTATATAGATATTCCTTTGCAGCACATTGCAGATCCAATATTAAAATCAATGCGCCGAGGAACTACAAAGGCTAAGACAACAAAATTATTAAAAGATTTTAGAGCTGCAGTTCCAAATATGGCTATTAGAACGACTCTTATTGTTGGCTATCCAGGAGAAACTCAAGAAGATTTTGAAACTCTAAGAGATTGGGTTCAAGAAATGCGTTTTGAGAGACTTGGTTGTTTCACTTATTCTCATGAAGAGAACACACATGCTTATAATCTAGAAGATGATGTTCCTCAAGATGTTAAAATGGAGCGTGCCAATGCTATTATGGAAATTCAATCTCATATTTCTTGGGAGTTGAATCAACAAAAAATAGGAAAAGAGTTTTCTGTTATTATAGACCGCAAAGAAGGTGGATACTATGTAGGAAGAACCGAGTTTGATAGCCCAGATGTTGATAATGAAGTTTTGATTAATGCAGAAGAGGGCTACCTGAGAACCGGAGAGTTTTTTACCGTAAAAATTACGGGCGCTGAAGATTTCGATTTATATGCTGAGGTTGTCAAATAGTAGGATTTAAGTGTTTTTTCTAAGCAGTTCAAATCTATTTTGTACTTTCGGTAAATGAAAAAATTGTTATTTGTTGTTGGGTTATTTCCATTTGTTTTTCTTCAATGTAAAGATGCTACTAGCCCTGCAGATCAAGGCTTAGATTCTCAAAAAGGTGTTGTTTTTAATTTGTCTAATCCTACAACAACACAGAGCCAAACTCCAAGACTCTTTAGTAACGCCTCTGCCTTATACATGTCATGGGTTACTTTTAAAGATGATATAGATTACCTGCATTACTCGAGTTACACTAGTGATACTTGGTCTACACCAGAAGTTATTGCCTGGGGTGATACTTGGTTTACAAACTGGGCAGATTTCCCCGCCATTGCCCAAAAAAATGGAAGCTTACTGACAAGTTATCTGCAAAAGTCTGACCAAGGCGCCTATAGCTATGATGTAATGCTGAATTATAAAAATAGAGACAGCCTTTCTTGGAAAAAGAATTTCATTTTACACACAGATGGCACTAAAACAGAGCATGGTTTTGTGTCTATGATTCCTGCCAATAACCAAGATGAGTTTTTTGTTACATGGCTTGATGGCCGAAATACCCTAGAGAGCAACCCTGCAGATCATGAAAATGGCGATCATTCTAGTGGTGGTGCTATGACTCTGCGCGGCGCTATGGTAGATATTCAAGGAAAGGTAGTAAACTCACAAGAGCTGGACCATCGTATTTGTGATTGCTGCCAAACAAGCGCTGCCATGACCCTTAATGGTCCTGTTGTGGTCTACAGAGACAGAAGCCATCAGGAAATTAGAGATATATCTATCGTAAGATGGCAAGCTAATAATACCTGGTCTGCGCCCAAAACTGTACATGAAGATAATTGGAAGATAGCCGGTTGCCCAGTAAATGGTCCTGCCGTAGCTGCTTTTGAGAAAAATCTTGCTGTTGCTTGGTTTACAGCTGCCAACGATCTGCCTAAAGTTCAAGTTGCTTTTTCCAGTGATAACGGAGAAACATTTGGCAAACCAATACACATTAACACCCAACAAACATTAGGTAGAGTAGACATAGTTGCACTTAACAATACACAGGCTGTAGTTTGTTGGATGGAGCGAGATACCAACGATGTTGCCTATGTGCAAATAGCTAAAATAACAAACTCTGGAGAAAAAGGACCAACCATAACCCTTACTAAAACAAAGGCAGGGCGAGCTACTGGTTTTCCTCAAATTGCACTTTTAAACGGCAGCATATATGCCGCAATGACCCTTTTGGATGATACAAATACACCATACATCAAAACCGTGCACACCAGTGTAAAAGATCTCTAAGTAATCTGCCGCTTTCCTGCGGTTTAAAAACACATATATCTTGAATAGTCTACTAATAATTGGTCAAACATTTCCAGAGCCCACAACAACTGCGGCGGGTGTTAGGATGTTGCAGCTTATAGAGATGTTTACTGGTCAAGGGTATCATATTACTTTTGCTAGTAGCGCAACTAGCTCAGATAAAAGTGTTGATTTACAAACCCTTGGAGTTGCTACTGAACAAATAGCTATAAACGATGCTTCTTTTGACGTATTTGTAACCCAATTAAATCCAAGTCTAGTTTTATTTGATCGGTTTATCACAGAAGAGCAGTTTGCTTGGCGAGTGAGCCAGAGTTGTCCAAAAGCCTTAAAGATTTTAGACACAGAAGACCTTCATTTTTTAAGAAAAGCAAGACAGCAGGCCTTTAAAGACGGTATAGATGTTAAAGATGCCAATCTCTTTACTGAGACTGCAAAAAGAGAAATAGCCAGTATACTAAGGTGTGATCTTTCTTTGATAATTTCTGAATTTGAAATGGAGCTACTCACCGCTACCTTTGCTGTATCTAAAGAGCTACTGTATTACTTACCTTTTATGGTTACTGAGTTGCCTGATTCAGGTAGTTTTCCTGGGTTTAAGCAAAGAGCTAATTTTATGACTATTGGTAATCTGCTTCATGCCCCAAATCTAGACAGTGTACTGTATTTGAAAAAAGAGATTTGGCCACTGATAAGAAAACAGTTGCCCCAGGCTCAGTTATATATTTATGGAAATTATGCACCACGGCATATTTTAGATTTGCACAACAAAAAGCAAGGTTTTTATATAATGGGTTGGGCAGACTCTGCAGCTCATGTAATGCAAAAGGCTAGAGTATGTTTGGCTCCTTTGCGCTTTGGAGCTGGATTAAAAGGAAAATTGCTTGATGCCATGCTAAATGGCACCCCAGGGATAACAACCTCAATAGGCGCCGAGGGGATGTACCCAGATACCATAAACCCAGATTGTATTGCAGATACCCCAGAAGATTTTGCAAAGCTTTGTGTGGCAATCTATACCGATAAAACAAAATGGGAGCAAAACGCTCAAAGAGGTATTGATATTATAAAAGCGCGTTACAATGGCAAGGCCATTGCTAAGGGGTTTATGACTCACTTAGATGATTTGATAACTAGGCTAGCGCTTCATAGACAAGCACATTTTATAGGGCAAATTCTTCAACACCAGAGTTTACAAGCCTCCAAATACCTCAGTAAATGGATTGAAGAAAAAAACAAAGTGTAGTATACACTCCTTAAAACAATATGCTATTAGAGATATTAAAGAGTAAATTTATTATTGTTTACAAAAAATAGTGCATTGGCAAAAAATAGTTTTCCTTGTTCCCAGAAAGATCTAAAAAGCACATCATCTACAAGGTAAACAACACTTCCAGAGCCCATTCTAGCCTCCCCAAAAACCATTGAGTTTTTTAGTTTAGCTTTAGCATTCTTTCCAGAAAAACCAGAAACACTTATTGCATCTCCATTTATATACCCAACATTATAGCCATCTTCCATAAACTGGTAAGAGGTACTGCCTTGTTTTAATGAAAAATAAGAATCTCCATATCCATAGGCTAATGGATGAGAAGGATCTAATGTGATTTTATAAATACTACCGGTTATAAAATCTGTTACACTCTCCCGCTCACGCATATCATAGGGAGTTAGGTTTGTTTTGCTTAGATCTTCTAAATCATCTTGTTCATTGTTTTTTAAATCAAACCCTTTTTTATCCAAAAAGCTTCGCGTTGCACTACCCATGGCAATTACTTTTCCGCCACTGCGTATCCATTTTTTTAATTCCTTTATTTGCTGCTCCCCCAGTAATTTACTATAACGTCCTTCTGGTAATACCAAAACATTATATCTAGCTAGTTTAGAGAAAGACATGCTTTGTGTCTCTATGTGTGTTACAGGATAGTGTAATTGTTTCTCAAAGAAATGCCAAAGCGCTCCATAGCTTAAAGAAGATACTCCATCACCTTTTAAAAGTGCTATTTTTGGAGCGTTAATCATTTTTATATCTGGAGATCCCATATCTGTCTTAGTGTCACCAAAAGTAGTGTTTGATGCAAATAATGTGCGGCCATGTTTGTTGGCAATTTCATTTAGTTTTTGATAAAATTTTGGGGTGTCTTTGTTGTCACTTTTTGTGATTACTAAACTACCTCTTTCAAAATTTTCTCCACCAAAGCGTAGTTTTTTCTCAGTAAAACGAACCTTAATGTTTTCTTGTAAAAGCGCTGCTAAAAAATGAGCATCTTTGATGGTGTTCCAAGATGCTATAAAACCAGCAGCTGTTGTATTTGTGTTTTGTGAATTGTTATCTGCTTTAGTTTGGGTTGCATCTACCAGGGTTTTTGAAGCAATTGCCTCCAGTCCATAAGCGTACGGAATACTCCATGCTGTGATATCATAGGTGAGGGGCTCCTCTAGGCTTGCATCTGGTTCAAACAAAACTTTAATCATTTTCCCTTTTGCTTGATTGGTACTTACTACCAATGCGCCATTTGTGTTCATGGAGCCTTTACCAGCGGTAGTGTAGTGGTATCCAGAAACACTTCCTGGACCTGCATATCCATAGCTAATCTCATGCTTGTCAAGCAATTGTGTGAGTAGCGAAATTTTATCTGGATGCCCCTGCAGTACATAACTTTTATATGTAAGGGCTTCGTTGGTAAAGAATTTTTTAAACTCTGTGTTTAATTCTGCTGCATTTTTACTTCCCATTTCAACGGTAGATAACCCCGTGGTGGTATGGTGTGCCACCCGGTCTACAAGGGTAAGCTCGTATCCCTCATCTGTGTTAATTCCTAAACCTGCGCGACCATGACCGGCTTGTTCATAGGTCATACCTATGGCGCCCATAAAGGTTGGGTAGGTGTCTCCATAACTTGGGTATAATAAATCAAACCGCTCTCTAGTGAAAAACAACCAACCTTCTTGGTCAAAATACCTAGCATGATTTTTTCCAATTTGTGTTTGAAAATCTCTTTGAAAATCGCTAATCACCTCATGAAATGGCTCTGCGGCTGGCGCAAAATAATAAGGTTCATTAATGCCTTGTTCATGAAAATCAACATGAATATGTGGCATCCATTTGTTGTAAATTTTTAAACGTTGTAGTGTTTCTACCTGTGTGGCCCAAGCCCAATCTCTATTAAGGTCAAATAGATAGTGGTTAGGTCTTCCTCCTGGCCAAGGCTCGTTATGCTCATCTGCATCTTGAATAGCATTATAAGGAGTAGATTTTACTTGATTATACCAATTTGCATATCTGTCTCGCCCATCAGGGTTTACACACGGATCTATGATAACTACCGTGTTTTCTAGCCATTTTTGCTTATTAGTTATTAAATCGTAGACTGTGGTCATGGCAGCCTCTGTGCTTGATGCTTCATTACCATGTACATTATAACTCAACCAAACAATTGCTTTTGTAGGTGCTGCCTCTCCTTTTATGATGCTAGCATTTTTTAGGTTGTCTAAGCGTATTCGTTCTGCGTTTTTTATGTTTTGTGCACTAGATACCACAGCGTAGGTTAAGCTGCGTCTTTCATTGGTCTTTCCGTAGGCTTGATATGCTACCATATCACTATGTAAAGCTACATGCTCAAAATAATCTACCACATCTGCATGACGCGTGAATTGTGTCCCTATAGTGTAGCCTAAAAATTCGCTAGGAGATTGAAGTTGTCCATATCCAACAGCATTCACAAAAAGTACAAGGGTAATGATTAGGTTTTTCATAGTCTTTTTTGGTGTAATAATTTCAAATGCTAATATACCCTGAAATTTAATAAAACAGGTGCTTATCAAAATATTTAGTCCATAAACGAGCGCTGTTTTATTGTTAATTATTTTAAAAATAGCAATTGAGAAATGATAGTTATTAATTAAAGGGTATTTTTGTTTTATGCCATTAACTTCTATTTCCTATTCAAAGACTGGTTATTTCTCAAAGACCATGGGTGACTATCTTAAGCAAGATACATCGCTAGAGTCTTTCTACGGAAAATTTCCAACCATTGAGGGTATTAAACAGCAATTAGAAGAAAAACAAAAGAGTTTCACCCAAAAGGGAAGAAGTGTTTTAGTGTCTCAATTACAAGAACAATATGCGGGTGTAACTATAAGCCAAGCTACACAAGATAATATTAGTGTTTTGTCTAAGAATTCAACATTTACTGTTACTACAGGCCATCAGCTAAATTTGTTTTCTGGCCCCATGTATTATATATACAAAATACTCTCTGTTATTAACCTCACAGAACAACTTGCCAAAAAATACCCAGAAAATAATTTTATTCCCGTATTTTGGATGGCTACAGAAGACCATGATTTCCAGGAAATTAATGGGTTTAATTTTAAAGGAAATAAAATAAAATGGGACACTACTCAAAGCGGTCCCGTAGGTAGATTTTCTACAAAAGTCCTACAAGATTTAGTCACTGTTTTAAGATCAGAATTTGGACAAACCACCAACGGAGGCTATTTGCTAGATCTATTTCAAGCGGCCTACTTGCAAAACGACACCTTAGCCCAGGCCACCCGTTTTATTACAAATGCGCTTTTTGGCAGCTATGGTATTGTTGTTTTGGATGGCGATGACCGCGAGTTAAAAAAACAGTTTACCTCTTATGTAGAAGCAGAGCTGTTTGCCAAAAAAAGTTTTAAAGAAATTTCCAAAACAAGCAAAAGGTTAGTTTCTCTTGGGTATAGCGAGCAGGTACATCCGCGAGAAATTAATTTGTTTTACATCAAAGATGGATTAAGAGCGCGCATTATAGAAAAAGACGGCGCATTTTTAATTAATAATACATCTTTGGTCTTTTCTAAGGCCCAGATGCAAGACCAGGTATCTAAGTATCCCCAGCGGTTTTCTCCAAATGCTTTACTGCGTGGTTTGTATCAAGAAGTTATTTTGCCAAACCTATGTTATGTTGGCGGCGGGGGTGAATTGGCTTACTGGTTTCAACTGAAAGATTATTTTGAATCTGTTGGGGTTGCCTTTCCTGTTTTGTTGCTGCGCAACAGCGCTGTTTTAGCCAATAAAAAACTAGCACGTAGGTTAAAACAACTTGATGTTTCTGTACAAGATATTTTCAAAAAAGACCCAGCTCTCTCTTCTTGGTTTGCGCACAAAGTTTCACAGATTCCTATTGATTTCTCGGCACAGCGGGCGCACCTTGAAAAACAGTTTGAGGAGCTGCATACTATAGCCGCTAAAACCGACGGCTCTTTTTTAGGCGCAGTTACAGCGCAACAAAAAAAGCAAATCAATGGCCTGCTTCATTTAGAGAAACGTCTTTTAAAAGCTCAGAAAAGAAAACATGCAGATCAACTAAGTAGATTAATTTCCTTACGGGCTGAGATTTTTCCAGGTGGAAATCTGCAAGAGAGAATAACAAATTTTTCTGAATTTTATTTGGAATTTGGACCTGGCTTAATCCCTACAATTAAACAAAATTTAAACCCTCTTGACGGAAACTTTACTGTAATTTATTTATAATACATCCTCTTGTTTACATCTTTGTTAAAATTTCCAATAAATTCTTTTGACAAGCCCTAGCAAAATTACTTTTTTGAAGTATTTTTGTTTATGCAAAATAACGTCCTCATTCTTGATTTTGGATCGCAATACACGCAGCTCATTGCTAGACGTGTAAGAGAACTAAACATCTACTGCGAAATACATCCTTACAACAAAGTACCACAAGATTTATCAGCTTTTAAAGCCGTTATTTTATCTGGAAGCCCTTCTTCTGTTCGTTCAGATCAAGCGCCAGCTCCAGATCTTTCAAATATAAAAGGTGTTTTACCTTTATTGGGAGTTTGTTATGGTGCTCAATATTTAGCGCATTTCTTTGGAGGGAAAGTTTCTCCATCAAACATTAGAGAGTATGGACGTGCTAATTTAACTACCATACATGATCATGCTGGTTTGTTTGCAGGCATTAGTGAAGACACCCAAGTGTGGATGAGTCATAGTGATACCATTAGTGAGTTACCAGACAGAGCAGTACGTTTGGCAAGCACCAATGATGTTGCCAATGCAGCCTACAGAATTGAAGGGGAAGACACCTATGCTATTCAGTTTCATCCAGAGGTCTATCACACCAAAGATGGTAAACAACTGTTAGATAATTTCTTAATTGAAATTGCAGGGGTAGACCCTAGCTGGACACCTGCTGCTTTTGTAGATACTACAGTAGCACAGTTAAAAGAAAAAATTGGTGATGACAAGGTTGTTCTTGGTTTAAGTGGTGGTGTAGACTCTACCGTAGCGGCAATTTTATTACACAAAGCAATTGGAGATAACCTTTATTGCGTTTTTGTAAACAATGGACTTCTGCGTAAAGATGAGTTTTCTAGTGTGTTAGAACAATATAAAGGCATGGGTCTAAATGTGAGGGGAGTGGATGCTGCAGACCGGTTTATGAAGGCGCTAAAAGACAAGTCTGACCCAGAAGAAAAACGTAAAGCAATTGGAGGCACTTTTATTGATGTATTTGATCAGCAGGCTACAGCAATTAAAGATGTCGTGTACCTTGCTCAAGGCACCATATATCCAGATGTGATAGAAAGCGTTTCTGTTAATGGGCCATCCGTTACTATAAAATCTCACCATAATGTCGGTGGGTTGCCAGATTACATGAAATTAAAGATTGTAGAGCCGCTACGTATGTTATTTAAAGATGAGGTACGTCGTGTTGGTGCACAAATGGGTATCGATCCAAAATTATTAGGACGCCATCCTTTCCCAGGACCTGGTTTAGCCATTCGTATTTTAGGGGATGTTACTCCAGAGAAAGTACGTGTTTTGCAAGAGGTAGATCATATCTTTATTCAAGGCCTTAGAAAGTGGGATTTGTATGATAAAGTATGGCAGGCAGGAGCCATGTTGTTACCCGTTAATAGTGTTGGGGTGATGGGTGATGAGAGAACCTATGAAAAAGTAGTTGCCCTGCGTGCCGTAGAAAGCACAGACGGTATGACCGCAGACTGGGTAGATTTGCCTTACAAATTTCTGCAAGAGACCAGCAATAATATTATAAACAGAGTTAAGGGGGTTAATAGAGTAGTGTACGATATTAGTAGCAAGCCGCCTGCAACCATAGAGTGGGAGTAGTTTCTTAGAGGTGTTAGCTCACTTTTTTGCTAGCTACAGCTTTGTTGGCACTGATTTTGTATTGGTATGTTGCCAAGCTTTTTTTAGGTTGTTTTGATAGAACTTTTGATTGTATGTTTCGGTTTTTTATTTTTAAATTTCAGGATCATTTATAAAAACACAAACATGAAGTATTTAATTTCTCTTTGTATGGTCTGTATTTTTTTTGTCAGTAGTGTGGCTACTGCACAAAAAGAATAT
>CBFHMO010000058.1:0-9583 GCA_965656925.1 Patiriisocius sp.
TTTTTCTCCTTTTTACAATTCATGCACTCATACCCTAAAAAAGAGATGCTTATTTTTTTATCAAGGAGCTGATTTATATGTATAAAATCCCTCTCAAATACCAAGTAGTATTGGATTGGACTTCCTATTTCGGTTTTCATTTTTGTTAATGTGCCTTGGAATTGCATAAAATAATATTGTACATTTAGACCTTAAAGATACTGCAAAAATATGCCAATACCCATAGTAAATTCTTTAGCATCTTGGTTTTTAAAAAAACGTTTTCATCAAATAGAACTTTTTTTGAAATACCCTATTGATGTTCAAAACGAACTACTTGAGGAGCTTTTACATACCGCAAAAAATACTGAAGTTGGTAAACAATATGACTTTGCATCCATAAACAGTTACAGAGAATTTGCCGATAGAGTTCCTGTAACAAACTATGAGGATAGTCACCAACAAATTGAACGCGCTAGAAAAGGAGAAAGCAATATATTTTGGCCAACGCCCATTAAATGGTTTGCAAAATCTAGTGGAACCACAAATTCTAAAAGTAAATTTATTCCCGTTAGCTCTGCCTCTTTAGAGCACTGCCACTATGCCGCTAGTAAAGATTTGTTATGCATGTACCTCAACAACAATCCAGATGCTAATTTATTTTTGGGTAAAAGCTTGCGCCTTGGTGGAAGTAAAAAATTATACAAAGAAAACGAAACTGTTTTTGGAGATCTCTCTGCCATATTGATAGACAATATGCCTTTTTGGGCAGAATACAGCAGTACTCCAAACAATGAGGTATCTCTAATGGCAGACTGGGAGCTAAAAATGCAAGCTATTGTAGACCAAACCATTCAAGAAAATGTAACTAGCCTGGCTGGAGTTCCTTCCTGGATGTTAGTTTTACTCAATAATGTGCTAGAATCAACAGGTAAAACAAGCCTCTTTGAAATTTGGCCTAACCTTGAGGTTTATTTTCATGGAGGTGTCAATTTTGATCCCTATATAGAACAGTACAACGCCTTACTACCCAAAGAAAATTTTAGGTACTATGAAATCTACAATGCCAGTGAAGGTTTTTTTGCGATCCAGGATAGAAATGCCAACAAAGAGCTACTTTTAATGCTAGATTATGGCATATTTTATGAGTTTATCCCCATGGACACCTATGGGAGTGCTTCACAAAAAGTAATACCACTTGAAGAGGTAGAGGTAGCTATAAACTATGCCATTGTAATTACAACCAATGCTGGTTTGTGGCGCTATAAAATTGGTGACACGGTACGTTTTACCTCCATAAGCCCCTTTAGAATAAAAGTGACGGGCAGAACCAAACACCACATCAATGTCTTTGGTGAAGAACTTATAATTGAAAATGCAGAAACAGCATTAAAACAGGCCTCAAAACAAACACAGTGTGAAATTGTAGATTATACAGCTGCCCCTATTTTTATGGAAGGCAGAAAAAAAGGAGCTCATGAGTGGATCATAGAATTTAAAATACCACCAAAAGATCTAACCCTATTTACAAAGTCTTTAGACACCGCTTTAATGGATGTAAACAGTGATTATGAGGCCAAACGCTTTAATAACACAACACTTACCATGCCCAAAGTGCATCTAGCACGTCAAAAACTATTTTATGATTGGCTCAAGCAAAAAAATAAATTAGGAGGCCAACACAAAGTACCTAGGCTTTCCAATAAACGTGATTTTATAGAAGAATTATTGCGTTTAAATAAATAGTGCCAAGCCTAAAACAACTATATAGTTTATAAATCTTTGGACAATAAAAAAACCGTACCATGATAAACGTGGTACGGTTTTTTTGTTTTTATTTTATAAACTTAAGATACTGCTTTGAGTTTTTTGATGGTAGCTTTGTTTAGTTTCTCATCGGCATACTGCTTGGTAACACTTAAGGTTTTTTGATCACCTCCAGGCATTTCAAACATAGCATCTGTTAATATCGCCTCACACAAAGACCTCAAGCCTCTGGCTCCTAGTTTGTATTCAATGGCCTGATCAACAATAAAATCTAGCGCCTCTGTGGTAACTACAAGCTCTATATCGTCCATCTCAAACAACTTTTGGTATTGCTTGATAATGGCATTTTTTGGTTCTGTTAAGATAGACCTTAGGGTACCCTTATCTAATGGGTTCATGTAGGTTAATACAGGTAAACGACCTATAATCTCAGGTATTAAACCAAACTGTTTTAAATCTCTAGGTATGATGTAACGCAACATATCATCCTTTTGCAAAGAGTTTTCCTTTTTTGAAGCACTAAAGCCAACGGCTTGCATGTTAAGTCTTTTAGAAATATGTCTTTCTATACCATCAAAAGCACCTCCTGCGATAAATAATATGTTTTCTGTGTTTACCTCTATAAATTTTTGGTCTGGGTGTTTTCTACCTCCCTTTGGTGGAACGTTAACCACTGTGCCCTCTAAAAGTTTTAGAAGGGCTTGTTGTACCCCTTCTCCACTTACATCTCTGGTAATAGATGGATTATCACTCTTACGAGCAATTTTGTCTATCTCATCAATGAAGACGATGCCTTTTTCGGCTTTTTCTAGATTGTAATCTGCAGCCTGTAACAAACGTGTTAAAATGGTTTCTACATCTTCTCCAACATATCCTGCTTGAGTGAGTACCGTTGCATCAACAATGGCAAGTGGCACATTGAGCATTCTTGCAATGGTCTTGGCTACTAATGTTTTACCTGTTCCGGTTTGCCCAACAATAATGATATTACTTTTTTGAATATCTATGTCATCCTCTGTTTTGGGTTGTAGTAATCGTTTGTAGTGGTTATATACCGCCACAGACATTACTCTTTTGGTGTGCTCTTGCCCTATTACATAATCATCCAAAAAAGCCTTGATTGACTTTGGCTTTTTAAGCATCACGTCTTTACTTAGATCCTGATCATCTGCTTGCGATCCCTCCTCTACTATAATACCGTGGGCCTGCTCAATACAACGGTCGCAAATATGAGCATCTATACCTGCAATTAGCAAGCTAGTATCTATTTTTTTCCGACCACAGAAAGAACATTCTAAAACCTCTTTTGACATGAATTGCTTTTTGTATTATCCTCTTTTTAATATTTCGTCAATCATACCGTACTCCAATGCCTTGTCAGACTTCATCCAGTAATCTCGATCACTATCCTCATATACTTTATCATAGCTTTGCCCACTGTGGCTTGCTATAATATTATATAACTCTGTTTTTAAAGTCATGATTTCTCTGGCGGTAATTTCAATATCACTTGCCTGACCTTGAGCACCTCCCAGTGGCTGGTGTATCATCACTCTTGAGTGAGTTAAACCACTACGTTTACCCTTTTCTCCAGCACACAACAACACAGCTCCCATAGAGGCGGCCATACCTGTACAAATAGTAGCCACATCTGGCTTAATAAATTGCATGGTGTCATAAATTCCTAAACCAGCATACACACTTCCTCCAGGAGAGTTGATGTAGATCTGAATGTCTTTAGAGGCATCAACACTTTCTAAAAAGAGTAATTGCGCCTGTACAATATTGGCTACTTGATCACTAATTCCAGTACCTAAAAAGATAATTCTATCCATCATTAGGCGTGAAAAAACATCAAAAATAGCAATATTCATTTGCCGCTCTTCAATAATATTTGGCGTTAGGTTACTTGGGTACATGCTACTCATTATTTTTTCATAATAAGTACTGCTAATGCCCTGGTCCTTAATCGCGTATTTTTTAAATTCTTCTCCGTAGTTCATAAAACTGTTTATTCTTTAAATTTAAAAATCTTGTATGGTATATCACATTTCAAAAAGGATACCTAACTATCTAGTATGCCTAATTGGCTGAAATGCTCACTAAAGATACCTAAATTTCTAAAGATTTATGCATAGGCCTCTTTAATGAATTTATCATAAGAAACTTCTTTTATCTTAAGCTTTGCATTTTCCTTGAAGAAATCTAATAGTTTGCTAGAGTTTAACTGCTCACTCAAACGCTTTACCTCATCCTGGTTTGACATAATTCTTGAGGCAATGTTATTTAATTCTTCTTCACTAGGGTCCAGTTGTCCAAATTGGGCCATTTGTCCTTTTATCATCTCAAGAGCGTATGCCTTCAACTCATCAAAGGATACTTGCAAATTATGTTCTGCTCTAAGTTTTCCTTCAATTAACTGGTAGCGTAATCCTTTTTCGCTACGGGCATATTCTGCCTTAGCCTCCTCTGGGGTCATTGGGTTTTCTCCAGAGACTTGTATCCAACGCTCCAAAAAGTCTTTAGGTAAGTCAAATTTTGTGTTTTCAATTAAAGACTCTACCACATCATTGAGCATTTTTTGATCGCTTTGTTGGGCAAACTGCTTCTCTGCATCTTCCTTGATCTTTTCTTTAAGTGCCTTTTCTGAGGTTACATTCCCCTGGCCAAATAACTTATCAAACAGCTCTTGGTTTAAATCTGCCATTTCACGTGTATTCACCTCATCTATTTTAAAAGAAACCTCTACAGATAGTCCTTTTGCATCTTCTACAGAAACACCAAAGTGTTTTTGATTGTCTTGCTCCTGGGAAAACATCCCTTTTGTTTTCAAAGAAATCACATCACCAGGTTTGGCTCCCGTTAAGGCTTTTATTTGAGCTTTCCCTTTCAAACTCTCTAGCTCAAGGGTTGTGCTCTTATCTATCTCTTTCTCTGTGTTGGTAAAAGTACCGGTAATCTCATCCCCTTTTTCAACCTGGGTTTTAGATTTTAACGTACCATATTGCTTACGGATAGATTTTACTTGGTTGTCAAGCATTTCTTTGTCTGCAATAATTTTGTAGGCAGTAACCGACTTTTTAGCAACATCTACCTTAAAACTTGGAGACAATCCCAAATCAAACTCAAAGGTAAACTCATCATTATCCCAGTTTATTTCTGTTTCGTTTTTAGGTAGTGGATTTCCTAAAACATCTAATTTTTCTTGGGTCAAAAAATTATGCAACCCTTCTTGTAAAAGTTTATTTACCTCTTCTACTAAAACACCTTTACCATATTGTTTTTTAACCATTCCCATCGGGATATGCCCTTTTCTAAAACCTGGAATGTTTGCTGTTTTCTTGTAGTTATTTAAAACCTTAGTTACCTTTTCTTGGTAATCATCTTTTGAGATTACTACGGTCACTACTGCATTTAACGCATCAACATCTTTCTTTTTGATATCCATTGTATTGTAAATTTTAATTTAAATAGCTCATAAATAAAGAGATATAGCCTGCATTTATGAGCGTGCAAATATATAGCAAATTACTAGATGTTACAAGCAAAACACCCAACATAAAACAAATCTATAAGGAGTGATTTTAGAGTTTTATTTACGTAAAATACTTCTGGCTTTATAAAAAGAGTAGCCGCGAAAAAAACGCGATTTGCACCTAAGTGTGAAAACAAAAAAAAGCGCTGTATAGAATACAACGCTTTTTAAATTTAAGTGCGGATGACAGGAATCGAACCTGCACGCCTTGCGGCACTAGATCCTAAGTCTAGCATGTCTACCAGTTCCACCACATCCGCGGAACAAATCCAAAGCTATATGCTAGCTTTGGGACGGCAAATATACATAATTGTTATAATTAACAAACAATCTTTATAAAGAAATAATGCTTTTAATTACCTTTATATTTTATTAGAAAATACACCCTTATTAGCATCTGAATTTTTTAAAAGACAAACTACTGATGAAAAGTGCCAAACCTTACATTGCCCAACACAAAGACAGATTTATAGACGAGTTAATAGCATTATTAAAAATACCTAGTATTTCTGCAGACAAAGCATATGCTGGTGATGTTATTAGAACAGCAGAAGTCATAAAATCTAGCCTAGAAAAGGCGGGCTGTGACCACATAGAAATATGCGAGACTCCGGGATACCCTATTGTGTACGCAGAAAAAATAATAGACCCATCACTTCCAACAATTTTAGTGTATGGACACTATGATGTACAACCACCAGACCCTGTTGATTTGTGGGACAGCCCACCCTTTGAGCCCGTGATCAAAAAAACAGAACTGCATCCCCAAGGAGCCATTTTTGCCCGTGGGAGTTGTGATGATAAAGGCCAAATGTACATGCATGTAAAAGCCATGGAATACATGACCAAAACCGGTCAACTACCTTGTAACGTAAAATTTATGATTGAGGGAGAAGAAGAGGTAGGTAGTGAAAGTCTTGGTTGGTTTGTAGAAAGAAATCAAGAAAAACTAGCCAATGATGTGATCTTAATTAGTGACACGGGTATGATTTCCAACGACATACCAAGTATCACAACAGGACTGCGCGGTTTAAGTTATGTGGAGGTAGAAATTACAGGACCAAACAGAGATTTGCACAGTGGTTTGTATGGAGGCGCTGTTGCAAACCCAATTAATGTATTAACCAAGATGATAGCCTCTTTAACAGATGAGAACAACCACATTACAATTCCAGGATTTTATGATGATGTGCAAGAGCTCTCTCAAGCAGAAAGAGCCAAAATGGCCCAGGCGCCTTTTAGCAAAGAAGCCTATTGCAGATCTATAGGAATTGAAGACACCTATGGAGAAGCCACCTATACCACCAATGAGAGAAACAGCATTCGTCCCACACTTGATGTAAACGGAATCTGGGGAGGTTACACTGGAGAAGGTGCAAAGACCGTAATTGCAAGCCAAGCTTTTGCAAAAATATCAATGCGTTTGGTGCCAGATCAAAACTGGAAAGAAATTACAACGCTGTTTAAAAATCATTTTGAGAGTATTGCTCCAAAGGGAGTTACCGTAAAGGTTCACCCACATCATGGGGGTCAAGCCTATGTTACCCCTATAGATAGTCTTGGCTATAAAGCAGCTAGTAAGGCTTACGAGAGTACCTTTAGTAAAACACCTATTCCGCAGCGCAGTGGAGGAAGTATCCCTATTGTGGCTTTGTTTGAAAAAGAACTAAAAAGTAAAACAATTTTAATGGGCTTTGGCCTAGATAGTGATGCCATACACTCACCCAACGAGCATTTTGGCATCTGGAATTACTTAAAAGGAATAGAAACCATTCCTCAGTTTTACCATTACTTTACTCAAATGAGCAAATAATTGCGCCCCCATCATACAAAAACAAAAAGCCCTGTTAGTTTATCTTAACAGGGCTTTTGTTGTATTTAAAATACTTATAATTTTTTCACATATTCTGTTATAAGTACAATTTGCACCCCGTCTACTTTTCCTTCTATAAAGGTGTCATTTTCATGATCTAAAGAGATACGCCGCACGGCTGTACCTTGTTTGGCAACCATACTTGATCCTTTTACTTTTAAATCTTTAATAAGCACCACAGAATCTCCAGTTTGTAACACAACACCGTTTGCATCTCTATGTATTAAAGCATCTGCTTTGTCTTCTGCATCTCCCTGGGCTGCTGCCCAATCAAGCTGTTGGGGCTCCATATACATCATATCTAATAAATCTTGAGACCAACCAAAAGATTTTAAGCGATGTAACATGCGCCATGCCATTACCTGCACTGGAGCTACGGTGCTCCACATGCTGTCATTTAAACAACGCCAGTGATTCTCATCTTGTTCTTCTGCTTCAAAGCCAGAAGAGCAGGTTGTACAAACCAAAATTGAGGTATCTAATGCATCTATATATTCTGGTGTTTTAGGAACCTCATAAACACCTAGATTTTCTGGCTCTGCATGGCCACAAAGTTCACAAGTGTCTTGGGCTCTTTTTCTTAGTTCTCTTTCTATACTCATTAGATGAATTTTTACTTCTCAAACAAATGTAACACTATTGTCCTTTTAAGAGGTATTAAAAACTTATTTCTAGGATTGTTACCTAGTATATTTCACTAGATTTGTGTCTCTCAAGGAACTTAAAGTATGCCTGGTATTTCTATTTCACAAGCAATAACTATTGCCAAAACCCACTTTTTGATTACGGGTGATGTTAGTGTGCTTGATGGAGATGAAGATTTTAATTTTAAAATCACAACCCCAACCACCAGTTATGTACTAAAAATATCCACTACAAATCTGCAAAGTCTAGAGACTCAAAACAATGTACTTCATTTTTTATCTCAAAAAGAGTTACCCCTTGCCTTGCCACAGATACTCCCAAATACAAAGGGTGAAAAACACACAATAATAACAAGTAATGCTAACCAGTTCTGTGTTCGCTTGTTCACATTTATACAAGGAAGGCTTTGGGCCAAGGTACACCCTAAAACAAGCATATTAAGACATAATTTAGGTTACAAAGCTGGCGCTATTACAAAAGCTTTGCTAGATTTTACATCAACGCCGAGCCCAAGTGATTCGCATTGGGATCTCGCAAATGTTGCTTGGACCCGAGAATACATAACACTCTTTAAGGGAGAAAACCTAGATGTTATAAAGCGGTTTCAATCTCTTTTTAGTGCTATAGAAACACACTACAAAACCCTACCCAAGAGCACTATTCACGCAGATGTGAATGATTATAATATTTTAATATCAAACAATCTTAAGAATATTGAAGTTGCAGGCATTATAGATTTTGGAGACGCCACCTACACCCAAACTATTAACGATGTTGCCATTACAATAGCCTACGGAGTTATGGATGTGCCAGACCCCCTAGAGGCTGCCCTAGAGATACTAAAAGGCTACAGCGAGCACTACAGTTTTACAGAAAAGGAGCTACACTGTCTCTACACGCTTGTGGCCATGCGCCTAGTTACCACCGTCACAAAAGCAGCCCTAAGAAAACAAGAAGACTCTACCAATGCCTATCACAGCATTAGTGAACAACCGGCCTGGGAGTTACTTGAAAAATGGCAACACATTCACCCAGATGTCGCTGAATATAGTTTTAGAAATAGCTGCGGGTTTGAGGGTCATCCTACTAATTTGGCCTTCCAGGCATGGGCAAAAAACAATACCTGCACATTTTCTGAGCTATTTCCTTCTGAAATTTTAAAAACAGACATACACCTTTTAGATTTAAAAATTTCTAGCACCTGGATGGGCAGCAGCCATGAGTTTAATGACTTGGATTTATTTGAATTTAAAATCAATCAACTACAAAAACAGCACCCTACAAAACTTATCGCAAATGGCTATCTAGAACCGCGCCCTATATACACATCATCTGCCTATCAAAAACAAGGAAACAAAGGGATAAAAAGTAGGACGGTACATCTAGGAGTTGATTTTTGGCTCCCCACAGATACTGCGGTTCATAGTCTGTTTGATGCAGAGGTTGTTACGGCAGTTCATGACAAAGGATATAAACAATACGGCGGGCTTGTTATTTTAAAACACAAAGAAGATGATCTGGTTTTTTACACCCTATATGGACACCTTTCTTTGGCAAGTATCACAGCCTTAAAGGTGGGTGATAGATTAAAAAAAGCAGATAAAATTGGGGTCTTAGGAAACCCTCAAGAAAATGGGGAGTGGTCCCCACATTTGCATTTTCAAATCATGCTTACAATGCTTGATTTTAAAAATGACTTTCCAGGGGTAAGCTATCCCGGCCAAATGCAGGTCTGGAAAAGTATGTGCCCAGACCCTAATCTATTGTTTAAAAACCCAAACCTA
>CBFHMO010000059.1:0-9405 GCA_965656925.1 Patiriisocius sp.
AAAAGTTCAAATTTTGGAGCCAATATAGGTGCGGGATATGTCTATCATTTACTAAGTAACGCTAATGTATTTGCAGAGATAAAATATACAATTCTAGCCAATGAATCTGAGCCAATTGAAAGCTCTAGTTACATGCAGGCAAGAATTGGTTTGGTGTTTGATCTTTAGACAAACCAATTATATTTTCTAAAAACGAAAGAAGTCAATTTCTTTCGTTTTTTTATTTTCTATATTTGAGACATGAAACTCAAGATAATTAATGGTCCAAATTTAAACCTGCTTGGTACCCGTGAAACGGCTATTTACGGCACTGCTACTTTTGATTCTTTTTTTAACCTTTTACAAAAGAAATATCCCGACTTAGAATTATCTTATTTTCAATCCAATATAGAGGGAGAACTCATAGATAGCCTTCAAGATGCAGGGTTTAGCTATGATGGTATTATATTAAATGCAGGAGCCTACACTCATACATCTATTGGTATTGGAGATGCTGTAAAGGCTATTGATAGCCCAGTGGTAGAGGTGCATATTTCTAATACCTTTTCTAGAGAAGAGTTTCGTCACAAATCGTATATCTCTGCAGGTGCCAAAGGGGTTATACTCGGGTTTGGTCTTGAGAGCTATAGTTTAGCCGTAGAGAGTTTCTTAGCCAGCTAGAAGTATACTTTTAGGGGGTTTACACACTAGTTTTCTTTACATACAAGACAATTTTATGCCAGCCAATTGTTTTCTCTAGCACCTTTGCTATAAAAGTATAAGAAGATACTCGTTACAATTACTATCATTGGCATAACTATGGCCTCCATTGCTAAAAGTTCTATTGCCTTAGTGGCTAAGATCCAGAAACCCTGTACCACAAAAACGCTTAGTAAAGACACTAAGAAAAATGGTACTGCAATTTTATTTTTAAGTAATAACGCTATAGATGCTGCAACACCAGTAATGGTACAAATTCCAAATACAACATAATACCAAGTGGGTGTATTTAAAAATAATTCCATTTGTTGGGCAGTGTATGTTTCACGGTAGGTCTCTTGCATAATATCTTGCATAAAAGCAGCCATTATAAACTGAAACAGCCCCATGATATTCCATAACAGGGCAAGTATACCAATAATTAAAAAGCTTTTATGTGGTTTGGTTTTAGTGCTCATCATGGGTGGTTTTTATATGCTTAGAAGTAAATATATAAAAAGAGCCTATATTTAACCTTAAAATAGACAGTTAATGACAACAAGTGTATCACCATCATCACTAATTTTTCTACAAAAACTTCGCCAAAACAATCATAAAGATTGGATGCAAGATCATAAAAAAGAATACCTCGCAAGTGAGGTTTCTTTAAAAGAACTTTACAAGCAGATATTAAAAGGGCTGGGAGTTACTGATGAAATTGAAAAACAGAAAATTTTCAGAATCAATAGAGATGTACGGTTCAGTAATAATAAGACCCCTTATAATTCTCACAGAAGTGTGAGTTGGAGTAGAGCAGGGGCATCGCGTCGGGGTAGTTATTATTTACGGATAGAGCCAGGTAAATGCGCAATAGGAGGTGGTTTTTTTGACCCCGAGCCGCAAGATTTATTACGCATACGAAAAGAATTTGAAATGGATAGCGAGCCCATTAGGGATATTTTAGCTGAAAAAGAGTTTCAAAAAATTTATAAAAATTTCAATCAACAGTACAAGGTTAAAACAGCTCCAAGAGGTTTTGATCCCCTTGATCCTAATATAGATTTAATACGATTGAAAAGTTTTTTTGTAGTGCATGAGTTTACAGACAAACAAGTGCAATCAACAAACTTTGCAACTACTGTAGTAAAAGCTTTTGAACTATTAAGACCCTATTTTGATTATATGAGTGATGTACTTACTACAGATTTAAACGGAGAATCAATTCTTTAGAAAAGAAAATGTTTTTAGTTTGAAATTTCAAACTGCATCAAATTATTCTTTAAGCGTTCTTTGGTAATGTTCATCATTCGTTTGTTAAAGGCAGATGAGTTGGTAATGTATCGTTGGTATTCTTCTGTTGTAAATTGGCCAATAAACATGCCTTTTAAAGAATTTCTAAACTTAATATTTTTATGTACCGCATTATCTATGTATTGGAGTCTTTTTTCAATAGTTAGGTTGTAGAATACATTTTTGTGTTTGGTTATGTAGTTTTTAAAAACCAATACAAAAAGATCATTTTGAAGTTTAGCGATAGGGCGAAGCGTAGTGTTTTGAAAATGTTCCTGGTCAGACATCCCTTCTGTAATTAAGGCATTAGGTATAATTGGTCTAAAAGAGAGTAACTGGGTATCACGAGTATTCATGGCTATTGGTCTTTTTATAAAGATACGTTTTGTGTAGCCCAATTTGTTGAGTCTTTCAAGCAAGTTATAAACACTAAAAATGGTATAAAAAACAAAACCCCACAAGTCTAAACTTGCAGGGTTATATGTTTTGAAAGTCTATGTTAGTCTTTGGCTAAAAATACTTCTTTTGCTTTTACAGCAGGAAGTGACATATCATTGCTTTTAAGAGTTTTGTAAAACTTTTTAACTTCTTTGCTCATTATTTTTTGAAAACGAACTTTTTCGGTGTCAAATTCATCACGTATTAACTCTAAGTTACTCTTTAAAGACCCATCAACACGATCATAGTTTGTTGCTATGTTACTGTACAATTCACCCATACGCTCACGTAATTCTGGTTCTGCGCTAGCTACATAGTTATCTCCCGTGGTAACAACCAAATCTGTTCTAAGAGCCTCTAAAGCATCCCAACATTTTTGTGCTTGCTTGGCTGGTTTTCCGCCCATATCAATCACCTGTTTGGCTTTTGTTTGTATAGTGCCAATCTCATACACCATGAAGGCTAAATCTTCAACCATTGTAAACATGGTTTGTGTTAATGCTTCCTGTTCTTTTCGCTCATCTAAAGTTGTCAAAGAGTTACTATCATAGGCAGTTTCTATAATATGTTCAAAGGTTTGTTTTCCTTTTTTAAGTATTACCTTGTATTTTCCCTCTGTTACTCGAGGAGAGGTAAACCCTCCGTAAGAAAGTGTTTTTCCGGCAGCCATTTTTGGATTACTTGTATTGAATCCCCAGTATACAATGTTTATTCCTTTTGATTTTCCAGGGCCAAGAGAGGTGATTTTATTTCCTTCCATATCTTGAATTTCTAGAGTCATCTTACCAAAGGTATGTCGCTTTTTTAAATAGTAAATAATACGAGCAGCACTAGATTTGTTTTGCCCTACAAACTGGGTTTCTGCACCAAATGAACCTGCAAAGCCGCTATCTTCTAACATTGTAAAAGGTTGTGTTTTAAAGAAATGCGTCTTTTTAGCTAGTACTTCTTGACTCAATTCTCTTAGTGGGCTTATATCATCAATTATAATTACTCCTCTACCGTGTGTACCCATAACAATGTCATTGGTTTGTTTTTGCATATCGATAAAATGAACAGCAACCGGTGGCATGTTATTGGTGAATTGAGACCATCCCTTTCCTCCATTAATGGTAACGTAAAGTCCCATCTCTGTTCCTAAGAACAATAAATCTTCATTCACGTAGTCTTCCTGAATATTTCTTACAAAAGCATTTTCTTGAATGTCTTTTGATATAATACTAGTCCAAGTTTTCCCGTAATCTGTAGTTTTCATGGCATAGGGTTTCATATCTCCCGAGGTATGGCCATCAAAAACTGCATAAGCGGTTGCTTTTGAATGCACACTAGCCTCTATGTGATATACCCATGTATTGGCAGGAATGCCTGTAAGATTGCCTGTAACATTACTCCAAGATTTACCTGCGTCTGTGGTTATTTGGATATTACCATCATCGGTACCTATCCAAATTATGTTCTCATCAAGGGGAGACTCCGCGATTGTAAAAATAGTTGTGTGGTTTTCTGCACCACTATTATCTACAGACAATCCTCCAGATTTTGACTGGTCTTGTTTTGTTTTGTCATTGGTGGTAAGGTCTGGAGAAATTATCTTCCAGTTGTCTCCCATATCTTCACTTATATGCAGAAATTGGCTAGCCATATAAAATCTATCTGGCTGGTGCTGGCTAACTGCCATTGGAGCATTCCAGTTAAAACGAAGTTCTGGATCTCCTTTTTTAGGTAGTGGTTGTATGGTTTTTGTGCGGTTACGATCTACATCATAACGCCATACATTTTCTGCACCTTGCATTTCTGAGTATACAATGTTTTTTGTGGGATGTTTTAATACTCTAAAACCATCTCCATAACCTACACTGTTCCAATCTCTGGCATTTACTCCTCCTGGAGAGGAAGAAGGCCCATACCATGATCCGTTGTCTTGTAGGCCTCCGTATACATTATACGGCTCCTTGTCATCAACACTAATGTGGTAGAACTGTGACAGGGGTAGGTTTTCTACAATTTCAAAGGTGGATCCTCCATTCCAAGAGCGGTATACACCACCATCTGTTCCAGAGTAAATTACATCGCTATCATTTACATGAAACGCAAAGTCATGAATGTCACTATGCATGTTTCCTAGGTTTTTAAAGGTTTTTCCTCCATCACGGCTTATAGAGCCGTTCAAGCCACCTTTTAAAACTACTTCTGGATTTTTAGGATCAATAACAATTCTGGAAAAATAAAATGGTCTTACCACAAGTCCAAAGTCATTATTTAAATGCTCCCAAGAAGCTCCTGCATTGGTAGATTTCCATAAACCGTTTTTACTTTTGTCTTCTGTTTCTAAAACAGCATATAAAATACTAGCATCACTAGGGGCAACTGCAACTGCAATTCTTCCAAGTTTTCCTTCAGGAAAACCTTCATGAATTTTATTCCAGGTAGTACCTGCATCTTCAGATTTGTAAAGCGCACTACTACTACCGCCAGAGCTAAAGCCCCATCCTGTACGTCTAAATTCCCACATAGATGCGTAGAGCACTGCTGGGTTTTCTGGATCCATGATAACATCACTAGCTCCTGTTGAAGGCCCTACATATAGTATCTTAGTCCAAGAGGCGCCCCCGTCTGTTGTTTTATAAACACCTCTATCTTGACTGTCTGACCAAAGTGCTCCCAAAACACCAACGTATATCTCTTGGTTGTTTTCTGGGTTGATTACAATAGAGGTAATTCTCTCACTGTTTTCAAAACCAGGTACCTCCTTAAAATTTGAACCACCATCTGTAGATTTAAACAAACCATCTCCAATAGATACAGAATTACGTGTCCAGGTTTCTCCTGTTCCTACCCAAATATTTTGATCTGGATTTGTAGGGTCTAGGCTTACCACACCTATTGATTGTACATGCTTGTCAAAAATGGGTGTAAAGATGGCGCCTCCATCACTGGATCTCCAAACACCACCTCCTGCAGTTCCTGCATATAAAACACGAGGGTTTGTGGGGTGACTTTCAAGATCATTGATACGGCCACTCATAAGAGCAGGGCCAATTTGGCGTGCGCGCATATCGCCAAATAATTCTTTACCTTTTAATGAGATTTCTTCCTGGGCATTACCAGGAAATGAAAATAGAAGGGTTACTAACAAAGCAAGCAGTATTCTTTTCATGAGATACATTTTTTAGTTGAAATTTTAAATATTTTTAAAAAACCTAGGGTATAGGGTAAAAAAAATCCTCACGTTTTGAGAGGATTTTTTTAATTTAATTTATTTTTATTTTCCTTCAGGGAAGGCAAAAAATGCTTTATCAACATCAGGATTAAGCACTATTTCTTTTACGTTTATGGGCTGTCCACCTTGAGATATTGAGAACGGAAAATACAATCCATCTGATTCCTGATAATCGCTATATCCTGAGGTTGACATTTGTCCCTTTGCTGGACCCATGTTCATTGTTGTTTCTACCACTATTGGGACATAGTTTTCTGTCTCAAAGTAGTGAAAAGATACTGTTGGCTCCTCTTTACCATCTACCATTACAGGTTTTTGTGTTAACTTGAGCTTAAAGGTTTCTGTACCTTCTTTGGTTTCTTTACCAAGGTACTCAACCGTGTATCCTTTTTCTTTATAGTTTAAAAAAGGTGATGGAAAATCTTGATTGTTTGTTTTCATGTTCTGTGTGGTTTCTGTATCACCTTTCTCTGGAAGCATGGTCATCATATTGGTGGTCCACATGGTTTCTCCATCAAATGACATCATGGTCATCTCTTGCCCCTGTAAGTTTATTTTTACTAGCTGTTTTCCGTCTTTTGTATAATATAATTCAATAGGTATCTCCATGCCTTGTGCGTTTATAGATCCAATCATCTTGGTTCCCTGTAAAGCATTCCATGCAGTTTCTCCTCCGGTATTTTCAAAATAATTGCTTAGGATTTCGTCAGCAGTTTGAGCTGTCATTGGTGCTACGGCTAGAAGGGTTAGTGCAACAAATAAATTTTTTAATGTTTTCATAAAAGTGTAGTATGTTATTAATTGTGATTTAAAAGATAAGACGATTTAATTTTAAAAATGTTACAAACTTTTCATTTTTGTAGTCAACAAAAATTTGAGCTATTACATATCCCTCCAAAAATAGAAAATTGTACTCATTTTTTTTAACAATACGTTTGCTTTTTTTAATGTGTTATTGTTATTCTAAAATTTATTTAAAAAGTATCTTTATACTTAAATTTTACCCCTATGAATTTTCATACTAGAAAATGGATAAAACCAGAAGATTTAAATCCAAACGGAACCTTATTTGGAGGTAGGCTACTACAATGGATTGATGAGGAAGCCGCTTTATATGCCATTATACAACTAGAAAACCCCAAGACGGTAACTAAATATATGAGTGAGATTAATTTTAAAAGTGCCTCTGTTAAAGGAGATATTATAGAAATTGGTATCAGGGCTACCAAATTTGGAGCCACCTCATTAACCCTTTGTTGTGAGGTTAGAAATGTCATGACTCGAGAGGTAATTATAACCATAGATACCATTGTAATGGTTAGTCTAGATAAGGACGGAAAACCAAAACCTCACGGTAAATCTAAGATAGAATACGTGAAAAATAGATTAAAGTAGCATCCCTTATGTTTTGCGGTATCTATTTCTTTGATCTAAGGAGATAGTATTATTACCAAGTAATAGTGCAATTGTTTTTAAAACCAAAGCTTCACTTTGGTCTATGTTTTGTTGTATTTCTCTTGATGTTTTTGGGCCAGGCTCTAGCTCCAATAGTATGAGTTTGCTAATTTCAAGAAGCTCTTTTTTGCTAAACTTTTCTTTTTTTGAGCTACACACGCTACAAATACCACAGGGCATAGCTGTAGTTTCACCAAAATAGGATACTAGTTGCACGCTCCTGCAGGTGTTATTGTTTTCTACATAGTTTAGGAGCTGTTGTACTTGCTGTTTCTTTTTATCATTATGAGAAACTACCTCTCTTGCAATTACATTTATTGTTTTGTCATCCTCTCTTGGTGTTAAAAATGTAATGGCTGCATCTGTAGTGTTTAGGTACAGTTCTATGATGTTGGCGGCTTCTAGTTTTTTTAAAGTTTCAATTATAACGGGTTGTGATTGACTTGTTTTAGTTTGTAAAACTTCTAGATTTACCCCAGTCATAGTCTCAAAAACACCTCCATAGAGTCGTAATATGGTTTTACCAATTACAGATGCGAGTTTGTCATGTTTAAAGTAGGCTAGGGCTGTATTTGTGTCTACTAAAAATTTTAACCTACTGGAGCGCCCAAACTCCTTGGAGAGTTGTAAAACTCCAAGTCTGTCTAGGGTGTTTAACCCATTAAAAACTTGAAGAGTGTTTAAAGAGTAGGTTTTACAAAAGTCTTCAAAATTAAAACCATGAGTAGTGAAAACACCCTCTCCGTATGAGATTTGAAGGTAATTATTTAATTTTTTATATATAAATTTAAGCAAATCTACATCAGCCAATGATGCTATAAACTGCTTTGTAACTAATTGCTTATCATAGGAGTTATAAAGTATGGTTGCTGTTGCCTTATTGCCATCTCTACCAGCGCGACCTGCTTCTTGAAAGTAGCTCTCCAAACTCTCTGGCAATTGTATATGTATAACATGCCCAACAGTTGCTAGATCTATTCCCATGCCAAAAGCACTGGTGGCTACTATGGTAGGTGAGGTGCCATTTTTCCAGGCTTCTAATTTTTTGGTTTTTTCCTTCGCAGGAATACCTCCATGAAAAAAATTACTTTTAATACCCAAACTATTTAAGTGACTGCTTGTCTCAACAGCGCTTCTTCTAGTCCTTACATATATAATAGCTTGATTTTTACTAGACTTAAGTAGCTGTTCTATATGGTATAATTTATCTTCTACCTCCAAGGTGTTATAGGCTATATTGGGGCGTACAAAAGAATCCTGGAATACCGCTGGAAGTTCCAGCTCTAGCTCCTTGATGGTGTCTTTTAACACCTCTGGAGTTGCTGTTGCTGTAAGGGCTATAATGGGCGATAGGGGTTGTAATTCCCTTAAAATACTGATGTTTTTATAGGCAGGCCTAAAATCATTTCCCCACTGAGAAATACAATGCGCCTCATCCACAGCGATGCAGTTTACATCCATTCGCTTTATGGTGTTTTGGACAAGTTCTTGTTGTAATCTCTCTGGCGAGAGGTACAGAAATTTATAATTTCCGAAGCTAGCATTATCCAGCAGTGTGTTTACCTCTGTAAATGATTTTCCTCCAGTAATTGCAAGGGCTTTAATGCCTTTTTCTTGCAAACTCTTAACTTGATCTGTCATCAAGGCTACAAGAGGTGATATTACAATACATATCCCTTGTTGTGCTAGGGATGGAATTTGAAAACAAATAGATTTCCCTCCACCAGTAGGCAGCAGTGCTACGGTATCCTTACCATCCATAATAGAGGTGATTATGGCTTCTTGTTTTGGTCTAAAACTAGTGTGGCCCCAGTATTTTTGTAATATGTCGAGGGGTTTTTTCAGAAGGTATCTTTTAGGTAGTTTAAGATAAAATCACAGCGCTGGTTTATAGCTCCTTGAGGTACTTCAATTATGGTGTAGCCATATTTCTTATAGCCATCACACAATGATTTGTATATTTCTTGTGCTTGAGTAAAAGTTTCGTACCGCTCATTATCTTTGGTGTAGATTAGCTCCCAAGGTGGTAGTAAAAAAACACAGTCGTAAAGATGGGTAAAACAAGGCTTCTCAAACTCTGGTGGGTACTCGGCGCCTATAAAATCCATGTATGCAGTGATATCTGGAGTAGCTCTATCATAAAACACATAGGCAGTCTCTAGGTCTTTAGCCTTCTCAAATTGAGACAACCTGCTTTCTAGTAGTTTTTGACTAAACAGCATAGGGTCTGTTAGAAAAAGCTGGTCAATACCCTGCTTTCGAGCTTCGTTTATTATCTCGCGTGAAACCTCATGCATCGTTGGGTAACCAAGATGCTCTATGTG
>CBFHMO010000060.1:0-9056 GCA_965656925.1 Patiriisocius sp.
TCCAGATAAGAACAATATCATCATGTAAAAGACTCATGCCTGCTTGGGCGTCTGTCACAAAATCTGTCTGGTAAAACTTTTTAACTATATTTTTTGCGTTTGTACTCATTATAAATTATCTATTTTTTCAATAATACTTGGTATGAGCTTTATGGATGCTAGCTCTTTGTGTTTTTTTCTAATTTCATCTGCAGGACTACCAAAATAAGCTTTATACCCCTCAAGAGATTTACTCACTCCACTTTGTCCCGAAATTACTGCTTTTTTGCCAATTGTTACCCCGCTGGTAATACCTACTTGGCCCCAAAGTGTTACAAGATCTTCTATAACAACACAACCTGCAATACATACCTGTGCTGCAATTAGGCATCTTTTCCCTATAATAGTATCATGGCCTACATGCACTTGATTGTCTAGTTTAGATCCCTCTCCAATAGTAGTGGAACCCGTTACCCCTTTATCTATGGTACACAAAGCGCCTAAATCTACATCGTCCTGTATCACAACATTACCCCCGCTTAGAAGTTTGTCATAGAATTTGGGCCTATTTTTATAGTAAAACCCATCTGCTCCTAGAATAGATCCAGCATGAATGGTAACGTTGTTTCCAATTACAGTGTTATCATAAATAACCACATTGCTGTGCAAGACACAGTTATTGCCAATTTGCACATTATTACCTATAAAAACATTGGGTTGAATAATGGTATTTTCACCAATTTTAGAGGTGTCTGAAACTAGAGTCGTAGCTTTTACAAAAGGGTTAAAATGATTACTTAGTGTATTAAAATCACTAAATGGGTCTTCAGAAACCAACAAGGCTTTTCCAGGTGGGCAGGTTACTTTTTTATTAATTAAAACAACACTTGCGGCGCTGGCCAATGCCTTGTCATAATATTTAGGATGATCAACAAAAACAATATCACCTGGCTCTACCACATGAATTTCGTTCATCCCTAGTACAGGAAAATTAGAATCACCTACAAAATCACAACTCAATAAAGTTGCAATGTCTTTTAGGGTTTGGGGTTTTGAAAATTTCATTATTCAAATATGAATTACCAAATATAAAAAATCCCAACGTATTGAGACATAGGTTGGGTTTTAAATTGTTTTTAAAAAGTGCTATTCTTTAACGCGTTCTTTATAGTTGCCTTTTTCTGTATCTACTTTAATTTTATCTCCTTCATTTATAAACAGTGGCACGTTTACAGTTGCCCCAGTCTCAACAGTAGCAGGTTTTGTTGCGTTTGTTGCTGTATTGCCTTTCATGCCTGGCTCTGTGGCAGTAACCTCTAGTGTTACACTAGCTGGTAAATCTACAGAGAGTGGTGCGTTGTCTTCTGCATTTATGATTACAGTTACCACTTCTCCTTCTTTCATGAGTTCTGGTTTGTCTAGTGCAGCTTCTACTAATTGAATTTGGGTATAGTCTTCTTGGTTCATGAAATGATAAAAGTCACCATCATTATACAGGTATTGAAACTTGTGAGTCTCTACACGTACATCTTCTAATTTATGTCCTGCAGAAAAGGTGTTATCTATAACTTTGCCATTGGTAACACTCTTTAGCTTTGTTCTTACAAATGCAGGGCCTTTTCCAGGTTTAACATGTAAAAATTCAATTACTTTAAAGATGTCATGGTTGTATTTGATACATAAACCGTTTCTAATATCTGATGTACTTGCCATTGTTATTGTTGTTTGTTTCGAGCAATGAGTGAGTCCACTCATCATTCTATTTATATATTAGTTGTTGCTGAAATATCCTTTCATGATACCTCGCTTCGCATTTTTGATAAATTCTAGTATTTCGTCACGCTCTGGTGTAGCTTCCATTTCTGCTTCAATAATAGAGGCTGCTTGAGAAGTGTTGTGGTTTTTCTGAAACAAAAGCCTGTAAATACCTTGTATCTCTTTAATCTTATCTGGAGAGAAACCTCTACGCCTTAGACCAATAGAATTAATCCCTACATAAGATAAAGGTTCTCTTGCAGCTTTTACAAATGGTGGTACATCTTTACGAACCAATGACCCTCCTGTTACAAATGCATGGTTTCCAATCATACAAAACTGATGTACCGCGGTCATACCTGCAAGAATTACAAAGTCTCCAACGGTGCAGTGACCTGCCAAGGTACTATTATTGGAAAAGATACAGTTGTTACCTACAACACAATCGTGGGCAATGTGGCAGTAAGCCATAATAAGGCAGTTATCGCCAATTACGGTCTTTCCTCTATCTACAGTACCTCTGTTTACCGTAACATATTCACGAATGGTTACATTATCGCCAATTTCTACAGTAGTTTCCTCGTCTTGAAATTTTAAATCCTGAGGTATGGCAGAAATTACTGCGCCTGGAAAAATATTACAATTTTTACCAATTCTAGCACCTTCCATGATTGTTACATTAGATCCAATCCAGGTTCCATCTCCAATTACTACATTATTGTGGATGGTTGTAAATGGTTCTATAACTACATTTTTAGCGATTTTTGCGCCAGGATGTACGTAAGCAAGTGGTTGATTCATTTAATTATTTTTTTGTTTTAACAATCTGTGCCATTAATTCGGCCTCGGTAACGAGTTTATTGTTCGCATAGGCAGTTCCTTGCATATGCACAATACCACGCCTTATAGGTGTTATAAGCTCTAATTTAAATAGTAATGTGTCTCCAGGATTAACTTGTCTTTTAAATTTGGCGTTATCTATTTTCATAAAAAATGTCAAATAGTTTTCTGGATCTGGCACTGTACTAAGGGCTAGTATTCCTCCTGTTTGAGCCATCGCTTCCACAATTAAAACTCCTGGCATAACAGGGGTTCCAGGAAAATGACCAACAAAGAAAGGCTCATTCATGGTCACATTTTTAAGACCAATTACATGGTTACTACTTAGTTCCATAATTTTATCTACCAATAAAAAAGGTGGACGGTGAGGCAGCATTTCCATAATAGCGTTTACATCCTTTACAGGAGTTGCCGTTATGTCAATCTTTGGTATGTTATTTCGTTTTTCGTTCTTAATAATTTTAGAAAGTTTTTTAGCAAACTGGGTATTCACAAAGTGTCCTGGCTTGTTTGCGATAACTTTACCACGAATACGGGTTCCAATTAATGCCAAATCACCAATAACATCAAGTAGCTTATGTCTTGCTGCTTCATTAGGATGATGCAGGGTAAGATTATCTAAAATCCCATTTGGTTTTACTGAAATGGTATCTTTCCCAAAAGCATGACGTAATTTTTCCATCGTCTTCTCAGACAATTGCTTGTCTACATAAACAATGGCGTTATTTAAATCACCTCCTTTGATAAGACCATGATCTAGTAGCATTTCTATTTCGTGAAGAAAACTGAAGGTTCTAGCATCAGAAATTTCTGTTTTAAACTCAGAGATATTCTGGATGGAAGCATTTTGGGTGCCTAATACTTTGGTACCAAAATCAACCATTGTAGTTACTTGGTAAGTATCTGAAGGTAAAATCGTGATTTCACTTCCAGTTTCTTGGTCAATGTAATTAATAATCTCTGTGACAACATACTCTTCTCTTTCAGCATCTTGAGAGACAATTCCTGCCTTTTCTATAGCTTCAACAA
Source organism: Patiriisocius sp. (assembly GCA_965656925.1). GTDB lineage: Bacteria > Bacteroidota > Bacteroidia > Flavobacteriales > Flavobacteriaceae > Patiriisocius. The sequence continues at coordinate 3,604 of CBFHMO010000060.1, forward strand.
AAAACTTTGATGAACCGTCCATAATTGGAGGTTCTGTAGCGTTTAATTCTAAAATACAATTATCAACCTGTAAACCAACCAAAGCAGCAAGTACATGCTCTGATGTTTGGATAGTTACACCGTCTTTTTCAAGATTAGTACCTCTTTGAGTATTGGTTACATAGTTTGCATCTGCGGCTATACAAGGAGCGCCCTCCATGTCTATACGCTTAAAGACGTACCCTGTGTTTACAGGCGCCGGTTTAAAGGTAAGTGTTACGTTTTCACCTGTATGAAGTCCAACACCCTTAAGGGTAACTTCTTTTTTAATAGTACACTGATTTGGGAGGATATCACTCATCATTTATTTTTTTTTCTAAGGCATTAAAGCGTCTCATTATTTTAGGTAAATTTTTAAAATGAACATAGCTTTTACTAAAATCTCCATAATTAAATGACGGAGAGCCCTGTATTGTTTCATTGTCTTTAATATTCTTACCAACACCACTTTGGGCTTGGATACGTACATTGTTGCCTATTGTTAAGTGACCTGCAAAACCAACCTGTCCTCCAATTAGACATTGAGCTCCTATCTTGGTAGAACCGGCAATACCCGTTTGAGCAGCAATCACGGTGTTTTGACCAATTTCAACATTGTGTGCGATTTGAATTTGATTATCTAATTTAACACCTCTACGTATAATTGTAGCTCCCAAAGTAGCTCTATCGATGGTAGTTGCAGCTCCAATGTCTACATAATCTTCTAAAATAACATTTCCTGTTTGTGGCACTTTAGTGAACTCTCCTTTTTCATTTGGAGAAAAACCAAAACCATCTGCCCCTATAATAGCGCCGCTGTTAATAACACAATGGGCACCCACGATAGTTTCTGAATATAATTTTGCTCCAGAAAACAAAACACTACCATTACCAATACTAACATTATCTCCAATATAGACATTGGGATATATTTTAACATTATCTCCAATCACTGCATTATCTCCAATATATGCAAAGGCACCTATGTATATATCTGTTCCTAGGGTGGCGCTCTTTGAAATAAAAGCAGGATCTTCTATACCCATTTTATTCATTTTTACCTGATTGTAATATTCTAGAAGTTTAGAGACTGATTCATAGGCATTTTCAACACGAAGTAATGTTGTAGTATACTCTTGCTCTGCTACAAATGTTTTGTCTACAATTGTAATGGAGGCTTTTGTGGTATATATGTAAGGAGTGTATTTTGGATTTGCCAAAAAAGTTAAACTCCCAGGCAGACCTTCTTCTATTTTTGCGAGCTTAGATACCTCAATAGATGCATCTCCCTCAACTTCACCCTCTAGAATACCTGCGATTTGACTTGCTGTAAATTTCATAAAATTTATAGATTTCTATAGTGTGTTTTTTTGACCAAGAAGAGAAAAATCTAATTGGAGACTTTTGTGCTTATTCATAATTACAAAAATAGAAAAAAAGCGCAACTAATGTGCCTTAGGATAACACAGATAGTATTTAGTCACTTTTTTAGAAAGCGCCTCAATGTTTAATTGGTCACTAGCCTTTGCTACATCTACAACTTCGCCTGTTTTTGTAACTAAATTAATAGTGTCTTTATCCATGCGGTAGGCTTGATTTGATATAGAATCACTAAAAACAAAGTACGATGCTTGATCTTCATTGAGATTAAATTGCTGCATTACCAATTTAATTTTATCAGAAATTTTATGCTTAGGGATTTCTTTATGCTGAATTTCAATTTTTAATAAATCTCTATTGAGAAGCATAGTAGAGAGTGTTTTTAAGACAAAATCTGAGTGGTATTGCCAAGATTTCATTGCTCCTATAATATCATAATCATCAAGTTTTGAGAATTTTTCTAAAACAGTTGGGGTGAAATCTTCTTGGGTTACTGCATTTTTTAAAAAGTAAGAAAGTGCAAGACTACTTTCAAGGGTTTCTCCTGTGTGAGTTAACACTTTTGCACGTTTTAATAAACGCATTAATAGCTGCTCTGCCACCAAACCTGTTTTATGCAGGTAAACTTGCCAGTACATTAACCGTCTGGCAATTATAAATTTCTCTACAGAATAAATTCCTTTTTCTTCCACCACCAATAAATCATCTTTAACATGAAGCATCGCAATGAGCCTCTCGCTGTTAACAGATCCTTCACTTACACCTGTGTAAAAACTATCACGGCGTAAATAGTCTAGGCGATCCATATCTAATTGACTAGATATTAACTGATGCAAAAACTTGCGATGGTATTGATTTTTAAAAAGAGTGATGGCAAGTGTTAAACTACCGTTAAATACGGTGTTAAGCTCTTCCATGAAAAGCAAAGAAATTTCTTCATGAGAGATGTTTTCAACAATACTATGCTCCATAGCATGAGAGAAAGGACCATGACCAATATCATGTAATAAAATGGCAACTAGGAGTGCCTCTTTTTCTTGTTCAGATATCGCAACACCTTTAGATTGAAGTACTTGAACCGATTTTTGCATCAAAAACATAGCACCTAGTGCATGATGAAAACGCGTATGATGTGCACCGGGATATACCAGGTAAGACATGCCCATTTGTGAGATCCTTCGAAGGCGCTGGAAATAAGGATGTTCAATTAAATCAAAAATTAGAGCACTAGGTATGGTAATAAAACCATAAATAGGATCGTTTACTATTTTAAGATTGTTACTCAAATTCAATAGTTTATTTTTCGGTACATTAAAATACAATTTCAAAATTAAGCAATCAAAAACGTAAAGCTGTGCAATGCTGTTAAAAATTAGGGATAAAATAATATTTGAGAACCATAAATTAATAAGAATTAACGCTACGTTTGTAGTAAATATCATAACATAATGAGCAATATAAAAGTACTTTGGGTAGACGATGAAATTGATTTGCTAAAACCACACATCATGTTTCTAGAAAAAAGAAACTACCACGTAACAAAAGCTCAAAGTGGCACAGAGGCCATTGAAGAGATTAAAAACACCTCTTTTGATATTGTTTTTCTTGACGAGAATATGCCTGGCCTTACAGGGCTAGAGACTCTTGCAGAAATAAAAGAAATTAACGCTTCACTTCCTGTGGTAATGATTACCAAAAGTGAGGAAGAGTATATCATGGAAGAGGCCATAGGTTCTAAGATTGCAGATTACTTAATAAAACCTGTGAATCCAAACCAGATATTATTGAGTTTGAAAAAGAATTTAGACCATTCTAGATTAATCTCAGAAAAGACCACCTCAAATTACCAACAGGAGTTTCGTAAAATTGCTATGGACCTATCTATGGTTAATAGTTTTGAGCAGTGGGCAGAGATGTACCAAAAACTTGTGTATTGGGAGCTTGAGCTAGAAAACATTGAAGATAATGGGATGTTTGAAATTCTTGAATCCCAAAAAACAGAAGCAAATAATCAGTTTTGCAAATTTATTGACAAAAACTACCCTAAATGTTTTGACAATAGTATAGACCCACCTACTATGTCTCACACGCTATTTAGAGACAAAGTAGCACCGCAATTAGAAAAAGGCACTCCTACCCTTTTGGTAGTTGTAGACAACCTAAGGTATGACCAATGGAAAGCCTTTGAACCTATTGTTGCCAATAGCTATAAGAAACAAACAGAAGACATGTACTTCGGTATTTTGCCTACAGCAACTCAATATGCGAGAAATGCAATATTTAGTGGCCTTATGCCAAGTGATATGGAAAAACTACATCCAGATCTGTGGTTAAATGATACCGATGAAGGGGGCAAAAACATGTATGAGGATAAGTTTTTAGCAGCCCAACTAAAAAGACTTGGCCTTGATTTGGATTGGAGTTATCATAAAATATCTAGTTTAAAACAAGGAAAACGACTTGCAGAGAGCTTTAAAAGCCACAAAAATGAAGACTTAACTGTCGTGGTATATAATTTTGTAGATATACTCTCCCACTCTAAAACAGAAATGGAAGTAATAAAAGAACTTGCCTCCACAGATAAATCTTACAGATCATTAACCCAAAGCTGGTTTAAAAACTCGCCACTGATGGATATTATTCAGCAGGCATCACAACTAGGCTTTAAACTTATGATAACTACAGATCATGGAACCATAAATGTTAAAAACCCAAGTAAAGTCATTGGAGATAAAAATACAAGCTCAAATCTGAGGTATAAAACTGGTAAAAGTTTAACCTACCAAAGTAAAGACGTATTGGCAGCTAGTAACCCCACAAGCATACAATTACCTAAAATTAACATGAGTAGCTCGTTTATTTTTGCGAAGAGTGATTTGTTTTTTGCCTATCCTAATAATTTTAATCATTATGTAGGGTATTACAGAAACACCTACCAACATGGTGGTGTATCTCTAGAGGAGATGGTAATTCCATTTGTTACTTTGTCTCCCAGGTAATATTTATGTAGGAATATTCGCGTGTTTATTTTTATTTGGTTGAAATTATGGGTTAAAAGACATAATTTCGATATATTTGATCTTAATTTTTATGGAAATTACGTTTTCGCTTGATGAAATTAAAGCAGTAGCTTCTAGATTGACATCACATTTTTCCGAAAAAACCATATTGTTTTACGGAGACATGGGAGTTGGTAAAACAACGTTAATCAAGGAGTTAGCTATAGAATTAGGGGTTAGTGAAACACTTAGTAGTCCTACATTTTCTATAGTAAATGAATATCAAGCTAAAAGTAACTTGTTGTACCATTTTGATTGTTACAGACTCACCAGTGAGCAGGAAGCATTTGATATTGGGATTGAAGATTACTTAAACGCTGGACACTATACATTTATAGAATGGCCACAAAATATAGAGGGCTTTTTATCAACAATTAAGTGTAATAGAATTGAATTAAAATTAAATGCCAATGGAACAAGAACAGCAATACTAATGCCTAAAGGCTAGTTTGCTTTACTAATTTTTAAATTATTGTATCCTATAGGGTTTTTGTTAATAAATAAAAATGTGGGATAAAATACTCGCTATTTTAACAAAAGGCTAACTTAACAAGATATGACGAAGATAATTTCGAAACTTGTCTTTTTTCGCGATAGTTTTGTGGTATAACTCTCACAAAATTATATATTATGAAAAATTTAAAAACACTTAGTATTATAGCAATCGTATTAGTAGGATTATTTGCAACATCTTGTACTCCTGAGAACTTAGACAATGATCAAACAGAACAACAAGTTAAACACAAAAACAACAGACCAGCAGCCAACGGATAAAAAAATCCTTACTGGTAGTGTAGTGGTTTTTATAATAGCTATTACACCTTTTTTGTTTTATTTATATAAAAGTTTCCCAAATGTAAAAGTTTGGGAAACTTCTTTTTTTAGTTTAGAAACTACTTTTTTTTCTTGGTTTGATTATGCTTGGTATATGGCAAACAAATTAATCCCATTACTTCTACTATTTATATGGTTTTTTACCTGCAAGCATTGGTGGCA
>CBFHMO010000061.1:0-9007 GCA_965656925.1 Patiriisocius sp.
AAAGTGTAACTTTGTACAATGAAATTAACCCAACGTGACAAGGCCCATATTTGGCATCCTTTAACCCAGCACCAAACTGCTAGGGCTCCCGTTGGGATTGTAAAGGCAACAGGATCTGTATTAATTGATGACCAAGGAAAGAGTTATATAGACGCTATTGCATCTTGGTACACCGCCATGTTTGGACATTGTAACCCATACATCACCCAGGCAATGACAAAACAAATGCAAACCCTAGATTTTGTTATGTTTAGCGGCTTTACACACGAGCCTGCCATTGAACTTTCAGAAAAATTGGTTGCGATATTGCCAGATAATCAACAAAAAGTATTTTTTAATGATAACGGCTCTACTGCGGTAGAGGCAGCCATTAAAATGGCCATTCAATACTACCATAATAAAGCTCAAAAAAGAGATACCCTTATAGCCTTTGAGGATGGTTTTCATGGAGATACCTTTGGCGCTATGAGCGCCTCAGGATTGTCTTCTTACAATGGCCCTTTTGAAGACTTTTTACTGAAAGTAAAACGCATTCCTACCCCGCAAGACCATAATTTAGAAGAAGTTTTGGCCTTGCTTACCACTATTTTAGAACAAAACAGCTGCGCCGGGTTTATTTTTGAACCCCTTGTACAGGGCGCTGCTGGGATGAAGTTTCATAGCGCTAAAGGCCTAGATGCTTTAATTGCCAAATGTAAAGCCCACGATGTGCTTTGCATTGCAGATGAAATCATGACTGGTTTTGGAAAAACAGGCACCAACTTTGCCGTAGAGCAGTTGCAGCACTCCCCAGATATTATGTGCCTTAGTAAGGCTTTAACTGCAGGGATGTTTCCACTGAGTATCACAAGTTGCACTCAAGAAATCTTTAACGGTTTTTTAAGTGATCAGGTGCATAAAGGTTTTTTTCATGCCCACACCTATAGCGCTCATCCTATTGGTTGCGCCGCAGCTATTGCCAGTATTGAGCTGCTTAGTTCTCCTGAAATATTAAAACAGCAGCACTACATTGCTGAAGCTCATTTGGCTTTTAAGGCAAAAATAAAGCAGCATCCTAGCGTGAAACAAGTGCGTTGCAAGGGAGTGATTCTTGCCATAGATCTAGCCCTAGAAATGCAGCGTTATGGAAATTTAAGAGATGAACTGTACGAGTTTTTTATGGCCCGCGGGGTAGCCCTGAGGCCTCTAGGAAATACCCTGTATGTACTCCCTCCATATGTTATAACCAAGCAAGAGCTTGCTACTATTTACAGCGCAATAGAGGAGGCATTGGCCCATTATAAAAATTAGTATTTCTTTGATATTTAACCCCTCTAGAAAACTAAGAACCTTTATTTTTGCATGAAAATATAAAACCTTGCACGCACCTATTTCTATTTCAGCAATTGCTTCTGTTTCTGCTTTGGGGGAGTCACCCAAAGAAGTTTGGGAATGTTATTTGTCAAAAAAGCCGCTATTTGTTAAAAATAAAATAGGCTCTCAAGAGGTTTATGTTACCAAAATTTCTCCACAAACACAAAAAGCCCTTACACAGTTAAAAGCATCAAACCCTAGTTATAAAACCTTAGATAGAACCGTTTTGCTGGCAATTTTAGCCTCTAAGCATGCTTTGCAAAACATTGATATATCCAAACAAAGCCTTGATATCAATATAGGTTCTTCTCGGGGAGCCACCTCTTTATTTGAAAAATACCACACAGATTTTTTACAAACAGGAAAAGTATCTCCCTTTACATCACCAACCACAACTTTAGGTAATATTTCTTCTTGGGTTGCCCAGGAGTTGGGTACAAAGGGAATGCAAATAGACCAATCTGTTACCTGTTCTACAGCAATGCATGCTCTTTTAAATGGTATTGCCTGGCTACAGGCAGACATGGCAGATGCGTTTTTGGTTGGAGGCAGTGAGGCAGCGCTAACTCCTTTCACTATTGCGCAAATGCAGGCTTTAAAACTTTACTCAAAAGCTAGTCACAATAAGGCTTGTGAGTCTATGAGTTTTCAAAAAACTAAAAACACAATGGTCTTGGGAGAAGCAGCAGCAGTCGCTGTTTTGGAAAAAGGAATTTCTGCCCGCACTTTGGCAGTGATTAAGGGATATGGTTACGCCTCTGAGATTATTACTCACAACAGCTCCATTACTCAAAATGCTCAAAGCATACAAAAAGCCATGAAGATGGCCCTTAAAAATGCATCCATTTCAACAGTAGATGCCATTATTATGCATGCACCAGGAACTGTAAAAGGCGATGTGGCAGAAAAAAATGCTATTGATATTGTGTTTAAAGAAAAACAACCCTTGCTTACCTCAAATAAATGGATGGTAGGGCACACCTTTGCCGCAAGCGGCATGTTAAGTATTGAAATGGCAATATATATGCTGCAGCATAATAAATTTATAGAGAATCCCTTTTATAACAACCCTCGAGATCTTCCTTTAACCCTAAAAACAGTGCTTGTTAATGCCGTTGGCTTTGGAGGAAATGCAGTAAGTATTATTGTTTCTCGACCCTAAAAAATAATGCGATTCTTGTGCGCTTTTTTATAGTAAATAACCTCACGCACTTTAAAAACATCAATAAATAAAGGCTTGTTTTCTACTCCTATATAATTCTAGAAAACTCTTAAAACGAATAGAAAAAATTACCTATTTTTGAATCATGATGCAGACAAAACATAACTGGACCAAAGAAGAGATTTTAGCTATTTACAATAAACCCATGATGGAATTATTGTACGATGCTGCAACTGTTCATAGAGCAAACCATAACCCTAATCAAGTACAGGTTTCTACCCTACTTTCTATAAAAACAGGTGGTTGCCCAGAAGATTGCGGCTATTGCCCTCAAGCGGCGAGATACCACACAGATATAGAAGGAAATGATTTAATGAGTGTTAGCCAAGTAAAAGCACAGGCCTTGAGAGCAAAATCTAGCGGCTCATCTCGCGTTTGTATGGGCGCTGCTTGGAGAAACGTAAAAGATGGCCCAGAGTTTGACAATGTTTTAGAGATGGTACGCACCATCAATAAGCTAGACATGGAAGTATGTTGTACCCTTGGTATGATTACAGAAAACCAGGCACAGCGTTTGGCAGAAGCTGGTTTATATGCCTACAACCATAACCTAGATACCAGTGAAGATTATTATAAAGATGTAATCTCTACCAGAGCATTTCAAGACAGGCTAGACACCATAGAAAATGTACGTAAAACCAATGTAACGGTATGCAGTGGTGGTATTATTGGTATGGGAGAGGCCATTGAAGATAGAGCAGGAATGTTGGTGGCCTTAGCTAGTTTAAGCCCACAACCAGAGAGTACCCCTATTAACGCTTTAGTTCCTGTTGAGGGAACACCCATGGAGGAGATAGCTCCTGTATCTATCTGGGAAATGATACGCATGGTAGCTACTACCCGTATCGTACTTCCTAACACGCAGGTACGTCTGTCTGCAGGGAGAACACAAATGTCTCAAGAGGGGCAAGCAATGTGCTTTTTTGCGGGAGCCAATTCTATTTTTGCAGGAGATAAACTTTTAACAACGCCAAATCCAGATGTGCATGAAGATATGAAGCTCTTTGAGCTTCTAGGGTTGCAGCCAATGAAACCTTTTGTAAAGAAAGACCAGCCCCAATCTGTAGAGGCGCAATACTCTAAGTATAAAGACCAAGCAGAAAAGCCAAAATGGACCCGTCCAGATCATAAAATAGAACGTAACGAACTTGCCAAAGCAAAGGCAAAACAATAGGTTAAAATTAATTTTTTGTAAGGCTTCTAAGTCTTTCAAAAATCATAGCAGATTCCCACCCACGATACAGGAGGTAATCTGCTATTTTTTTTCGTTTTTTTTGCCCGTCGGTTTCTCCAGAGAGTTGGGCAACTCTTTTTTCAAATAAAGTATCAAAAGTATCTAGATATTCGTTTTCTGGGATTTCTTTTAGTGCCAACTTGAGATTATAGGCAGAAATATTACGCATTTTTAATTCTCGGGTAATTCTAATTCTCCCCCATTTTTTTTGTCTAAACTTTCCACGAGCAAAGGCCTGAGCGAACCTAGTTTCATTTAAAAAATTATGCTGTAGTAAATGTCCAATAATTTCGTCTATGGCCTGTGGGATCATGCGCATCTCTCGCAACTTTTTACTTACCTCTTGATGGCAACGCTCTTGGTAGACGCAGTATTTTTCAATACTTCTTTTTGCCTGCTGTAGGGTATATGTTTTGTGAGTGAAATTCATTACGGGATTCAAAAATACACTTAAAAAGATTGCCGCATCTCTTTTTTAAAGCTAGAAGAAAACTTCTAAAGCAAAAAAAAACCCTCCTTTGCAAAAGCAAAGGAGGGTTATGGTTATTTTAGTCTATCACCGTTCTTGTCAAAGAAGTGATATTCTAGATACGTGTAAGCATCTCTTGGTTGTATTTTCACCCATTTTTTATGCTCCACAAACCACTTGTGGCGCAACGATGGAAAACCTTTTGTTAAAAAGGCTGCTATAAAAGGATGTGTACTTAATGTTACATCTGTATAGTCTTTTTTGAAAAGCCTTTTGAGCTCCTCGGTAATCTTTTGTACCACTACAATCGGCGCTTCTATCTCACCAATCTCACCCCCTGGGGCTTGTTCACTGGTTTTGATATTCATTTCTGGCCTAACGCGTTGGCGGGTAATTTGTATCAACCCGAATTTACTTGGAGGTAGAATTTTGTGTTTTGCTCTGTCATTTTTCATTTCCTCACGAAGATGATCAAACAGCTTTTTACGATTGGCAGCATTTGCCATGTCAATAAAGTCTACCACAATAATTCCTCCCATATCCCTAAGACGTAATTGTCTTGCCACCTCACTGGCTGCAATAATATTAACCTCTAGGGCAGTTTCTTCTTGGTTTTTGCTTTTTGTACTACGGTTACCACTATTCACGTCTATTACGTGCATGGCTTCTGTATGTTCAATCACCAAATAGGTTCCTTTGGAGCTTGAAACAGTTCTACCAAAGCTTGTTTTAATTTGTCTCTCAATACCATGTTTTTCATACATAGGTATTTTCGAATCATAAAACTTAACGATACTTTCTTTACCTGGTGCAATTTCTTGCACATAATCTTTTATTTGTAAATATAGAGTTTCATCATCAATATGAATGGCCGAGAATTGGTCATTAAAAACATCTCGTATCATAGAGGCACCCCTATTTAGCTCACTTAGCACCTTACTTGGGTGGTGAGCACCTTGTAGCTTTTTGCACATCGCTGTCCAGCGATCTACTAGACTTTGTAAGTCTTTATCCAGTTCTGCTACTTTTTTGCCTTCTGCTACTGTGCGTATAATAACACCAAATCCTTTAGGTCTTATGCTTGTAATTAAGCGTTTTAACCTATCTTTTTCTTCACGACTTTCTATCTTTTGAGAAACAGAAATACGATCAGAAAAAGGAACCAAAACAATATAACGGCCAGCTATAGATAGCTCACTGCTTATACGAGGTCCTTTTGTGGAAATGGGTTCTTTTACTACTTGTACCAGAATAGATTGATTGGATTTAATGGCACTGTTAATGCCTCCATTTTTATCAATCTCTTTTTCAAATGGGAAATTTTTTAAAGAATACTCTTTAAGTTTACCTGTGCTTACACGTTTTACAAACTTCAACAAAGAAGCTACTTTAGGTCCTAGATCATGATAGTGTAAAAAACCATCTTTTTCATAACCAACATTGACAAATGCGGCGTTAAGACCTGGCATACTTTTGCGAATTTTAGCGAGAAATACATCTCCAACTGCAAAATTGTTTGCCTCTTCTTCTTTGTTTAGCTCGATGAGTCTTCCATCTTTTAAAAGAGCAAAATCAACTTCTTGTGAACTGGATCTAATAAATAATTCGTAGTTCACGTTACATTAATTTATATCCGCTATTGGCAAGGGCACTATTGCCGTTTGCCTCCAACAGATGGATTAAACAATAATTGTCACAGGTTTTATTGTAATTCTGAAACCTAATTTTCATTAAATATCAGAAAAAACCCGAAGAAATGCTAGTATAATAAAAGATAATTTATACCACTAGTATTTCATTTTCAAAGAACTTAACTACAGAACATTATTGAAAATCCTGTAGGTACTTAATACAAAAAAGTAGTTTATAACTACTTTTTCTTGTGACGGTTAGCGCGTCTTCTCTTCTTACGCTTATGCGTAGCTACCTTATGTCTTTTTCTTTTTTTACCACTTGGCATATTTGATAGTTTTATGGAGCCCTACAAAGTAAGGCAATTAATATTATTTTACTTCAACGTTTGTTTTTACACTCTCAACAAAAACTTTTGCCGGCTTAAAAGCTGGAATGTTATGTGCTGGTATTTTAATCGTAGTATTTTTTGAAATATTACGTCCGGTTTTTTCTGCTCTAGTCTTGATAATAAAGCTTCCAAAACCTCTAAGGTAAACATTGTCTCCACCTTCTAATGAAGTTTTTACCTCGTTCATAAATGTTTCTACAGTAGCTTGAACATCTCCTTTTTCCATTCCTAGTTTCTCTGAAATCTTAGCTACGATATCTGCTTTAGTCATGTGTTTCTTTTTTTTATGTAAGTAATAAATTTTTCAAGACGGCAAATATAAGAATTTTAAAATCAATATATCAAAACGTAATGCATTAAAATATAATTACATAAAAGCTACCTTTGTGATATGAAAGAAACTTTGGATTTTTTTGCTAAAAATCTCATTGATTGGTACTTAGACAATAAACGGGATCTCCCTTGGAGAAGCACCAAAGACCCCTATTTTATTTGGTTATCCGAAATCATTTTGCAACAAACTCGTGTGGCACAAGGAACCCCATATTATTTGGCATTTACAAGTGCCTTTCCAGATGTGAAATCACTTGCTGATGCCCCTCAACAAAAGGTGTTAAAACTATGGCAAGGCCTTGGGTATTATTCTAGGGCAAGAAACTTACACATAGCAGCCAACTATGTAGCCAATGAGCTAGACGGAATATTTCCAACAACCTACAAAGGACTTCTTGAGTTAAAAGGAGTTGGAGATTACACTGCCAGCGCTGTTGGATCCATTTGTTTTGATTTACCCACCGCTGTGGTGGATGGGAATGTGTACCGGGTTTTATCACGGATTTTTGGAATCGCTACCCCTATTAACACCACCCAAGGAGTTAAAGATTTTAAGGCCTTAGCGCAACAATTACTGGACACCTCCCAGCCAGGGACGTATAATCAAGCCTTGATGGAGTTTGGAGCTCGTTTTTGCGTGCCTCAAAACCCTAACTGCGAACAGTGTATATTTCAATACAAATGTGATGCATATAAAAACAAACAAGTTAGCGTGCTTCCGGTTAAATTGAAAAAACTAAAAGTAAAGAAGCGTTATTTTAATTATATCGTCCTGCTTTCTGAAGACCAAAAAACTGTATTGCAACAGCGTACAGAAAAAGGAATTTGGCAGCAATTATATCAGTTCCCGTTGGTGGAGACACCACAATTGGTAGATGAGTTAGCGTTGCGGGAAGAATTACAATTTGATCATATTTTAGCATTATACGGTATTGATACCCTTACACTTTTTAAAGAAAAAGCGGTAATACATAAGCTATCTCACCAGCACCTTTATACGCGGTTTTGGATTGCTCAAACTAAAAGTAAATTGCCCCAAGGGCTCCCAATAGATAAGATTGACACCTACGCAGTGCCGGTGTTGATAAGTAACTTTATTTCAGAATTTGAGGGCTTTAAATAAATGGTTTTTTTACCTATATTTATTTTTCAAAAAGTACCTTTGAATACTTAAAACAAATAACACATGAGCGGCACAATAAATAAAGTAATGTTGATAGGACATACAGGTGATGAAGTAAAAATGCATTATTTTGAAGGAGGAAACAGCATTGGCCGTTTTCCTTTAGCTACTAATGAGACTTACACCAACCGCTCTACCGGTGAGCGAGTAAATAACACAGAATGGCACAACATCGTGGTGCGTAATAAAGCAGCTGAGGTGTGTGAAAAGTATCTCAAAAAAGGAGACAAGGTGTATATAGAAGGACGTTTAAAAACCCGTAAGTGGCAAGATGAAAAAGGGCTAGACCGCTACTCTACAGAGATACAGTGTACGGAGTTTACCTTTTTAACTCCCAAAGCAGAGGGCGGCACCTCGCAAGAGCCAGCAGCAGCTCCAGCGGCTCAAACTCCAGCTAGTAGCCCTGCGCAAGCTCCCCAGAGTCAAGAGGATGATTTGCCCTTTTAAGTAGTAACCAACCCAACTATTTTGGATATAGAACCTCCCAGTTTATTATTTTTAACGCTTATAGATGGCCCTTTTATTGCGAGCATTGCTGTGCTTTTAATACTCCTTTTATTCTCAGCTCTTATCTCTGGCGCAGAAGTAGCATTTTTTTCTTTAACCCCATCAGATCTTGAAATAGGGCCAGAGAACAAAGCCTCAAGAAAAACCAAAACAGTTTCCTTACTATTAGAAAAACCCAAGAAATTATTGGCAACCATTCTAGTGGCCAACAACTTTATTAATATTGCTATTGTACTGCTCTTTGATAGCCTAGGGCAGATATGGTTTGCGGGTTTAAATCAGGTGTATTTTGGTGTTAATATTCGTTTTGTGGTAGAGGTGGGTGTGGTTACGTTCTTGATTTTACTTTTTGGTGAAATTTTACCCAAGGTTTATGCCAGTAGAAACAGTCTTAGTTTTGCAACCTTTATGGCATTACCTTTAAAGGTGTTAGATGTGTTATGTACTCCTTTAAGCGTCCCAATGCAGGCTATTACGGTTTCTATCCAAGAGAAATTTGGAAAACAAAAAGCGAACATTTCTGTAGGTCAATTATCACAAGCTCTTGAGCTTACAGATCAAAAAGAGACCACTACCCAAGAGCAAAAGATACTCCAGGGTATTGTCACTTTTGGTACAACAGACACCAAACAGGTCATGAAAAACAGGATGGATATCTTTGCCCTTGACAAGGAGCTGCCCTA
>CBFHMO010000062.1:0-8950 GCA_965656925.1 Patiriisocius sp.
GATTCTCTTAAAACAAAAAAAGCTTCGTATTTAACCAAGCAATTGGCTATAATGAAAAGCCAAAATTCGCCATTAATTGTAAGTCATAGACGCGCTAGCACAAAACAAAATATTTATTATAGAGATTCGGATTTACTTACCAAGCTAAAGTACTACCCTATTGCGTTAATCCTAATTTTACTTCTTTTTGCTTCTGTGATTTATTTGTTTTTTAAATCGAATAAAGTAGCAGACCAAAACAAACTTTGGACTGGTATGGCGCGTGAAACAGCTCATCAAATAGGCACTCCATTATCTTCATTGTTAGGTTGGATCGAAATCTTAAGATTAGAAAATACCGATGAAAGTATTATTTCAGAAATTGAACGTTATATGGCAAACCCAGGGCAGGCATTATCTTATAAAATTGGACAATTAAAAATACGTGAATTACGTTCTAAAGCTAAAAAGGAGTTAGGTGAAAAATTTGATATTAGAGAATTTCATAATCAAGTTTTAGAAACTGGTTGTATTCCACTGGCCTTACTTGAGGATAAAATTGATCGATGGATTCAAGAGTCTATGTAGGGTGATTTCTGAAATTTTCAGTTTTCAATCAAAATAGTGGCCTAAAAAATTGTTACATAACAAAAATTAGGTATTTTTGCAGCCAATTAATTTAACCTCTGGCGAAATACGTGCATGTTACTTTAATTTAACATTATAAATCAATACTATGGAATCGTTAATTAAATTTGTTCAAGACGAATTTGTTACAAAAAAAGACTTTCCAGAATTTTCTGCAGGTGATACTATCACAGTATTCTATGAAATTCGTGAAGGTGAAAAAACAAGAACGCAGTTTTTTAGAGGTGTTGTTATCCAAGTAAAGGGTACAGGACTTTTAAAAACTTTTACAATCAGAAAAATGTCTGGAACAGTTGGAGTTGAAAGAATCTTCCCAGTAAACTTGCCAGCTCTGCAGAAAGTTGAGATCAACAAAAAAGGTGCTGTACGTAGAAAACGTATATATTACTTTAGAGGTCTTACTGGTAAAAAAGCAAGAATCAAAGAGAAGAGATACTAGTCTCCAATCATACATAATTAAAAAGCGGCTCTTTTCAAGCCGCTTTTTTTATGAACAAAAGTTAATAAGCTATGTTCATAACAGGTTGAAAACAAAACACTTAAAATGTTTTTAGCGTTTATTTCTCTTGTATATTTATCATGTAATTAGCGCAGGCTACTACTAAAAAAAATTAATAGTATTGCTGCTTTTTTTATTGAGGACTCCCTTCAAAAAGGGTTGAGATAATTTCAAAAAGCAGTATGTGTATTTGTTTTGCTGGTATCATAGAATACAACATGTATTGATTACTTATAAAAACAAAACACTATTTGTGAAATAAACTGTATCAAAAACCTAAGGGTCTATTTGTACCGTGTTATTTTACACAAAGCCATACCAATGTAGCAATACAATGATATGGCTTTTTTTATAGTTCATTATCATATCCTTAAAAACAAGGCCGATAATTACCAGACTACTAAAAATTTGAATTGAAAAATAGCACATTAGCAACCCATAGCGATACGGCTATAATAAGCCGCATACTCTTTTAAAAGGCTACTCAAATTTGTATATTTGCATTCCAAAAAAAAACTAAATGAGCAGCACAGCTAAAATCATATATACTAAAACAGATGAAGCGCCATTTTTGGCAACACATTCTTTTTTACCTATCGTAAAATCATTTACCACACCTTCTAATATTGCTATTGAAACAAGAGACATATCATTGGCTTCGAGAATACTGGCAAATTTCCCAGAATACTTAACCCCAGACCAACTTGTTACTGATGCACTTGCAGAATTAGGGCAATTAGCTAAAAGCCCAGATGCCAACATTATTAAGCTTCCTAATATTAGCGCCTCTGTACCGCAACTTGTTGCCGCGATTCAGGAGCTACAAGCAAAAGGATTTGCTATTCCTAGCTACCCAGAGGAAGCCGTAACAGACACCCAAAAGAAGACCTTGGCAACTTATAACAAAATTAAGGGGAGCGCTGTAAATCCAGTCTTGAGAGAAGGGAACAGTGATCGTCGTGCACCAAAAGCTGTAAAAAATTACGCTAAGAAAAACCCACATAAAATGGGCGCTTGGTCATCTACATCTCAAACACATGTTGCTACAATGACCCAGGGTGATTTTAAAAACAATGAAACCTCTGTTACCATTGAAAAACCAACTGCTGTTAAAATTGAACTAACGGATACATCTGGAAACAAACATATTTTAAAGCAGAACATCTCACTACTGCCTGGAGAAATTATTGATGCAACGATTATGCACAAAAAAGCACTAATCAGCTTTTTACAGCAGCAAATAAAGGACGCCACAGACAAAGGCCTTTTACTTTCTCTGCACATGAAAGCTACTATGATGAAAGTCAGTGATCCAATTATCTTTGGACATGCGGTGGAGGTATACTTTGCAGAATTATTTGAAAAATATGCCACAGAATTTAAAAACATAGGTGTAGATGTTCGCAATGGTTTTGGAGATCTGCTAAGTAAGCTAGACCAATTACCTGCAAGTAAAGTTTCAGAAATTAATGCAGAAATAGATACTATATATAACAGGCAAGCAGATCTTGCCATGGTGAACAGTGATAAAGGAATTACAAACCTTCATGTCCCTAGTGATGTTATTATTGACGCTTCTATGCCAGCTATGATTAGAACATCTGGCCAAATGTGGAATGCAAAAGGAGCACAACAAGATACTAAAGCGATTATTCCAGATAGCAGTTACGCGCCCCTGTACCAAGCTACCATAGATTTTTGTAAACAGCACGGTGCTTTTGATCCAACTACTATGGGTACAGTTCCTAATGTGGGACTTATGGCTCAAAAAGCTGAAGAATATGGATCTCATGATAAGACTTTTGAAATCTCAACAGCTGGGACAGTTTGTATTATAGATGAGGCTGGAAACACCCTAACATCACACAAGGTAGAAAAAGGAGATATCTGGAGAATGTGCCAAGTAAAGGATTTACCAATACAAGACTGGGTAAAACTAGCAGTATCAAGAGGTAGAGCAACAAATTGGCCTGTAATTTTCTGGTTAGACCACCAAAGAGCTCACGATGCTGAACTAATAAAAAAAGTAAACACTTATTTAAAAGACCACGACACAAGCGGTCTTGATATAAAAATACTATCTACAGAAAAGGCAACACATTACACACTTGCAAGAGTTAAAAATGGAGAAAATACAATATCTGTAACAGGAAACGTATTACGAGATTACCTTACAGATTTATTTCCAATTTTAGAATTAGGAACAAGTGCCAAAATGTTATCTATTGTACCCCTTATCAATGGTGGTGGTCTTTTTGAAACAGGTGCTGGTGGTTCTGCTCCAAAACATGTGCAACAATTTACCAAAGAAGGACACCTAAGATGGGATTCTCTGGGAGAGTTTCTAGCACTTGCGGTTTCTTTAGAGCACTTGGGCACCAAGTATGGCAATAGCAAAGCAATTGTATTGTCTGAAACCTTAGACCATGCAACAGAAAAATTATTAGAAAACAATCAAGGTCCCTCCAGAAAAGTAAACGAATTAGACAATCGTGGATCTCATTTTTATCTAGCACTTTATTGGGCAGAGGCTCTTGCAAATCAACAAAAGGATACGGCTTTGCAAAACCAATTCAAGGAAGTATACTTGCAGCTCCATCAAAATAAAGAGGTAATCTTAAAAGAATTATTGGATGCTCAAGGAACACCACAAGACATTGATGGATACTACATACCCACACTTGCTCTTGTTAATAAACAAATGAAACCTAGCGGCACATTTAATTCTATTCTAGAAAATATTAATTAAACTTTCGTTAAAGCCTTTAGTCTTCATTTCTAAAGGCTTTATTTTTGTTTAAAACCAAACCTGTGAAAAATATACTAGCAATACTAATTTTACTGTCAGTATCTGTAATGACTTCTCAAGAAAAATTTACCCTTAGTGGTACAATTTCTGAGGCCCAATCTGGGGAGACAATGATAGGAGTTAATGTGCTAATTCCTGCACTGCAAACAGGTGTGGTCACAAATCAATACGGTTTTTACTCCATCACGTTACCTAAAGGAACGCACCAGGTCACATACACAAGCTTAGGATTTGAAAGCTACTCGCAAACCATAGTTCTAAATGCTGCTGTAAACAATAGTATTTCACTATTTGAAAGCACAGAAATGCTAGATGTGGTTATTCTAGAAACAGATATTGAAAAAACAAATATTAAAACACCTCAAATGAGTGTAACCACACTCAAGGCAAATACCATAAAAAGAATACCTGTAGTACTAGGTGAGGCAGATGTATTAAAAGCCATTACACTTTTACCAGGAGTCACCAATGCTGGCGAGGGAGCAAGTGGTTTTAATGTAAGAGGGGGAGCCGCAGATCAAAACCTGGTCTTACTGGATGAAGCTACACTATATAACTCTTCACACTTGTTCGGTTTTTTCTCTGTATTTAACCCAGATGCTATTAAAGATCTTACCCTTTACAAAGGAGGTATTCCTGCTAGATACGGAGGACGTATCGCATCTGTACTAGATATATATCAAAAAGATGGTAATAAAAGAGCATTTGGCGCCACAGGAGGTATTGGTCTATTGGCCAGCAGGCTGCTGCTTGAAGGACCTATTGTAAAAGATAAGGGATCGTTTCTCATTGGTGGTAGAAGTAGCTATGCGCATTTATTTATACCTTTAGTAGACTCAGGAAATGAGAACATTGCTTATTTCTATGATTTAAACACAAAACTAAGTTATGATATAGATGATCAAAATAAATTATTCTTATCTGGTTATTTTGGTAGAGACACCTTTGACCTTGGAGATGTTTTCGGAAACACCTTCGGAAATACGACATTAAACCTACGTTGGAATCATTTATTCAGCGATACCCTGTTTAGCAACCTCTCTTTGATTTATTCAGATTATTACTATGGTTTAGAACTCAAATTTGCAGAATTTCAATTTGATACTGGCATCCGTAATTTTAACTTTAAATATGATTTCACAAGTTATGTTTCAGACGCAGTAAAATTACAATTTGGGTTAAATAGTATTTACTATAAATTCAATCCTGGAGAAGTATTCCCAACTACAGACAACAGCGGAAGAAACTACAGAAAGCTAACAGATAAATATGCCTTTGAAAACGCAGGGTATATCGATGGAACCATAAAAGTTTCAGAAAAATTAAATATTCAGGCAGGTCTTCGTTTATCGAATTTTACAAGGTTAGGTCAAGAGTCTATCAATGTATACGCCAACGACAATCCAATTATTTACAACCAAAATCTAGATGTATATCAAAAAGCAACTCCTATAGATACAATATCTATTGCAAGAGATGCCTCCATAAAATCGTTTTTTAATTTAGAACCAAGAGTATCTGCGGCCTATCAAGTATCAGAAAGTTCTTCTATAAAAGCCAGTTACAACAGGACAGCGCAATACATCCACCTGATAAGCAACACCTCTTCTCCCACCCCATTTGATATTTACGCTCCAAGTGGGCAATTTATAGAACCCCAATTGGGAGATCAATTTGCTGTTGGTTATTTTAAAGGTTTTGAAAACTTCTCACTAGAGGCTGAAGGCTATTACAAAGAGGTGAAAAACCGAATTGATTATGTTGACGATGCAGATTTAATTGCAAATGAAGCCATAGAACAAGTTGTTTTAAATGGACAAACTAGAGCATATGGCTTGGAGTTTTTAGTAAGGAAAACCAAAGGAAACTTGCAAGGTTGGATTGCATATACCCTTTCAAAATCTGAACAAAGAACACCGGGAAGAACCGCAATAGAAACTGGTATTAACAACGGGCAATGGTACAACACCGCCTGGGACAGAACACATGATTTCTCACTAACGGCGCAATATAAACTAAGTGAAAAATGGTTTTTAGGCGCTAATTTTATTTTCCAAACTGGACGTCCAGCTACATTTCCTCAAGGGCAATATGAGTACCAAGGGCAGGTAGTCCCTGTGTATGAAGCAAGAAATGCCAGTAGACTGGAGAGTTTTCATCACCTGGATATCTCAGCCACCTGGAATTTAAATCATAAAAGCAAAAAACGCTGGAATGACGAGATTGTCTTTAGTATATACAATGTATACAATAGAAAAAATGCTGCGTCTGTATCTTTTAGGAAAAACACAGACACTGGAAACAATGAGGCGGTTAGACTTTCTATATTTGGGATTATTCCTGCTATTACTTATAATTTTAAATTTTAAGCTATGAAAAAAAATATTCTTTTTATTCTAGTGACACTTTTACTATACTCTTGTGAAGAGGTTATTGATATAGATCTGCAAAATAGCGAGCCAAAACTGGTTATAGAGGCCAGCGTTAATGTGTTAAAAGATGGTACGTCAAATGCGGTAGTGACCCTTTCACAAACGGCGCCATTTTTTGAAAATGATATTCCAGCAGTTACAGACGCATTAGTTTCTATAACTAGCAGCACAGGTGAGGTTTATAGCTTTAATCATACACAAAATGGCATTTACACAGCATCTGTTTTACCTGTTTTAGAGAACACTTATACCTTAGAGGTAATTCATCAAAATGAAACATACACCGCTACAGAAGCTTTGCAAACGGTTACTGAATTTGAAGAAGTAATTCAGAATAATGAAGGTGGTTTTGGAGGAGATCAAATACAGCTAAAGGCTTATTTTACTGATCCAGGAGGTATTCAAAATTATTACCTAAGTGAAACATTATCTGTTCGCGGTGATGAGAGAAGAGCCTTTAATGATGAGTTTTTTGACGGAAATAGAATAAATGATTTTTATCTTGGTGATGATTTAGCACCTGGAGATGTAGTAACTTTCAATCTATATGGAGTTGATGAATATTTCTTTAACTTTATGGTTGTACTTTTACAACAAACTGATAACGGTGGGGGCGGTCCTTTTGAGACACAACCCGCAACAGTTAGAGGGAATATAGTGAATCAAACAAATTCAGACAATTTTCCATTAGGGTACTTTAGGATATCTGAACTCTCAACAATTGTATACACTGTTGAGTAATTAAAAAAGTGTTTTACTTACAATGAGTTTTAAAAAAACAACAGAGCAAACCTCACATTACGACCATCTTGAAAAAATGAGCGTAGAACAGCTCTTATATAGCATAAACAAGGAAGACAACCTTGTCTCTATGGCAGTTAAAAAAGCCATTCCACAAATAGAAACACTTACATCTCAAGTCATCACTTGTTTAGAAAAAGGAGGAAGGTTATTTTATATGGGCGCAGGAACCAGTGGAAGATTAGGAGTTGTAGATGCCAGTGAAATTCCCCCTACTTTTGGTATGGATCCTGGTGTTGTTATTGGTTTAATAGCAGGGGGTGATACGGCTATAAGAACAGCTGTAGAATTTGCAGAAGATGACACTACCCAAGGCTGGCAAGATTTAAAAAACCATCAAATTGGCATCAATGATATCGTAATTGGTATTGCAGCCTCTGGAACTACGCCTTATGTTATTGGCGCTCTTGAGAAATGTAACGCATTAAACATAGCAACAGGCTGTATAACCTGTAATGATAAAAGCCCACTAGCCCTTACTGCAAAATTTCCTGTTGTGGCTGTTGTGGGACCTGAGTTTGTTACAGGTAGTTCAAGAATGAAAGCAGGGACGGCTCAAAAACTTATTTTAAATATGATATCTACCACCACGATGATACAGTTAGGGAGAGTAGAAGGAAATAAAATGGTTGATATGCACCTTAGTAACAATAAACTTGTTGCAAGAGCCGAGAAAATGTTGATGGATAGGCTTCAAATATCAAAATCAGAAGCAACAGAGTTGTTAAATACATACAATAACGTAAGAGACGCAATTCAAAACTACAGCAATGAGTAAAGAACACACAGATGTAAATTTGCTTAGAAAAGGTGCTAAATACCTTGGAATCTCTCTACCGCTACTCTTTCTTAGCCCTTATCTTATTACTATTGCTTTTTTAAATAAGCAAACAATGATGCTGTATGTGTTTTTTATACTTGGTCTTATTGCTGGTATTGGGGCAGTATATCTTCTCTTTAAAGGTATAAACACTATCATGAAATCAATATTCTAACCCTTAGATAAGCAAAATTATTAATCGCCATCGTTATAACGGTGGTTTTTTTATGTTCTGTTTTGTTTTATTTTATAGCTCCAATATATTGGTTGGTTTTAGTGCAAAAAAAAAGATCCAATCAACTAAATGATTGGATCTTAAAGAAGGCGGCGACCTACTCTCCCACGAGTGCAGTACCATCGGCGCAAACGGGCTTAACTTCTCTGTTCGGAAAGGTAAGAGGTGAGCCCCGTCGCTATAACCACCTTAGTTTTATGACGTAACTGTTTATAACAGTATGGTCACCCTACTAGCCGTAGGGAAATAACATAACATATCAATATAAGAATAGGAAAATAGCTGTTAAAGCTTGAATAAATATTTAAAGCAAAGAGTTAGCTTTCCTACTCACCCGAAGGTAAGTAGGAAAACGGCGTACATAAGCTTATGGGTTATTAGTATCACTCGGCTACAGACATTACTGCCCTTACACCTATGACCTATCAACGTGGTAGTCTCCCACGACCCTTTAAAGAAATCTCATCTTGTGGTAGGTTTCGCGCTTATATGCTTTCAGCGCTTATCCCTTCCCGACGTAGCTACCCAGCAGTGCTCCTGGCGGAACAACTGGTACACCAGAGGTCAGTCCAATCCGGTCCTCTCGTACTAGGATCAGATCCACTCAAATTTCTCGCGCCCACTGTAGATAGAGACCGAACTGTCTCACGACGTTCTGAACCCAGCTCGCGTGCCACTTTAATGGGCGAACAGCCCAACCCTTGGGACCTTCTCCAGCCCCAGGATG
>CBFHMO010000063.1:0-8764 GCA_965656925.1 Patiriisocius sp.
AATGCACCAGTTTGGTTGTATTGTGTTGTATCACCTTGGGCATCAATTAACGAGGCCTGATTTAAAAAATAGGTGATTCCTGTATAAAGATAGGGAGCTGCCACTGGTGCTCCAGAGTTTAAATTGAACTCCCAAAAGGTGTATTCTAGCCCTGCAGAAAATTCTTTGATATTGTTTTGAAAAGAGTAGCCTCTTTGTTGTCTTCTGGTTTCCCTGCTATCTGCGTCGTTGCCCTCTACTTTGGCTAGAATGGCCGAAAAACGAAAAGAATGCCTTTCGCTTCTGTTCCATTTAAAAATACCGCCAAATGCTAGTGTATTTGGGTTTATGTAGCGTGTGTTTCCAACATCTCCAATTACATTTGCTCCACCAACAAAACCACCCAACTCAAATGTCTGTGAGGCTCCTCTTTGTAAGCAAAAAAGCATTAAAAAAACTACCGTTAAATACCTCATAAGTTTTAAAAAGTTCGCAAATATAACAATAAACTTTGCACTACCCCACCATAACAGGGATAGTCTAGATTGATAAACAATTTTTAGTGTTTTTTATTGCTTAATTTCTTTTGTCTTCTCCCCAAAGTAGCTTTTTTCGAAGTGTTTTAATAAAACTCTCTTCTATGGGTTGCACAAATTTAATAGTGAAGGGTGCTTTTTTAATGGTGATCACTGTTTCGTTTTCAAGGGTTAAGATTCTAGAATCTAAAGACAGTAGGTGGGTGTCTTCTCTTCCCGAAACTTTAAGAGTTACCACGCTGTTGTCTGGAACCACTAAGGGTCTAACATTTAAATTATGTGGGGCAATGGGCGTGAGTATGATACTTTCGTTACTAGGTTCAATTACAGGGCCGCCACAGCTAAGTGAATATCCAGTAGATCCTGTAGGGGTAGATATGATTAACCCGTCAGACCAATAAGAGGTAAGATATTCTGAGTTAATAGTAGTTTCTACCTTAATCATCGAGGTGGTGTTTTTTCTGTTAACGGCCACTTCGTTTAGTGCAAAATTCAAGGGGGTGATTTCCTTGTTTGTTGGACTCGTTTCTATAGATAATAAAGAGCGCTCAGAGAGGTAAGAATTACCATTGAGTATTTCTGTAATACTTGAGGTTATGTCTTGTTTTTGGATGGTAGCTAAAAACCCGAGTCTTCCTGTATTTATTCCAACAATTGGTATGTCAAGATCTCGTACAAATGTGATAGATTTTAAAATGGTACCATCTCCTCCTATACTAAAAAACAGGTCATAGCTCTTGTCTAATTTTGTAAAGCTTGCCAAATTGGATAAGTCTGTATGAAAGGATTGATTCTCTTTCATTAGGGCTAAAAAGTTTTTTTCTACCACAATTTCTACCCCTTTACTTTGCAACACATTGAGAATTGCCTGTATATGAGTTTCAGAATTTTTGTGATAAAATTGACCGTAGATTCCTATTTTCATAACTACATCTTTAGGTATTTATCAAGGTATTTAGATCTTTCTTTCAGGTCCTCAATAAATCGATCTTCTTGATGGTTAGACACTATATTGTAGCTGTATCTCCTAAAAGTTTGAACAATTGCATTGATGCTCGTGTGCCCAACTTTAATAGTTATTTGAGTGATGTCATTTTCCATTTTTGAGACAAACACTCCTAAAATCTTTGCATCATTGCTTTCTACAATTTGACAGATTTCAGAAAAAGAATAATCTGCGGTGCTCTTTTGAATAACAATAATACCTCCAGATTCTCCCAGAAAAGGGGTGTCGTTAAACAGGCTCATGATATCACTTAATTCATAATACCCTAGGTATTTGTAGTTTTCAGTAAGTACAGGCATAATGGTGCTGTTATTCAGGGCAAAAGCCTCAAGGATGTCTAGCCAATTGGTATGCTCTTTAACATGAAACTTCTCTAAAGAGTATTGATATGCCTCTAGGGTTTTATCTGCGTTGTAGCAATGGATGTCATTTTCTGAAATTGCGCCTTCAAAAACCCCATCTTTGGTCACAGGGATGTGTGAGTAGGTGAGCTGGTTAAAAGCGTTTTGAACCTCGCTCACTTTGGTAGTGAGGTCAAAAGGGGTAATGTCATTTATGATGTATTGTTGTGTGTTCACAGCAAATGTTTTTATGCAAAATACTTAAAATATAGTTTCAAAACTGTGCTTAAGCATTGTATTTTTGTTTCAAATATATAATGATGACAAAGTTAAGTGTAAATATTAATAAAATTGCAACACTGCGCAATGCACGTGGTGGAAATTACCCTAATGTAGTGCAGGTGGCAAAAGATGTTCAGTTGTTTGGCGCCCATGGGGTAACCATACATCCGCGTCCCGATGAGCGTCATATTAGGTATAAGGACGCCTATGATTTAAAACAGGCCGTGACAACAGAGTACAACATAGAAGGAAATCCTATTGCAAACTTTATCGATATGGTTCTAAAAATAAAACCAACTCAGGTCACCTTAGTGCCAGATAGTATAGATGCTATTACCTCAAATGCAGGTTGGGACACTGTAAAGCATAAAGATTTTTTAAGTGAAGTGATTTCAGAATTTAAAAACAGCGGGATTCGTACATCTATATTTGTAGACCCAATGCTCAAAGCTGTAGAAGGGGCGGCCAAGGTTGGTGCAGACAGAATAGAATTGTATACAGAGGCCTTTGCAGAGCAGTATGCCTTGGGGAATCTAGATGCCGTATTGCCTTATGATGGATGTGCAAAGTTAGCACATCAATTAGGGTTGGGTGTAAACGCTGGACATGATTTGTCTTTAGATAATATTGCATATTTTGCCAAAAATGTGTCCCATCTAGCAGAGGTGAGTATTGGTCATGCGCTTATTTCTGAGGCAATCTATAAAGGCTTGCAACCTACCATTGAGGCTTATTTGTCTAAACTAGTATAAGGTATGGTATTACACTCACAAATTATTGGAACCGGCACACCGTTTTTAATTCTTCATGGTTTTTTGGGCATGAGTGATAACTGGAAAAGCCTAGGGAAGAAATTTGCAGCTCAAGGATATCAAATGCACCTTATTGACCAGCGAAATCACGGCAGAAGTTTTCATGATCCTGTTTTTAGTTATCAGGCGATGGCTGCAGATTTGTTATCGTATTGTGAGCACCACAAACTAGACCAAGTAGTTTTACTTGGGCACTCTATGGGAGGTAAAACAGCCATGGAGTTTGCTGTTGCACACCCAGGTAGAGTTTTAAAATTAGTGATTGCAGATATAGCTCCTAGACACTATGGTGAGCACCATCAAGATATTTTAAAAGGCCTTGGTTTATTAGACTTTTCTATTATTAATTCTAGGGCTAAAGCCGATGAGGTTTTAGCAAACTATATAAAGGAGCAGGGAGTGCGGCTTTTTTTACTTAAAAATTTATATTGGATTGAAAAAAAACAACTAGCCCTTAGAGTTAATTTGCCTGTGGTTACCAAAGAGATTGCTCAAGTGGGCAAAGCCCTTGCTGTTAGTACTGTCTTTAATAAGAAAACCTTGTTTGTTCGTGGAGAAAACTCTGGATACATAACTCTTTTAGATGAAACCGCTATACAAAAACAGTTTCCTAAAAGCCAAATCAAGACGGTTTCAAATGCAGGTCATTGGTTACATGCAGAAAATCCTGAACAATTTCATCAAATTGTGGTGGATTTTTTATAACATTGCAAAGTAAAATGTATTGTACACACCCAATAATTGCATAATTGGTAAAATTTGAGTGTTATATAAGCTATATTTATAAAAATTAATCTTTAACTTAACGTAAAACAATTATGAAAAAAGTATTACTCCTCACGGTGCTATTTCTTGCTACAGCTGTCACTTATGCTGGTGGGTATAGGGTGAGTCTTCAAGGAAACAAAGCCTTGGCAATGGGTCATACAGGTGTTGCTGTTATTAACAGTAGTGAACTTGTATTTTTTAATCCAGCAGGATTAGTGTACCTAGAAAACAAATTAAGTGTATCTGTTGGCGCCCATGGTGTTCTTGCAGATGTTTCTTACCAAAACTCAGCAACAGGAGAAACTGCTATGACAGAGGCTGGTGTTGGTACACCATTTTATGCATACGTATCTTACCAAGCTACCGATTGGCTTGCTTTTGGTTTAGGTATCTACACTCCTTACGGAAGTACGGTTGCCTATGAGGATGACTGGGCTGGATCTCACCTTGTTAACAATATAGCCCTTCAGGCTATTTTTGTACAACCAAGTGTGTCTATTAAACTTTCTGACAAATTTAGTGTTGGGG
Source organism: Patiriisocius sp. (assembly GCA_965656925.1). Classification (GTDB taxonomy): domain Bacteria; phylum Bacteroidota; class Bacteroidia; order Flavobacteriales; family Flavobacteriaceae; genus Patiriisocius. The sequence goes on from CBFHMO010000063.1 coordinate 4,253, forward strand.
GAGGACCCATCTACGCAACAGGTGGTGTTAATTTTAACAAAAACCTAAACAGAACCTTAACAGATCTTGACGGAAACAGATCTGAGGTAACTTTAGAGCAAACAGGAATTAGTAACTGGGGTTGGACTGCTAGTGCTATGTTAAAAGCTTCTGAGAGTTTAACTGTTGGTGTAAATTACCGATCAGAAATAATTTTAAGCGCAGAAGATGGAGATGCTACCTTCGAGAATGTTCCTAACTCTCCACTAACTCCATTTGCAGATACTACTTTTAATGCAGATCTACCACTTCCTGCAGAACTTACAATGGGTCTATCTTACAAGCACAACGATTTCCTGTTTGCTTTTGATTACAACATGACGTATTGGAGCGCCTATGAATCTTTAGCTGTTGTTTTTGGAAATGACACACCAGATTCTGTACTACTTAGAAATTATAGAGATGCATCTACTTATAGATTTGGTGTACAGTATGAAGCCTCAGAATCTTTCACATTAAGAGGTGGATATTACTTTGATGAATCTCCTGTACAATCAGGATATTTTGCGCCAGAGACACCTCGTAACGATAGTAACGGATATACTGCTGGTTTAACATTTAAAGTAGGTGATCGCCTAGAAATTGACGCTTCTTTCTTGTACTTACAGTTTAACGAAGTTGATGCTTCTTATGACTACTTCGTTGAAGGGTCTGGAGGACCTGCTGGTTTAATTAATCAGTACTCAAGTTTTGGAGGAACATATAAATCAAGTGTATTTGTACCAGGTTTAGGTATCACATACAAACTTTAATCTAAAAAAATCTAATTAAGATGAAAAATACTATAAAATTTATGATTGGTTTGCTTGCCATTGGTTTGGTAAGTTGTGAGCCAGAATTTGAAAACGCAGTTTCCGATGAAGGTTTCTACGATGCAGGAGATGCAGATTTCTCTAACTATGTATCCCTAGGAAATTCTTTAACGGCAGGTTATGCAGATGGTGCATTATATGTGTCTGGACAAGAAGGTTCGTATCCAAACATTATGGCCCAGCAATTTGGTTTTGTTGGTGGCGGAGATTTTACCCAGCCACTTACCTCAGATGATTTAGGAGGATTACTTTTAGGAGGTGTTCAAATCTCTGGTAATAGACTAGTTCTATCTGCAGATGAGAACGGAAACCCTTTCCCTGCACCTCTTGATGGAGAGCCAACTACAGATATATTAACAAGCGAGGCAGGACCTTTCAATAACATGGGAGTACCGGGAGCAAAAAGTTTCCATCTTGTAACTCCAGGTTATGGATCTGTTGCTGGTGTTGCAAACGGTACAGCAAACCCTTGGTATGCAAGATTTGCAACTAGTGAGTCTTCTACAGTACTTGCAGATGCAGCTTCATTAAACCCAACCTTCTTTAGTTTATGGATTGGAAATAATGATATTTTAGGATATGCTACCTCTGGTGGATCTGGTGTTGACCAAACAGGGAATTTTGATCCATCTACTTATGGTGGTAATGATATTACAGACCCTAACGTGTTTGCCGCGGCATACAGTGCTCAAGTAGATGCACTTGTAGCTAATGGTGCTAAAGGAGTTTTATTAAACATCCCTGATGTAACATCTATTCCTTACTTTACAACTGTGCCAACGCGCACGATTCCATTAGATGCTGCAACAGCAGGTGCCGTAAATGCACAGTTTGCCTTATACAATGGGGCACTAGGACAATTAGTTGCTGGTGGATTTATTTCTCCAGAAGAAGCTGCTATTCGTGCAATTAATTTTGTTGAAGGTGTTAACTATCCTATCATGACAGATGCAGATTTAACAGATGTAACAGCCATCCTTATAGGTGCTGGTTTAGATTCAGAAACGGCTGCGCTTTTAGGTCAGTTACGTCAAGTAAAAATAGATGATTTAGTAGTGTTAACAGCATCTTCAGTGATAGGTACTACGCCAGACCCTTCAAACCCTGCAGGTATTTTAGGTGTTTCACTGCCACTTCCAAACTCTTTAGTGTTGTCTTCAACAGAGCAAGCTCGTGTTGCTGCAGCTGGAGCAGCATATAATGCTATTATCGAGGGATTAGCAGCTGCTAATGAACTTGCATATGGAGATATGAAATCTGCTTTGGCAGATGTTGCTGCAAATGGAGCCTTCTATAATGGAGGAGTGTTGACATCAACCTATGTAACAGGTGGTGCTTTTTCTCTAGATGGAGTACACCCATCTCCAAGAGGATATGCCTTTACTGCAAACACAATTATTGACGTAATTAACACAACCTATAATGCTTCTGTCCCAAAAGTGGATATTGGTACGTATGGTACAGTTACTTTGCACAATAACTAAATTGCATTCAGTACAGTTTAAAAAACCCCAGATAGAATTCTATCTGGGGTTTTTTTATGTCTTTAAATGTTGGAAGGAGGTTCTTTTTTTCAAGCCAACTCTACGGATGTAATTATTGTATCCTAAAGGTAATTACAGGCATGTTAGCGTGGTTTACTAAATCCTCGCTTATACTGCCATTAAAAAAGTGAGAAAGTCCTTTGCGGCCATGGGTACTTGTTCCTATGAGTTTTGCACCTTTCATTTTAGCAAACTGCAAAATACCATCCTCAACAGAGTAGGCGTTATGTATATTAATGGTGTGGTTTTCTTCTTTAGAGTCTTTAATAAAATCTTGCATGAGACTATTTGCCTGTTCTGTAGTTTTAAAGCCTGCAGGTGTGTTTACGTATAATAAATGCATTTTGGCATCCATGGCTTTAGCAAATTTTTGTGCCTGGGTAAAACTCCAACGGCTTTCCTCTCCAAAATCTGTAGCAAAAACAAAGTCTTTAATGTTAAAATCCTTATGCTCGTTTTTAATCACCAAAACAGGTATGTTGGCAGTACGCACAACTTTTTCTGTGTTACTACCTATAAAGAGTTCTTTAAAGCCGTTAACTCCATGAGATCCCATGACAATAAGGTCAATGTCTTTTTCTTCCACGGTTCTATTAATATCACTATATATTTGGTCATGCCCTATTGCCTCATGTATCTCAATTGGGCCAAGATAGTCTTCTTTTAAAAGCACTTCAAAGCTCTTTTCTGCTAACTTTATAAAGTATAGAGACTCTGGCATGCTTGCATTGTTTTGCACGCCGCGAATTTGAGAGGGCATGTCTAAAGAGTGTAAGAGGTAGATTTCACTATTGTGCTTGGTTGCAATCTCTACAGCTACTTTTAATGCATTTTCTGCTTGTGATGAAAAATCTGTTGGTACAAGGATGCGTTTCATAGGCTGTATATTAAGATTAATTAAAAAATTCTTACATGAAGATACAAAAAAATAATGTGCCCCGCTAGGGTTTTTTAATTTCAAATAAAGTACTATATTTGCACAGATTATGATGAAAAAAGGAGGGGACAGCTAGTCCCCTCTTTTTATAACCAAAATTTAATGAGAGAAAAAGTAACCCAATTGTTAAATGAAGCATTAAAAGAGCATACCCATTTGTTTTTAATTGATATGGAAATTGCTTCAGATAATAAAATTGCTGTTATTATAGACGGTGATCAGGGAGTAAGAGTAGAAGATTGTATTGCAATAAGCAGGGCTATAGAGCATAATTTAGACAGAGAGGAAGAAGACTTTTCTCTGGATGTTCTTTCTGCGGGTGTTTCTCGCCCACTTAGCTTGCCAAGGCAGTACAAGAAAAATCTAGGTAGAAACCTGCAAGTAAAAACAACACAGGGCCAAACCATAGAAGGTAAGATTACACAAACAACAGATACCCAGGTAACCCTAGAGTGGAAAGCTCGGGAGCCAAAGCCTGTTGGGAAAGGAAAAGTAACGGTTCAAAAACAAGCGGTACTTCCTTACACAGATATTGTAGAAGCAAAAGTTATGGTAACATTTAATTAAAATGATATGGAAAATTTAGCGTTAATTGATTCGTTTTCAGAATTTAAAGACGATAAACAGATTGATAGAGTAACCCTGATGGCGATACTTGAAGATGTTTTTAGAAATGCTCTAAAGAAAAAATACGGGAGTGATGATAATTTTGATATTATTGTAAATCCAGACAAAGGAGATTTAGAGATTTGGAGAAACCGAGTGGTTGTTGCAGACCAAGACGTGATGGATCCCAACGAGGAAATATCATTGACTGAGGCAAGAAAAATCGAGGACGATTTTGAAGTTGGCGAGGATGTTTCTGAAGAGGTGAAGCTAATGCAGCTAGGACGTCGTTCTATCTTAGCATTAAGACAGAACTTGATTTCAAAAATACATGAGCATGACAACACCATCATCTACAAGCAGTTTAAGGACTTAGAAGGTGAGATTTATACGGCAGAGGTGCATCACATTCGTCACAGAGCAATTATATTGTTGGATGATGAAGGAAATGAGATTATCTTGCCAAAAGACAAGCAAATCCCTTCAGACTTTTTTAGAAAAGGAGATAACGTTCGCGGAATTATTGAGAGTGTTGAGTTAAAAGGAAACAAGCCTGCCATTGTTATGTCACGTG
>CBFHMO010000064.1:0-8718 GCA_965656925.1 Patiriisocius sp.
TAAAAATGTATTCAATCTGAAATTTTCGTTTGATGAAAAAGTCTCCCAAATATTCCAATCAACAAAACCCTCAAAACCATAAGTCACGGCATCACCAATATTTGCTCTAAAACGTTCGTCTTGAATATCACTAACCGATCTTAAAACTACTCCTAGCCTGTCTTGATAGCTAAGAAAAAAAACTCCAAAATCATACCTAAGAAAATTTTTAAACTTTCCGCGAGCACCCAAATCAAAAGTATACCCTCGTTCATCGGTGATATTTGGATCTATTGTTAATGAAGGGTTTGTAATTCTTATATCACTAAAGGTGACAGACCTATAGTTTTGACTCAAATTAGAATATATTTCTGTGGCATAATAGGCCTTATAACTAGCTCCAACGCCCAACAAAGCAAAACTACGATCAAAACTACGATTATCTGCAATAGTTTGATTTAAAATAGCATTGCCAGCTAAATCGAGAACAATATTTTTATACTCCCCTTGGCTTTGTGTTTTTATAACATCTACTCTTACACCTGGGGTTACAGTAAGTTTTTGAGTAAGTTTAAAAATATGCTCAGCAAAAAAGGCAATATTTAAGTTAGGAAATGTAAAATTACTTTGTCTTGTATACTCAGGAAACAAAGTGTCAGCAAAATTAAAATCCGCTTCATTTGAGGTACTCCCGGGTCCTTGACGTTCGGTATTGTTTGACTGATAGTATTTTGCGCCTACTAGTAGGGCTTGCTCTGTCTTAAACAAATTATATCTCGTTAAAAAACGGGCCTCTGCACCCCAGTTTCTAAAATTACCCACAATTAAATCTCTAGGAGCTTGCAGATCATCTACCTGAGAGACCCTGTTTTCTCTAAAACCTACAGATTTTCTGGAGGCATCAAGTGCAAACATAGTAACACTAAAATCTGTATTTGGTGATATGGCATGCTCCAAAGCAAGGGAATATAATTTCCAATCTACATCAAACCAATTTCGCGATCGGTTGCTGAAATTTGGTTGTTGTTCAAATTGAGTATCTGTTAAACCTCCTGGTTGTTGGGCTAGATAATCTAAATAACTAAACTCAAACGATACTTTTGTTTTTTCAGAAAAACTGTAATCTACATGGGCATATGCATTGTAAGAATCAAACTGTGAATTTGGCCTAAAACCATTACCAGTTTTGTAATTAAAATAGCTGTAATAACCCACGCTACCTGATTTGCCACTTAGGCTAGTAAAACTAGTAAACAAATTATTACTACCTACAGATTGCCTTGAAATCAGATTTACTTTTTTAGAGGGATCGGGCATTTTCAATTTAAAATTGATGAGCCCTCCAAATTGAGTTCCATACTGTAATGATGCTGCACCACGAACAATTTCTATTTGCTCAATTGCCTCGGCAGGTGGTGTATAATAACTCTCTGGGTATCCTAAAACATCTGCTGAGATATCATATCCGTTTTGACGCGTATTAAAAGAGGAGGTTCTGTTAGGATCAAGGCCACGACCTCCAATATTAAGCTGTAATCCAGCATCATTATTGTCGTAAATATTTAAACCTACTACTTGGCCATAAACTTGTCTAGCGGTTCCACTAGCTAGATTAGCCGTAAGATTATCTAAAACAACAACTTCACTCTTCTTCCCAGCATAAATTGCTGTTCCTTCTATATCTCTTAAATTTCTGAGGGCAAAAATTCTCTCTTTACGCTTTGTGATAACAACCTGATTGAGCGTTTGTTCTAAAACAGGGAGCTCGATAGTCAGTGAGGTGTTTTTTGTAATGTCAATTATGGTTTGTACAACTTCATATTCAAAAGAAAAGGCAACAAATGTGTAGTTACCAAGGGGAACATTTTCAAAGGTAAAAACGCCTAGGCTATCTGTCACTGCTGTGCTGGATAGCGTTGTATTATACACCTCTGTGTTTTGTATGGGGGCTTTGGTGTCTTTAGAGATTACAACACCCGTAATTGTATATTGCCCATACAAAACGCAATGAAAAACCAAAAATAATAAACCTAAATAGTAGTTGATATGCTTCATAAATTATATGCCCTCAATGGTATCATTAAATTCGAGAATCCAATCTTTATGGGTAAAGGTATCTTCTACCTCTAGAAGGTTTATTTCTGGATTTATGAAGGGTTGGCTCAATCTACCATTAAGCGCTACATAACTCTCCACATGTACAGCCACATTTTGGTGTCCCTTTGACCTGTAATGATTTCCAAGATAATGAGCGTATTCTAAAATAAAATCAGGCTGTGTACTCATTTGTTTTTCTTGAAAAGGGGTTAAAAAATCACTGTTATCTATTGCAAACTCGGTACCGGTTTGGGTATTTTTAATTGTAAATTGAGCATACCCTGCTTTTTCCATTAACATTACCCGCCAAGAAAAACGGTAGCCTTGTTCTGTCCAAAAAAGTTCTTTGGGATACATGATATACCGCCATGGTAAAAGTAGCTGAACTATCATAAAAACACCTACCACATAAGAAGCTATTTTAAAACCTTTTGCATTTGTTGTGGTATTGGTATTGACACTCTTAAATAATTGCAGCCTTTTTAAAATCAAAGAAAAGAACCTGAGTATGCGCCCGTGCACATTAGCATCAAAAAAAATGAGTGTACTAATTATCATTATGTATGGGAACATCCCTATAGGGAAAAGTACACGCGTAAGCACATGAAAAACAACTACAAGAACAAAAGCGACAGATCTTGAGGGTTTCCATAGCAATAGAAAGGGTATGGTCAAATCATAAACTGCACCTGCCCAACTAAATGCATAATGTATCCAATTTTGCTGCAAAAGATCCCCAAGTAAAGGAATATCATATTTTGATGGCAACCAAATCTTTAAGGGCATGGCATTTACTAACCAATCACTGTTTAACTTGGCTAGCCCCGCGTACAAATAAACAATACAAAGCAGAAGCTTAATACTATTGATAGTCCAGGCAGAAATATTCTTTGACACTTCACACCTCCCTCTAAGGGCATCTAAAGAATAGTAACAATTTGCAGGTAAAAAAATTAATAGAAAACTCAAACAACTAATAAAGTAGTAATGGTTTAAGTATGTTGTTTTATCAATAAGCTCTATATAGGTAAAACTTAGAAAAAATAAAAGTATTGCTACTCTGTATCTATAACCAATGGCCACAAAAATTGCTGAAACACCACAAATAACAAAAAGAAGATACACAAATTGGCCTGGGTTTGGAAGCCAATGAAAACCATAATAGGAAAAAGAAAAAATAGGCTCGATGTACAAGGTATCTATCCAGCCTAAACTCCAAAAACGAACAATGCTTACTAGCATCATAAAACCAAACAATACACGAAATACAGCCAGTGGCGCAGCACTAGTTTGTTTTGTGAAGTATGTATGGTAGTTTGTATGCATTAATCACCATCTGCATCAACATAATTCACATCAATGCTTAGTGCTTGCAACATATCTACTTTCATTAAAATCACGTTACGTTGTAATTCATCGTATACCTCTAGCATTTTTGTATTATCATTGGTAATTTGTTGAATGAAATTATCATTTAATAATTCAATTTTTGAGAAAGCAACTTGAAATTGATTGTTAATCAGTGTTTCTAGACTAACATCATTTTTTTCAGTATCTAATGCCTCAAGGTATGAATTTAGACTAAATCCGTTTGATTGATACTCACCAGAGAAGCCCTCGCCATTAAAGAAATCAACGGTAGCATTTAATGCTTGTGTAAGTAGTAGTTTTGAAATAGTTTGATTGTAATACGATTCTACATTTTGAGGTAGCGGGCTGCCAGAAAAAACACCTGCTGGTATTCCTACCTTTCCAGCACGAAGAGCCTTTTCATAATAAAACAAAAATGCGTTTACAGTCTGGTCTACAGATCCAGAGGCAGAAGAGTTTATATTTGTTATGTATGATTCTCTATATCCATTGCTCCAATCAGAAAACACTTCATTGGTAAGATTTTGCATCACAGTAACCAAATCCAATAAATACATTTTATAGCTAGAGGCATTTGGACCCGTGGTGAATTTTTCAAGAAGCTCTTGGTCTGTACCCAAACCATAGAGCAAATAATCTAAGGCTGGAAAACCTTGAGCATCTATGGTAGATGGCAACTCAAGATTCCAAGAGTTGGCTGAAATGTAACCTTCAATCTCTTGCGAGTTTGTTGGATATACATTTAACCTATTTCTATAATTTAGTGTCTGAGCCCGACCAATTTCAAACATAGAGATTTTCTGAAATGCTATGTTGGCATCCAACCAGGAGTTTCTGATACCATCCAAGGATATTGCAGAAGGTGATTGTGTAAAATCTTCTGAAGCTATTTCAAGAGCGATAAGCTTTTGTGAAAAATTGGTGTACCCTGGGATGATAATATTATCTGCCCAGTTAACCAGTAATGCACTACGATCATAAGAGTCTGTAGATTGAATATCTGAAGTGTCGTCAACACCGCAAGCACTCACAAAGGCTAAAAGAATGATTAAAATAAAAGTAATATTTTTTTTCATGTTTACTTTTTTTTTGCAAAAATAAGCAAAAGCAACTGCTCATTTATAATTTAGAGCAGGTGCTTTTTAAACTTTAACAATTAATTAGAATTAGCAGCTTGAGCTACCGTAAAATCAAATTTTGATGCAATTTGCTCAGAGATAGTATCCAGTGTTGCTGGAGTAACATCCCATAATCCATTTGGACCATCATTCATAATATCTGAAATAAAACTAGCTACATCAGACTTAGTAAAAATAGATGTTCCATTCTCAGTATCTCTAGTAAAACGTAAGCTAGTTAGAAAACCGTAACCTTCAGACAAGTCATGAAATGCAGCTCCGAAGTCTCCAGTTTCAATAGATAGCTTTCCTGTTTGCAGATAGTAAATAGCTCGAATTGCTATCACCTGAGATATTTTTTGTTGTAGTATTGCTGCTTGAGCATTTCTTACATCATAGTCTTTACCTACTATTGCAGCACGACCCAGTTTAAATGCATCAAATATATCTTGAGCAATACCCTCAAAATCTGGATCGCTATTGGTTTTTCCTACATATTTATTTAAGAAACTATCATCGTCACCGATTGTTGGCAATGGATCTGACTGATTTTCTTCAGGAACACCACCAAATAAATATCCATAAGCCTCATCCCACTTGTGCTCCATGACAGTATAATTTTTATCCCCGTCAGTAACATCATTGTCATTGTTAGAGACATTATCACCAGCATCTAGGACAGATGGACTTAAGTAATTATTTAAAATCTGATCAGACACAAAAGCTCCTATCAGCCCTTTTGCAAATGCCTGGTTATACTCTAGGCCATTTGCTGCAACATAACGGGTGGATGAGCCATCTGCGATTTGACCTGCTACTCCAGGAGCTGCAATAACATCCCAGTTTGGAAACACCTCTGTAGCCTGGAGTGTAATGTAATTATCAAACATTGATTTTATTTCTGAAGCCTCAGTTGCATTTGCTGAGAAATAGTCAAACGATGCGGCTGTTTTGCTTCTAACACTTTTGCCTGATGCATTTAATAAAGGGTCTGAAAAATCATCAGCACCTTCCTGATGATCAAACATAGCTAGAAGAGAAGCTTCAGTTTGTGTGGTGTTAGCTTTTAGGCCTGAGATAATTTCTTCAGCCATGAAGATTCGAGTAGTTTGACCACCAAAACTAACTGTAGACTCATTATTTCTTGTAAAAGTATAATCTGCAGGGGCAACAATTGGCTCTATCGGTTCAATAATTACTTGGTTATCATCATCACTACTACAAGAGATAAATAGTGCGGCTGTAAAAATTGGGAGTAATACTAATTTTTTCATTTTATTTTTATTTAGACTTATTATAAATAACTTTTAATTTGAGCACAAAAATAAAACTGATTTTAGATTTACGCAAGTTTATTTAGACTAAATTTAAATAAGGAATTGTTAAAATTTTAAGATGTAGTGTTTAAAGTACCTAACAAGATAAAAATAAAAATATAAAAATGTAATAATTTACTTATTCAATGGTGGTGAGCATCTCTTTTTGATAAATTATCCGAGATAATTGTGCCCATTGCAATAAGATCTCAGTGTCTTTTTCAGACAAATTTCCATGCAACCATGTGTAGGAATCTAAGGGCATCTCCCCTTCTTCTACATATTCAATAAGTTCTTCAAGTTTATGGTCTTTTTTTCTTGCACTGTACTTCTCCCAAGCAGAAACGTTAAAATGTCTTTTCCCGTCTGCAATATGCTCTTCGAGCCAATAATTTATTGGAGCTATATTATTGTACCAAGGATAATTTGTTTGGTCACTGTGGCAATCATAACAATTGTTTTTGAGAATAGATGCAATTTCTTTGGTAGGTACTATCTCTTGTTCAAACAACGCAACAGACTGATAACCATCGGTATTTTTTTCAGGTTTTATAAATTGTATAACAACAAGTACTCCTAGTAGCGCTATTAAGAAGTATTTTAAATATTTCATTTCGATTAATTTAAATGTAAAAATAAATATTATTTAGAATAATTCTAAGCAATGTGAAAAATAGTTTTATAAAGTTTTTAAATAGCTAATAACCGCCTTTCTAATATCATAAGCAGGCTCAGACTCTAAGGGTTCATAAATAGAGATAACCCCTGGATTTTCTGGTGTTAAAAAAGGGATGTCAAAGCCTTTTAAAAGGTAATCACTAAAAGCTATATCATAGGTTTGTGATGCATTAATGGGTTTGTTATTTATATACCAAACTCCCATTTTTTGATCAAAACCATAGCGTTGAAGATAAGCGCCTGTTCCTGCCTTGGCAAGTCCAAAATCTAGCACCTCTTGAAGAAGTGTACCTGTTAGCGCTACTTTTAAAACACCACCACCAAAGGGCAACACCCTAAATATATCTAGACTCACTATAGCTCCTTGCAGAACATCATCTAATCTAAAAGAGCCGCCATTTACAAGAGCTCCATCAACAGGAGTATTAAAACTCTCACTCATAGCCTGGGCTATTAGTACCCCTAGATTGGTTTGTGTGCTTCTGGTAGGAGTATCTGTTGCGTCAAGAGAATCCAAGGCTTTATAAATAACCTCATTAGGGTTATCTACAACGGTTTTAATTTCTTGCTCTAAAATAGCATCCCACTTAGCAACCACTTTTTGAACTCTTGGTAAGGAAGGTACCTTGTCTGTAATAAGGACTAATTCAGAAGAAATAGCAGCTGTTTTTGAAACCAAATCATAGACTAAGGTATGCACATATACAGATTTCGCATTGGCATCTGCCTTAGCAACTGTAGCCCCTTTTGTGGGTACCAACATATTAAAATGTTCATGCCCTCCCATTATAAAATCAATATTTGCTACCTCATCAGCAACCATAACATCCTGCTCTAGTTCCAAATGTGTTAAACCAATTACAATGTCACTCCCTTTTGTTTGAAGTGTTTGTACAGATGCTTTAGCAGCAGTCAAATAATCACTGTAATACACAAAATCTTTTGGGTTGGAATCTATGGTGACACCAAAAAATCCTATACGCACTTTAGAGGTATCACGGGCATCTAGATCATAATAAAGGGTCTCTGGAATTGCAATACTATCACCTTGTTTTATGGTATGAAACACATCAAGTGACTCTCCATTTTTTTGAAAAACATTGGCAGACACCCAATTAAATGTACTTTCGTTAAGGCGCTGCTGCAACTCATTTTCTTTGATATCAAACTCATGGTTTCCAAAAGTGGCCAAATCAAAATCCATGGCATTCATTACATCAATCATTTGACGTCCTTTTACCCGTTGACCATCCACTTTAAGGGTGCCAAGAAGTGATGGATTTAAAAAATCACCTGCCATGACCAAATAACTATTTGGGAATTGCCTTTTAATAGAATCACTTATATGAGCTACCCGGGCCATACCTCCATATTTGCCACCACCCAAAGGAGATATTTCATACACATCATTAACCTGTATGAGCTTTATGGTAACAGTGTTTTGCTTTTGGGGCTCTGAAACCTTTGTTTCTTTACAACTAGCTACTACTAAAGAAAAAAGACCAAACAATAAAAACAAACCATAGATATATTTGTGCATAGCAGAACTAGATTTAAATCTTTGTAAGAACATAGTATTTTTCATGTGGTACTTTTATTATTAATGATAGTTGTTGAATATATCACTTGCGGTATTGTGTGCACTCTCAAAACTCATGGTACGTATATTAGTTTTCGCTTTTTGAGTAGTAAAATAACTTAACATTTTTTCTGTGGGCATGTTACCTGTAAGCTCATCTTTTGCCATTGGGCAACCACCAAATCCTTGAATGGCACCATCAAATCTTCTACAACCAGCTTTGTAAGCAGCATCAAGCTTTTCATGCCAAGCAGATGGTGTTGTATGCAGGTGTGCTCCAAATTCGATATTTGGGTATTTGGGTATTAAATTTGAAAACAAATAAGAAATAGTTTCTGGGGTTGAGCTTCCAACGGTATCACTTAAAGATAAAATAGTGACACCCATCTGGGATAGTTTTTGAGCCCACTGACCTACAATATCAAGACTCCAAGGATCTCCATAAGGATTTCCAAAACCCATCGATAAATAGGTTACCACTTGTTTGTTTGAAGCAGCTGCAAGGGTTAAAATTTCAGAAAGAGTAGCGATAGACTGTGCAATTGTTTTGTGGGTATTACGCATTTGGAAATTCTCTGAA